>JAQUPI010000090.1 GCA_028716705.1 Candidatus Omnitrophota bacterium | reverse complement strand
CTGGATGAATGCGACCTGACGCTTAAAGACCTGGAAAAGATCTCCGCGGTATTTGTCCGTATATTAAGCGGTATCTTTCATGCCAGCATAGCCTATCCGGGAAACCATACCGGAAGCGGTGAACCCCATTAGGGTGAAAATAACCATATTAAACCTGCAAAACAGGATCCCCGTCGCCCCTGAAAAAATAAAAACCACGGTCAACAAAGTTTTATCGTCGGAAGGCACCAGGAGAAAAGGAGAAATAACGCTGCTTTTTTGCGATGACCGCAAGATCAGGGAATTAAACCGGGAATTCCTCGGGAAAAGGGGCGCTACCGACGTGATCGCCTTTAATTTGAGCGAAAAAGGGGAAGATAAGCTCGCGGCGGATATAGCAGTATCCGCGCAAGCGGCCGAGCGTAACGCCAGGATATTCCGCACCAGCCCTTTGTACGAATTACATTTGTACGTGGCCCACGGCGTGCTGCATATCCTGGGCTATGATGACCGCAAGGCAAAAGATACCGCTGTAATGCGGGAAAAAGAGGAGACGATAATGGCATCATTACGTTTGTCACAAGACGCCAACCATGTCCATTCATAAGACGGAAGTATTAGTTCTAAGGAAGTGGGATTTTCGCGAGACCTCGCTGGTGGTGAACTTTTTCAGCCGGGATTTCGGCAAACTCAGCGGCATCCTTAAAGGTATACGGCAGGAACCCGCCAAATTCGCCAGTACCCTGGAGCCTTTTTCGCGCAACGAGATCGTATTCTACAAAAAAACGAATACCTCGCTGCACCTGGTTTCGCAATGCGACGTAAGGGATAATTTCTCCCCCATAAGGGAGAATATCTCCAAGGTGGGGGCAGCCAGCTTCATGATGGAATTGATCGACGCGCTCACCGCGCAGGAGGATCCCAACGCCGGAATATTCGACTTCGCCGCTACGGCCTTGAAGGAGATGGCGGTAAACGATAACCCCGATAAGATCATGACCATATTCAAGATCAAGATGCTCAGTTTTACGGGGTTCAAGCCGCATTTCGATTCCTGCGTTTCCTGCGGCGAGCGGGTCAACGGCCATTCGAAATTCAGCTTCACTCTCGGCGGGCTCTTATGCCTGAAATGCTACCCCAAGGACCACGCGGCGCGATCCATATTCAGGGGGACGGTCGCTTCTATATTGCACATCGAAAAGAACGATTTCAGGAGCAACCTGAATTTGGGGATGAACCCGCAGATAAAGAGGGAGCTGAATACCATACTGAACGCCTTTTTGAATTTTCATCTGGAGAAAGAGCTTAAGTCGCAGAAGGTTTTGAATAAAATGGAGAATTTCAGCAGAAGCTACAAGGGAAACTAGGGGAGGCGGGAATGAAGATCGTGATCGTTGGCCCTGGGGCGATGGGATCTCTATTAGCGGCATTTTTATCTAAATCCAGGGAAGAGATCTGGCTTTTGGATAAAAACGCGGAACGCGCCGCCCGGATCCAGGAAAGCGGCATAGCCGTAGAGGGGATCTCGGGCAGCTGGGAAGCGAAGATCAGGGTGACGTCGGACCCCGCGCAGATAAAACAGGCGGACCTTGTCATTTTCTGCGTAAAATCCTATCATACTAAAGAAGCGGTCTCGCGGGCAAAACCCCTCGTGGCGGAGAACACTAAGGTTCTTACTCTTCAGAACGGCATAGGCAATATAGAAATAATCGCCGAAAGCCTGGGGAATGAACGCGTGATCGGAGGGGTAACGAATCTAGGCGCGACTTTGCTCGGCCCCGGAAAAGTAAGGCACGCCGGTAAAGGCGAGACCGTCATCGGCAGGGCGGACGGGAAGATCTCCGTCGAACTGCGCTCTATCCGGGAACTATTCAATAAGGTCGGGCTGGAGGCGCGGATTTCCAGGGACATCAAGGGGCTATTATGGTCCAAGCTCATCATTAACGCGGGCATCAACGCGCTTACCGCGATCACCCGTTTGAATAATGGCCGGCTGATCGAATTTGAGGGCACGCGCAAGATTTTACGGGAGGCGGTCACCGAGGCGATCCGCGTCGCCAAACGCAAAAGGATAAAGCTTATTTATGACGACCCCCTGGCTAAGGTCGAGGCGGTCTGTGAAGCTACCGCGGGGAACGTCTCCAGTATGCTGCAGGACGTCCTTAAGAAAAAACCTACCGAAATAGATTTCATTAACGGCGTCATCGTAAGGCAGGGGCAGGAGCTGGGCATCCCGGTCCCCACAAACACGTTTTTATTGAATTTAGTTAAAACTATCGAGGCAAGCTATAAATTAGCGTTGTAAAAACCGGGAGCGTCCTATATGAAGATAGTAGCCATTTCTTCCAGCCCACATAAGGAACAAAGCAGCACATTCCTGCTGGCAAAAGAGGTATTGAGGGGAGCACGGCAGGAAGGCGCCGACTGCGAGGTTTTGCACCTGGATAATTACAGGATTTCCTTTTGTAAGCACTGCGAGGCCTGCCATAAGAATATCCTGCGCTGCGGCATAAACGACGACGCGCGGATGATCATCGAAAAGATGCTGGATGCCGACGGTATTATCATCGCTTCCCCGAATTATATAAATCAGGTGACCGCTTCGATGAAGGCGCTGTTCGACCGCTCGGGGCATTTTATCCATTGTAAACGGCTGCTTGACAAGTACATTGCAGGGGTCGTCACCTCCGGCAGCGGACAGAACGCGGATGTCCTGGATTACATAAAATTT
>JAQUPI010000089.1 GCA_028716705.1 Candidatus Omnitrophota bacterium | reverse complement strand
GAACTCCTGTGATCGCCTTGTTCAGGAATGACCTGCCCGGCAAAACTGCCAGGCGCTGGGGGCCTTGGGGCAAGAGTCATATTATCATAGAAAAGGATAAATTGACGGATATAAGCGTAGAAGAAGTGCTTGACAAGGTCAAGAATATCAGGTATAGTTAGTTAACAGAACTGTTAACTAACTATACTCATATGAATTATAGGAAGATCGGGCGATTAAACAAGCTTTACTTCAATTGCCGGGATATCGCCAGGGCCTTTGGGATATCCCCCGGTTCCAGCCGTGTAGCGGCTACCAGGCTTGTAAAAAGCGGTGATATTACCAGGGTCAAGAGGAATTTCTATGTATTAAGCCAAAGATGGAATTCCTCTTCCCTTGAAGACCGGTTTATTTTAGCCAATCTGCTCCAAGTGCCCTCCTACATATCGCTTATGACCGCCTTAAGTTATTATGAGGTTACTACCCAGGTGCAGCCGGATTTTATAGAATCCGTGGGATACTACAGGACAAAGCTCGTTGAAGTCAAAAGGTGTAGTTTTAATTACAGCAAAATAAATAGAAAACTATATTTCGGGTTTGCCAAGGTTAAAGGTTTTTTTATCGCTAGCCCGGAAAAAGCCTTGCTTGACGCGTTTTACCTTAAATCCTTAAAAAAATACAATTTTGACCTTACATCTATTGATCGCGTCAAGTTGAATATGGAGCGGATCAAGGCAATGGCGGGAAAGTATCCCGTACTGGCCAGAAAGTTATTATTAAAATATGGATACCTTAAGAAAGCATGAAGTATTTGAAATAGAGGCGCTGGAAAAACTCAAAAACAAAGGGTTCCTGGCGCCGCTTGTATTTATAGGCGGGACAATGCTGCGGCTTTGTTACGAATTGAGCCGCTATTCCACGGACCTGGATTTCTGGTTTGTCAGGAGGACAAATCAGAAATCTTATTTTAGTAAACTAAAAAGTTATCTTGGCGAGTTTTATGAAGTTACCGATGCCAAACTAAAATTCAACAGCATGCTTTTTGAGATCCGCAGCAGGGATTATCCAAAACGGCTGAAAATCGAGATCAGGAAAGAGCTCAAAGATTGCGACACCCAGGAAAGGATCGCTTTTTCAAAATACTCTACCAGCCAAGTTGTCTTAAGGGTAATTACCCTGGAGGAAGCAATGAAGTATAAAATTAAGGCGGCTTTGGACAGGAGGGATATCCGGGATTTTTTTGATATTGAGTTTCTTTTGAGGCAGGGGATCGGGTTGCTATGCAAGAAAACGGAATTATCCTCTTTAAAAGTTATCTTGGACAGCTTTAAGGAAAATGAGTATAAGGTGTCATTGGGATCATTACTGGATGCGGATACGCGGAAATATTATATAAAAAACAGATTTAGCTATCTGTTGAGCAAGATCGAAAAGTTAAGAGATGCTTCCCCTCTGATAAAATGAATATTTTAGGTATTTCCTGTTTTTATCATGACTCAGCCGCTTGCCTTGTCCGCGACGGGGACCTCATCGCCGCAGCGCAGGAGGAGAGGTTTACCCGCAGGAAGCATGATCTTAATTTCCCTTCTTATGCCGTTGATTGGTGTTTAAAAGAAGGCGGGATCAGCAGCCGTAATATTGATTATGTGGTTTTCTATGAGAAGCCCTTAATTAAATTTGAGCGCATCCTGGAGACTTATCTTGCCTACGCGCCTTCGGGGATAAGGCAGTTTATCCAGGCCATGCCTTTGTGGCTTAAGCAGAAATTGTGGATCCCGGAGATCATCAGGGAGGAGCTTGGCTATAAGGGGAAGATACTTTTTTGCGGGCATCATGAATCTCACGCTGCGAGCGCTTTTTACCCTTCACCGTTCAAAGAAGCGGCATTCCTGACTATTGACGGAGTGGGGGAATGGGAAACCACCAGTTTCGGCGTGGGCAAGGGCAATGACTTAGAGCGAAGATTTTTCCTGAAGTTCCCTCATTCCCTGGGGCTTCTTTACAGCGCTTTCACCTATTATACCGGATTTAAAGTCAATTCGGGAGAATACAAGCTTATGGGGCTTGCCCCTTACGGCCGGCCGCGTTATGTTGAGCTGATCCTTGATAATCTGGTTGACATCAAGGAAGACGGGTCTTTTAAAATAAATATGGAATATTTTGGCTTTTGTAACGGGTTACGCATGACTAACCGCAAATTTGACCGCTTGTTCGGCGCAGCTGCCCGTAAACCCGAGAGCAGGATAACCCGGAAAGAAATGGATCTGGCCGCCTCCATCCAAAAGGTTACCGAAAGTATATTGCTGAAGATGTCAATACACATCCATAAATCCACCGGCCAAAGGAATCTTTGCCTGGCCGGAGGGGTGGCGCTTAACTGCGTGGCCAATGGCCGTATCCTGGCCGAAGGGCCGTTTGAGAACATCTGGGTACAGCCGGCAAGCGGCGATGCGGGCGGGGCACTAGGAGCGGCGTTATTGATCTGGTATAAATATCTTGGAAATAAACGTTTAGCCGATAATATCAATGATTCAATGGGGGCTTCCCTTCTGGGCCCTGAATTCAGCGACCGCCAGATCGCCGATTTTCTTACAGAAAAAAATATACCGCATAAACAACTTAGCCCCGCTGAATTATCAAAAATTGTATCTTCGCTCATTGAGGATGGGAATGTTATCGGCTGGTTCCGGGGAAAAATGGAGTTTGGGCCGCGGGCTTTGGGTTCAAGGAGTATT
>JAQUPI010000088.1 GCA_028716705.1 Candidatus Omnitrophota bacterium | reverse complement strand
CGACATAAATTATCCTGCCCCCGGCATCCTTAAAGATATAAACGCCCGGTGTTTCCGGCAACGCCGCGATTTTATCCCTTAAACTATTCATCCCAATTAACCGCTTGTCCCAAACCCGGCGATATGTTCGTCAAAGGAAAACTTCTCCCGCCCAGTCTAAAAGTTTAAAAACCGGTGTCGATACCTTTCGAAGCAATTACTTTCTTCGCTACCCACTGCCAGAGTTCGCGCATCTCCGGGACTTTAAAGATAAAACAAAAAAACGCGTATGACAATAGGCCCGCGCCGATCGCCGCCGCAAGGCCGCACAAGCGCGATAAGGGGCCCAGGTTAAAAATGAAATTCTTAGAAACGAACCCGCTTACTGCAGCCATAGCGATACTCGCGAACAATATGCGCACGAACGATCCGGCTATCGTCTTTATCCCGAAGCCGCCGATTTTCTTTCGCAAGAGAACGAATAATATAAGGAAGGAATTTATGCCTGAAATGGAATTGGCCAACGCCAACCCGGAAAGCTTCATAGGGAACATAAGTACCGAATTCAATATTACTGTCACTATAAGCGCCATAAAAGAAACTTTCGCCGGGGTCTTGGTATCCTTTAGAGCGAAGAAGCAGGATTGTAAGATTTTGACCGCTCCATAGGCGAATAAACCTATGCTGTAAAAGGTCAGCACGCTCGCTGTTTGGGATACCGAATAAGCGTCGAATTTTCCGCCCTTGAATATAGTTTCAATTATGTCGCGGGCAAGGACCATAAATCCCGCTGACGCCGGCAGCATCACGAAGAATGTGGCCCGCAGCCCGAAAGAGAGCGTATTCTTCAGGTTGCCGCGGCTTCCATCTAGGGCCTGAACGGAAAATGTCGGCAATATCGCCTGCGACAGGGCGTTTGTGAATATGCCTAGCGGGAACAGGATCAGCCGGTAGGCGTAGTACAATATCGCGACCCCTCCCTCTCCAACGATCGCCGCCAACGAACCAAAGATCGAATCCACGAAGTTATTCAATTGATAGATGGAAGAGCTAAACAGCCGCGGTACCATTAACCTGCCGATCGTCTTTGCCTCCGGGTGCTTAAAACTCTCGAAGAGCTTTAAACGAAAACCCTTTTTATAAAGGACCGGTATCTGCACGGCAAGCTGCAGGACCGCGCCTATGAGTACGCCAAGCGCCAGGCCCTTAACGTTCTCTCCGAAGATCAAGGCGAGAAGAATGATCGAGATATTTAAAAGGCATGGGGCGAATGCCGAAGTGGAAAAATGCTTAAGCGAATTAAGTATCGCCATCGCGTAAGCGGACAGGCTGATCAGCAGGATGAATGGGAATATGGCCCGGTTTAATTTTATAGTGATAGCCAGTTTCTCCGGGTCCGAGATGAATCCTGGGGCGATGAGGCGGACAATAAAAGGTGAAAATATTATGCCGAGGAAGGTGATCGCCGTGACCGCGGCCAACAAAAGGTTCAAGACTACGTTCGCCAGTTCCCAGAATTCTTTTTCCGAATGCCTTACCCTATATTCGCTAAAAACCGGCACGAACGCCGCGTTGGCGGCTCCTTCGCCAACCAGGTCCCGGAATAGGTTCGGGATCCTGAAAGCGACGACAAACGCCTGAGCGTATACATAGACCCCGAAGAGCCGGGCAATGACCACATCGCGCACAAAACCCAGCACCCGCGAACAAAGGGTAGCCAGGCCGATAATACCGGCTGATCTCGCGATCGATTTGTTTGTTGACATATCTTTATAATTATGGTAAATTATTTGGCATTAAGTAAAGGAGATATCTATGCCAAGACGCAGAACTTCATTAAAAAGGAACCGTGCGGATAAAAAAAGGCGCCTGCGGAATTTAAAGGTAAAGACAAGCCTTAAAAAGGCCTTGAAAAAATTTCAGGCGCTGTTAGCGGCCAAAAATACCGCAGAAGCCAAAACTTACCTGACAAACGTATTTTCCGAGCTCGATAAGGCCGCGAAGAAGAAGGTAATCCATCCCAACATGGCCAACCGAAAGAAATCCCGCTTAGCGAAGAGGCTTGGTAAGGCAGCATAAGTTAATTATCAGCTTTTCCAAAGCGAACTCCGGTTTTAACCTGCCTGTTTTTATCTCTATATCGCACCCTAACAAGGCCGCCAGCCTTTTTCTGGACTGGGCGGCGTCTTTAACGCGGTTTTCCCAGCTGAACCTTAAACCGCCGAGGATGCGTTCGGGTTTCTCCCCGCTTTTTAGAAGCTGTCTTAATACCGAAAGCGCGTAAGGCGCCTTCTTCAGGTCTATTGCCCGTCCCAAAACAAAAGCGTCCGGATGCGCCTCCTCCTTAAAGCGGAGTACGCGTACGCAGGGACTGATCTTCTTTATGAATTCGTCTTTATAAGGATATTTATCCATATCCAGAAGCAAGATCGCCTGAGGATACGGTTTCTTTACATATCTAGAAATAAATTCCTTGACGTCGGCTTTTAAATTCAGGGCGTCTTTTATAACTACCAGCCGCTTTTTTGACTTCAGGGGAAGGCAAAGAAGCTTCTCTTGCAGGTCCTTTAACGTTAATTCCCTGGCGTAGAGCACATCCAGGTTAAAATGCAGGTCATTCCCGCAGGAGATTTCTTCTTTGATTTTATTCAGGCTTGCGTCTTTAGAGGAGGGGTCCTGCCCGGCAAAAAGATATACCGCGCTGGTTTTTTCTACCATTGTTCAACAGTTCTCTCCACAATACGGCGCGCTAACTCATCCAAGGCGTCATTTACAGCCACATCTTCGGATTTTGGATTGCCTGCCGTCGTTGAATCTGTAAAATAGGTAAAGTCCCCG
>JAQUPI010000087.1 GCA_028716705.1 Candidatus Omnitrophota bacterium | reverse complement strand
GCACGCAGATAAGGCCGCGGCCGTTCTTAGCCATAAAATTCATGTCTTCCGGCTTCACGAAAGAAGCGGCCATCAGCAGGTCGCCTTCATTTTCGCGGTCTTCATCATCTGCGACGATGACCATCTTCCCGCGTTTTAAGTCCTCTAAAATTTCTGGTATGGGATTAAACATAAAAAAACCGAAGAGAGTCTTCGGGTATATGCATTATTAACCTTCTCTCATCTGGACTTTGCACCCGATCCAATTTGATGGATCGGCGTGCCGGCCTCTCGGCTAACCATCGGCTCTGGAATCTCACCAGATCTGTCCACGGAATTTTGCGCGGACTCGCGGGCTTAACCGCCGGTAAGGATTTGCACCTTCCCCGAAGATTAATGAAGGTAGTATAGCATGAAAACTTCGCTTGTCAACATTTTTAAAAGCACTATAATAATGTATATGACGGGAGCCGTTATCGTTCAAATACATCGCCTACTGTTAAAAAAGAAGAAAACCGTATCCGCGGCGGAATCCTGCACCGGAGGAATGCTTTCGGAATTTCTTACCAGCCTACCCGGAAGCTCTAAATATTTTATCCTGGGAGTCGTTTCTTACAGCAATAAGGCAAAAGAGGATATTCTGAAAATACCCTCCAGTATGATCGCCAGGCACGGAGCGGTTTCAACCATTGTGGCCCAGCTGATGGCAAGATCAGTCAGGATTTTAGGCCGAACGGATCTCGGAATAGGCGTAACCGGTATCGCCGGCCCTGCCGGCGGCTCAAAGGAGAAACCGGTAGGCACCGTCTTCATTGCCATAGATTCCAAAAACAAGAAGATCTGCGAAAAATTCATCTTCTCCGGCGGCCGCAGCTCTATCCGCAAACAAACAGCCTTAAAAGCGTTGGAACTGTTGAAAAACTTAATATAATTATTGCGACGGGTGGCTTGGCTTGATTGAGCAGCATCTTGAAACTCCGAGCGGGCAAAAGGCTCGCCTCAATATGCGTGTATCCGAGAGTGAGGAGTTTCACGAAACGAGGATTTCCTCGCTGGGGAAATCCGAGTGGTGCTGCGAAACAAGCCAAGACAGGACCCGTCGAAATTAAGATGCGTACATTTATTGCTATAGAACTTCCGAACGAAATCAAAGACTTCTTGGGTTCTCTTCAAAATGAGCTCAAGTCTTCCGGAGCTGACGTCAAATGGGTCGAACCTAAGAATATTCATCTAACTCTAAAGTTCTTGGGCGATATCGATGATAAACAGCTGGATAAGATAACGCGGATCATGGATGAAGTCGCCGGAGAGAATGTTAAATTCCAGGTAAGCATCTCTTCCTTAGGCGGATTCCCAAAGATAGATTACCTCAGGGTCATCTGGGTTGGAGCAGATAAAGGAGCGGAAGAGGTCACGAAGATAGCCGGCGAGCTAGAAAAGAGGATCGCCAAGCTCGGGATACCCAAGGAAGACAGGCCTTTCTCCTCGCACATTACTATCGGGAGGACACGGTCTTCTCTTAACAGGGAAAAACTGGTTAAATCCTTAAAGGATAAGATCGATCTCGGCGGGAAAAAATTTGATTTTTACGTAACGAGGATAACTTTATTTAAAAGTACCCTCTCTCCAAAAGGGCCTGCCTACGAAGCCTTAAAAGAAGCCAGCCTTAAAAATATTTGAATCAAAACATTGGAATAAACAGCGGCTGCGATATCATCGCTCATTATGCCAATCCCGCCCCGTAAACCTTGGAGCTTCCGTATAGGAAATGGTTTCAAGATATCGAAGGCCCGGAAAAGGATAAAAGCCGTAACCGCTAACCGCAGATCGTAAGGCACAAATAAAAGGCTCACAAGCATCCCCGCCGCTTCATCGATCACTATGCGCGGGGCGTCGTTCTTCCTGAATAAAACCTCCGCCCTGCCGCTTACCATAAGCCCAAGGGTTATCAGCGAAAGGGCGGCCGCGATGTGTATCGTAGCATTACCCCTGCAAAAATAAAACAACAACAAGCCGGCTGCGCTGCCAAAAGTCCCGGGCGCCCAAGGTAAATAACCTACATATAAAAAAGTGGCTAAGATTTTAACCATAAAAGGGAGGGGACGGTTCTATTTTTCCTGTCTCTTATCCCAGGGAAAAATAGAACCGTCCCCATTATTTTTAAAGCCTCGTGATTACTTTACGGTTCTCCCAAAGGTAATGCAGTCCGGAGTAAAGGGTGATGCCGACGGTGAGCAGCATGAATATATATACGCTGTTGCGGAAAAGTTTTTCCCATGAGGGGTTCCAGGTGAAATAAGACAGCATGACTTCCTTTAATACGATAAACCCCAATATATAGAATATTACCGCCATCTGTGAAGCTGTCTTGTGCTTGCCCGCCTTGGCCGCGGATAACACCTTACCCTTGTTCAAAGAAAAAAGCCGTAAAGAAGTGATCAGTATCTCGCGCGACACAATGATCAGGAACATCCAGGCGTCTATCAATTGCATCTGCACAAATGCCGTAAAAGCGGCCAGCACCAGGATCTTATCGGCGATCGGGTCCATTAGCTTGCCGAAGTCGGTTACCATGTTCTTTGTATGGGCTATCCTGCCGTCAAGAAAATCAGAAAGAGCCGCGAAGAGGAAGATCGCCAGGCTCAACGCCTTAGCCAAAAGGCCGTGGCCGAATAAAAAGAACATGAAAACAAAAGTAAGGATTATCCTTGAAACGGTTAATTTATTGGCTATATTCATCTTAACGCCTTTCCCGTGAGGTCGTATTCCAGGGTATCCTTTATCTCTACCTTAACCAGATCACCCGGTTTTAAGGATCTGCTGGAATCGACATAGACTATCCCGTCAACTTCCGGGGCGTCATATTGGGTGCGCCCCGTATAAACGCCGCCCTTTGTGTCATCTATCAAGACTTCGAGCGCCTTGCCCAGGAACTTCTTATCCACATCCCGGGAAATTTCCTGCTGAAGCGTCATTACCGCGTCAAAACGCTCCCGCTTCACCTTTTCCGTGACCTGGCTTTTAAAATTAAATGCC
>JAQUPI010000086.1 GCA_028716705.1 Candidatus Omnitrophota bacterium | reverse complement strand
TACTTCGGAGGGTAATTAACCAGCTATCTAACCAAAGAATTTATCGCCCTTAGCCCAGTTCTCGCCATTCACTTCATCAATAACCAGATAAAGGCTCTCTTTTGGCTTCCCCGCGACTTTTAACAACGTATCGGAAAATTCCTTAGCGATCTTTTCTTTTTGCTCTTTGCTCAGCTTTCCCACTAACTTTAAATTAATATACGGCATTGCTAATCCTCCTTATCAATTTACTATTTTATACCAATGCTAAAGCCGCAGCAAGGGCTTGTTTTAAATCAATTCTATTTTCAATACCAACGGAAACCCTAACTAAGCTGTCTGTTATGCCACGCTTCAATCTTTCTTCTTCGGGCATAGAGGCATGAGTCATTCCCGCAGGATAAGATATAAGCGATTCTACCCCTCCTAAACTTTCCGCTAACGAGAATATTTTTAAGTTAGCAAACAATCTTCTAACGGCAGCTCGTCCACCTTTTAATTCAAAGCTGAACATCCCGCTAAAACCTTTCATTTGTTCCCGCGCAAGAGCATAATTCTTTCCCGATTTCAATCCCGGATAATATACATTTGAAACTTTAGCGTGTTTAGAAAGATAACCGGCCAAATAGATTGCGTTCTCCTCATGCGCCCTCATCCTTACTGCCAGGGTCTTAATCCCTCTTAATGCCAGCCAGCAATCCCATGGCCCCGGAACAGCACCGGCAGAATTTTGGTAAAATTTTAGATCATTATAAAGCTTCTCGTCATTTACCACTATTGCGCCACCAATAATATCACTATGCCCAGCAATGTATTTTGTTGTGCTGTGTACAACAATGTCAGCCCCTAAGGGAAGCGGCTTCTGAAAATAAGGGCTGGCAAAGGTATTATCAACCACTAAAAGCGCATTTTTCTTATGCGCGATTTTTGCCACCTTTTCAATATTTATTATTTTTAAAAGCGGGTTTGTGGGCGTTTCAATCCAGATCAACTTTGTCTTATTAGTCACTGCTTTCTCAAAAGATTGAAGTTTATCAACATCTGCATAACTAACACCCAGGCCCCATTTTTTAAAAACCTGTTCCAATAAACGATAAGTCCCTCCATACATATCGTCACCGGCAATGATATGATCGCCTTTCTTAAAAAGACTAAAGACCGCCGTAGTCGCTGCAACTCCGGATGCAAAAGCAAGGCCGAATTTTGCCTCCTCAAGCGAGGCTAAAGCAACTTCCAGTGCCTGACGCGTAGGATTACCTGTACGTGAATATTCATACCCCTTATGCTGGCCTACAGCCTGCTGCTGATAAGTTGAGGACTGATACACCGGCACAACAACTGCACCGGTGGCTTGATCAGGATTTTGCCCATCATGGATAGCGCGAGTCTCAAATCTCATAGTTTTATTTTATCTTATTTGTAATCCAAAAACTAACCAAATCTGCCCGTGTTATCAGCCCTGCGGGGATACCTTCTCTTTTAACAACGATACCACTCGCTCCAGAAAGCAGGACCCTGTAGGCTTCGGAAATATTCACATTCTCATCAAGCGACGGTAGAGGTTTTCCCATAACCGTGGATATGTCTTGTTGATTAAACTCAATACCGTCGTGAAGTAGCTGCATAAGGGAGGCTTCGCTTAAGCTTCCAAGGATTTCAGTATTTTCAATAACCGGCAGCTGAGAAATATTATACTCCTGAATTAAACATACCGCCTTAATCAACTTATCCTGCGGGGAAACGGAAATAAGCGCAGGCAGCTTCTTTTTAGCATTAAGTATCTCTTTAATACTAACCACTCGGGCTTTTTCCCCCTCCCAAAAGCCATTTTCCTGCATCCATGCATCGGAGAATATTTTATTAATATAATTCCTTCCGGTATCAGGTAAAAGCACAACGATATATTTAGGAGTTTCCAAACGTTCGGCGTATTTTAAAGCCGCGGAAAGAGCTGTCCCGGAGGAACCACCTGCCAAAATCCCTTCTTCCCTGGCTAAACGGCGAGCCGTATTAAAAGATTCCTTATCACTAACTCGAATCATTTCATCAACCAATTGCCGATTAAAAGTTTTAGGAATAAAATCCTCTCCTATGCCTTCAACCTTATAAGACCTGGGGCTGTCACCGGAAAGTATCGAACCTTGGGGATCTGCTCCCACTATTATAATATTGGGGCTTTTTTCTTTAAGATATTTAGCTGTCCCGGATATAGTTCCTCCTGTGCCCATGCCAGCAACAAAAACTTCAACCTTACCCTCAGAATCCTCCCAAATCTCTGGCCCAGTAGTCAAATAATGAGCAAGGGGATTGTTGGGATTTTCAAATTGATTGGGCCGATATGCACCCGGAATCTCCTTCGCCAGCCTATCCGCGACACCGTTGTAGCTTTCCGTTGAATCAGGAGCAACAGATGTAGGAGTAATAACTACTTCGGCGCCATAAGCCCTAAGCAGATTAACTTTATCCTGGCTCATCTTATCCGGCATAACAAATATGCAACGATACCCTTTGACTGCGGCAACCAAAGCCAACCCCACCCCGGTATTTCCCGCAGTTGCCTCAATAATCGTACCACCAGGCCTAAGCTTACCTTCCCGTTCTGCCGCTTCGATCATCTTAAGCCCCACCCTGTCTTTTACGCTGCCACCGGGATTAAGAAATTCAGACTTAACGTATATAGTTGATTTGATATCTTTTGTTATATTACCTAGCTTAATTAAAGGCGTGCGGCCAATTGCCTCTAAAACATTGTTAAATTGCACCATCCTATCTTTCCTTTTGTCTTTATTGTTTAGTTATTAAAAATATGCCTGTTTGTGCAAGCAGGTTTGGTAAGAACGGGGTTTTTTTTGTTTGTCCGATACAAACGCTGCGCTCTATGGTGATTTCTTTTAAGTGGCAATAATTTTTAAAATCAGATATACTTAAGAAATGCAAGTTTGGCGTATCATACCATTGATACGGAAGCGCCCCGGTTACCGGAGTCCGCCCTTGAAAAAACATCTGCAGCCTTGATTTGTAATGCGCAAAGTTAGGAAAACCCACGATTACCTTCT
>JAQUPI010000085.1 GCA_028716705.1 Candidatus Omnitrophota bacterium | reverse complement strand
CTAATTATTTGATGTTCAAGTGGAGCAACGAGAAAGGGCAAAGGCCTGTCCTTAAATTCGGGCGGTTCGATATTTCAGAAAACAGAGCGTCTTTACAAAAAGAGCTGTCCTTCAGAACACAGACAAAATTTGACGCGCCCACAGCGTTCCTCAGGAGACTGCATTGCCATATATCTACATTGGCCCCAGGGGCATCTTACGAGCGGCATTGCGACACTTACGATGTGGCTGTTGTATTATTCGAAGGTAATGTCGAAACATTGGGAAAGCTGGCCAGCCCGGACAGCGTTATATTTTACGGCGCCGGAGAACTTCACGGCATGCGTAATCCTTCTGATATAACGGCCAGGTACGCCGTTTTTGAATTCCGTTAAAAACGATGGTAGAAAAAAGTCAGAGAAAAACAGAATCCGGCTATAGCCAGTAACAGACGATTAAAGTACACTGGACATAAAAGATTAACTTTGAAAGAAAGTGGTTTAACAGGCAAAAAAGGAGGTTTCAGATGAAAAGGTTATTAACGGCGTTACTCTTGCTTGCAGGAGCGGTTTTTCTGGTGATGCCGCTTCAGGCCCAGGAAGGCCAGTTTGGACAGGGGGCAACATATTCGGAGATCATGCGTAATGATCATCGTCAAATCGAAAGGCTGATCGGCCAGCTTAGGCAAAGCGAGGACCATGGCGAGATGGATAGGCTTTTAACCCAGCTTAAAGACGGCCTGGCAAAGCATATGAAAGCCGAAGAGACTTATCTTTATCCGGCGCTGGAAAAGAATGACGATACAAAGGGCATGGCCGTCAAGGCGCGCGATGAGCATTCCGCGGCCAAGAGCCAGTTGCAAAGGATCAACCATATGGCCGGAAGGGAAGAATACCTCAGCCGCCTGGACTTGCTTGAAACCCTGATCAAGTCCCACGTTAACTTTGAAGAGGGAGAATTGCTTTCCGCCGCTCAAGGCGTTGTGGAAGAAGGCAGTATGACGGAGCAATTTAGAAAAGTTTACCGTTAAAAGATAAGCTTACGGCTTTCAACCTTCGCGTTATGGATACCAGATTAAGGAAATATAAATACCACCAACGATTGAAAGACGGTTTTGCGCAGGAAAAAGAGCGCCGCCATTTTATCCGGCACCAATTGTGCCTGCCCCTTTCCTATAAGGTTATAAAACCCGGGGGGGCAGGCCAAAGCCGGCAGGAAGAGCGTTCCGAAACTATAAACGTGAGCAGCGGCGGGCTTTTGTTCCCGGCGAAAGAACCGGTCAAAACGGATTCATTGATCGCTATAAGGATGCCCTTTCAGGACAAGGTCTTCAATATTAAGGCCAAAGTCGTCCGTTGCCTGAATAATCCCGAAACCAAGCTTTATGATGTGGCGGTAAAGTTCCCCAAGCGGCATGAAGGCTTTAAGGTGAAGATGATCGAGCAGGTCTATTCTATATCCGAATACCGTAATCTGCTCTCTCTGCAAACCGGCAAAAAGATTTCCTTCGAAGAAGCTTCGCGGAAATGGATAAAACGGTATTCGGAGAGGTTCAAGAAGCTTTATTGGTAGCTTGACAAAACGGTTTTTGATGGTATAATTATTCCATAATCAGGAAAAGCGCGACTGGTGGTCAACATGGGAAACCATGAGGAAGCGCTTAGCAAAGAAAGAAAACCGTACACCTGGGTTTTTAAACCCAGGTGTTTTATTTTATAGGGGGGCTTAAAGATGTTTGTGAGAGGAAGATGGGATAAGACGATCGACGTCCGGGACTTTATCAACAGGAATTACACGCCTTATGACGGAGACGGCGGATTCTTAAAGGGCCCGACAGCAAGGACAAAGGCTTTATGGGAAAAATGTTTGAAGCTTTTCGAAGATGAAAGGGCCCGGGGAGGGGTCTACGACATAGACACGCAAACGGTATCCTCGATAACCAGCCATAAACCCGGCTACATAGACGAAAAACTGGAGTTGATCAAGGGCCTGCAAACGGACCAGCCGTTGAAAAGGGCGATCAAGCCTCTGGGAGGGATAAGGCTTGTGGAAGAGGCCTGTGAAAATTACGGTTACAAGCTCAGCCCGCGAATAAAGGAGATATACACTAAATACCGTAAAACCCACAATGACGCGGTCTTCGACGCTTATACCGCGGATATATTAAAGGCCAGGCACACCGGTTTGATCACGGGCCTTCCGGATAATTATTCCCGGGGACGGATCATAGGGGATTTCCGGCGCATAGCGCTTTACGGGACGAAAAAGCTCATTGCCGCCAAAAATAACGATAAATCAGCGCTCGAGGATTCATCCAGCCAGGAAGCGATAAGATTAAGGCAGGAGATAGCCGAGCAGATCAAGGCGCTTGAAGATATCTCCGTATTAGGAGGCATGTACGGTTTCGACGTTTCCAGGCCGGCAGCCAGTGCCAGGGAGGCAGTGCAGTGGACCTACATCGCTTATTTAGCCGCGATCAAAGAGCAGGACGGGGCGGCGATGAGCCTGGGCAGCGTGAGCAATTTTTTTGATATATTTATCGAGAATGACCTGAAGCGGGGGATGATCACGGAAGAATCCGCCCAGGAACTGATAGATGATTTCGTGATCAAGCTCAGGCTCGTCAGGCACCTGCGTACGAAATCCTATTCGGACATATTCGCCGGAGACCCGGTTTGGGTCACCGAGAGTATCGGAGGGGTGGGTATAGACGGCAGGCACAAAATAACCAAGAGCTCATATAGATTTTTGCAGACGCTTTTTAATCTTGGCCCGGCGCCGGAGCCGAACCTTACGGTGCTTTGGTCTAACCGCCTTCCCCGGCCTTTCAAGGATTTTTGCGCGCAGGTATCCATACAAACAAGCTCGATCCAGTACGAAAATGACGATATGATGCGGCTGATCGGCGGAGATGATTACAGTATATCCTGCTGCGTATCACTGCTCAAAAATGGCAGCGAAATGCAATATTTCGGCGCCCGCTGTAACCTGCCGAAAGTGCTTCTGTACGCTCTTAATGAAGGGCGTGATGAGATAACCGGAGAAAAGGTTGTCCCCGATATCGCTCCCCTGCAGTCAAACCCCCTCG
>JAQUPI010000084.1 GCA_028716705.1 Candidatus Omnitrophota bacterium | reverse complement strand
CGAAAGCACAGGGATTGATCCCGTCAACCAGCCCCGCGCCTGCGACTGCGAGCGGCTTGAATGTATTGAAATAAGCGGCCAGATCCGAGCCGGCCCCTGGTCCGCTCGGAGCCGCCGGAGCCGGCGCATCCATGGATTCGTTAAGAAAAGCCCACAACCTCTTCTCTATCCCGCCGCGGCCGTTTAAAAAACGCCCTTTAAAATAAAAAACCGGCAGGATATTTTCCGCGGAAGAGGCGTACCGCTCCTTTAACTCGAGCAGCAACTTGTAATTTTCTATTTGGCTTATATCAAGGGTCCTTACGCGTATGCGGCCGGAAAATTCTTTTTCTACGAGAGGCAGGACTTCCTCTTTTATTTCCATGCACTCTTTGCAGGTCGGGGAAGTGAAAACGATCAATTCCTCAGGTTCCCGGGCGAGGCCCTCCGCGAGGAACAAACCCGGGATCAAAGCCAAAATAAGTAAAAAGTTTTTCATGGAGCGGGATTATTTTCTCAGATCATTGAACATATTGCATGCCTTCTTGTAGGAAGCATTTTCGTGGACTATGCTGCGTATCGCGCTGATCACGGCGACAGGCCAGCGTGACTGCCAGATATTCCTTCCCATATCCACTCCCTTGGCGCCCTGGGAGACCGCCTCGTAAGCGATCCTGAGGACGTCAAGCTCGTTCTTTAATTTCGGCCCGCCGGCGATAACCACGGGGACAGGGCAGCTCTTGACCACTTCCTGAAAATTCTCACAAAAATAGGTTTTGACGATATGCGCCCCCAATTCCGCGGCTATGCGGCTCGACAACGAAAGATAATGGGCGTCTCTCTTCCCGAGTTCTTTTCCGACGGCAGTAACGGCGAGCACGGGGATACCGTATTTTTGGCCTTCATCAACGAGTTTCGACAGGTTGACCAGCGTCTGATGTTCATGGTCTGTGCCGACATAGATAGAAAGGGCTACCGCCGAAGCGTTCAGCCTGACCGCGTCTTCAAAGGAAAGCGTGATCCCCTCATTGGAGAGGTCTTTACCCAGGATGCTGTTTCCTCCGGAAGCCCTCAAAACCACAGGTATATTGAATCTGGGTTCGATACAATTACGCAGGACGCCGCGGGTGATCATCAGCGAATCCGCGTAGGTTATGAGCGGCTCGATCGTCTTACGCGGCTCTTCCATCCTGCTTACCGGGCCAAGAAAATACCCATGGTCAACCGCGAGCATAACGGTCTTTCCGTCTTCTTTGAATATGCGCTGCAACCTGTTTTTGATACCCCAGTCCATCTTCGCCTCCTAGTTAAATAAGACGTTACATCATGCCTATTTCTGTGGAAAGATGATCACCTTTATGGATTCGGCCGCATCCGCCACGAGCTTGAATCCTTTTCCGGTTTCGGATAAGCTTAAACGGTGCGTGATCATATCCTTGATGTTTAGTTTACCCGATGCTATCAGGTCCAGCCCCTGCCCGTAATCAGCCGGGCTTCCCGCGTAAGAACTCGTAAGCGTGATCTCGGTGCGCCAAAATAATTCGTTAAAAGGTAGCTGGATCTTCCTGTCCTTATCCGTGGGCGCGAAAAATAAAACCGTTCCCCCGCGCTCAACCGAGGAGAAAGCCTGCCCGATCGCGGAAACAGAACCCGCGGTGACGATCACTATGTCCGCGAGCCTGCCTTGATTAACCGAGCGCAGCGCTTCAACAGAATATTCCCCGGCGTTCAGGCTTGCGCCAGCGCCGAATTTTTTAGCGGCTTCCAGGCGGTATTCTGAAATATCGGTAGAAACAATACATCCTGCGCCCATTACTTTAGCCAGGTGGATGTGCAATAAACCGGCGATACCGCTGCCTATGACCAATACAGACGCGCCCTTGATGCCCGCCCGCTTGGCGGCAATGCAGGCCTGCCTCTGGCCTCGAAGCACACAGGCAAGGGGCTCAATGAACGTCGCCTCCTCAAAGGAAACTGTATCCGGTAAACGAAAAACCCCCTTATCTGCATTTATCCCGGGAAGCCGCAGGAATTCACAAAATCCTCCGGGATCAAAATTAGTCTTGCGCAGGGTATCGCAGACCGTCTCGTGGCCGGATAGGCAATAATGGCATTTGCCGCAGGGGACATGGTGGGCGCAGGCGACGCGGTCCCCTTTTTTATACCCCTTAACCCCTTCTCCAGCCGCTTCGACCGTGCCGGCGATCTCATGCCCGAGTATCAGGGGAATCCTGTGGATACGGTACCACTCCATCACATCGCTGCCGCAAATACCGGAGGCTTCGACGCGTATCAAGAGCTCGCCCGGCCCTATCTCAGGCAGGGGTTTCTCTTCTATCCTGATATCGCTGTTACTGTAATATACCGCCGCGCGCATATAAGTATTGTAGCAAAAATTCTTGCAAAAGCAAGACGGGTATGATAACTTAAACAAAATGGCCCATTCCCTTTGGAAGTTCATAGACGACCGCGGCACCTTTACTTCTGACGATGCCCACAGAATAAATACGCTTTATTTTCCTCTTTGCAACGCCTCCGGTATCATGTCCTCCGTTTCGCCCGACCTGCACGGGGACATAAAAACGGATTTTAATTCCTTCCTGCTTGAGCCGGTATCGCGTGTCCTGCTGAATAACCTGAGGTCCAGCCGCAATTTTTGGGTACATATCGGACCGAAAAAGATCTGGTCAGCCGCCGGAGTCTCTAAAGAACCTAACCGGCTGGAAGATAAATTCCAAATGGAGGCCGGGCTTTTATGGCATAAGATAACCCGCCGGAACAAAAAGATAGGCTTAAAAGCGGAGATCACTTCTTTCGTTCCCGCGGGCAAGGAACCCGTAGAAATAATGCGGGTTGATATTACCAATATTTCGTCCCGGCCGGTTAAGTTCATCCCTACGGCGGCGATACCTTTATTTGCCCGGTCAGCGCACAACCTGCATGACCACCGGCATGTTACCAGCCTTCTTCAGCGCGTGAAAACCACAAAGTCCGGCGTCATTATTACTCCCACTCTTGTTTTCGATGAAACCGGCCATAGGAAAAACCTGAATTCATACTTTGTCTGCGGGTTTGACGAAAAATACGGGCCTGCGCAGCGCGTCTTTCCCACGCAAGAAGGCTTCACAGGGGAAGGCTTTGACCTGGAAGCGCCTGAGGCGGTATTTAAAAACCTTCCGCCGCCCGGGAATGTTCAAGGCAAGGAACCTATGG
>JAQUPI010000083.1 GCA_028716705.1 Candidatus Omnitrophota bacterium | reverse complement strand
GGAAAGCTTTATCTCTGCGGCAAGTTTCCAGGAAACAACCCGCGTCCTTACCGAAGCAGCCGCTTCCGGTAAAGTGGACGAATTGTTCGGATTGAAGGAGAACGTGATCGTTGGCCACCTCATTCCCGCCGGGACCGGATTTCATACGCACAGAGATATAGAGATCACCAGGACGCCGGATGAAGCCAAAGGGCCGGCAGCTTTAGAAACAGCCAAGGAAAAATAATGCCGACCATTACGCAATTGATCAGGACAGGGAGATTATTAAAGAAGAAGAAGACGAAATCACCCGCTTTAAAGGGCTGCCCGCAAAGAAGAGGGGTATGCCTTCAGGTGCGCACCATGACCCCGAAAAAACCGAATTCCGCCTTGCGCAAGATCGCCAGGGTCAGGTTAACCACCGGAATAGAAGTTACTTCTTATATACCGGGTGAAGGGCATAACTTACAGGAGCATTCCATAGTTTTAGTCAGGGGCGGGCGCGTAAAGGACCTGCCTGGAGTAAGGTATCATATCGTGAGAGGCACTTTGGACGCGGCAGGAGTCAATCAACGGAAAAAGTCACGTTCAAAGTACGGAGCCAAGAGGCCAAAATAATGAGAAGAAGAAGAGTACACGAAAAAGAGATCCTACCGGACCCAAAATTTAACAGCAGGATAGTGGCTAAATTTATCAATATGGTTACGCTGGAGGGCAAAAAGTCCTTGGCTGAGAAGATGGTTTATGGCTCGTTTGAGATGATAAAGGAACAGCTAAACGAACAGGATGTTTTGAAAATATTCCATAAGGCCATTGATAACGCCCGTCCCAGGCTTGAGGTAAAGCCGCGCCGCGTAGGCGGGGCCACATACCAGGTGCCCATAGAGGTAAAGCAGGAACGCGGCACTTCGATCGCGCTGCGCTGGATAAGAGATTTCGCGCGCTCAAAGAAAGGCAAATCAATGACAAGCAAGCTCGCTGACGAAATATTGGCGGCTTATAAAGGGGAAGGGTCAGTAATTAAAAAGAGGGACGATACTCACAAAATGGCCGAATCTAACAAGGCTTTTGCGCATTTTAGATGGTAATATGAGAGAATTTGCCTTAGAGAATCTCAGGAATATCGGTATAATCGCGCATATCGACGCGGGTAAGACCACGACTACCGAGCGGATGCTCTACTTTACCGGGAGAACTTATAAAATCGGCCAAGTCGACGAAGGTACCGCTACTATGGATTGGATGGTCCAGGAACAGGAACGCGGCATCACCATAACCGCGGCCTGCACTACCTGCAGCTGGAGAGATCTGCGCATTAATATCATTGATACACCCGGACACGTTGATTTTACCGTAGAGGTCGAAAGGTCGCTCAAGGTCCTTGACGGCGCGGTTATCGTTTTCTGCGGCGTAGGCGGGGTCGAGCCGCAATCAGAAACCGTTTGGCGTCAGGCGGACCGTTACGGCGTGCCCAGAATAGCCTTTGTGAACAAACTGGACAGGGCGGGAAGCAATTTTTCCGAAACTATAAAGCAGATGCATACGAAACTGGCCGCGAATGCCGCGGCTATACAAGTTCCTTTTATACAGGAAGACGATATAAAGGGCATTATCGATATCATTGAGAATAAGATGGTCCTTTACAAGGATGACCTGGGCAAGATAATGGAAGTCAAGGATGTGCCCGCTGATTTAAAGGCGGAGGTAGAGAAATATCACCACGTCCTTATAGAAAAATTGGCTGAAGTAGACGATAAAATAATGGACGATTATGTCCATGGCCGGCCCATATCCAGCGCGCAGATCAAACAGACTATAAGGAAAACCGTCATAGAGAATAAATTTGTACCCGTGTTATGCGGATCTTCTTTACGCAATAAAGGCATACAGCTGCTCTTAGACGCTGTCTGTGATTATCTGCCTTCTCCGATTGATCTTCCCCCGATAAAAGGGACTGATCCGGAAACCGGAGAACATGAAGAGATCGCGCCTTCCGATGAAGCTCCTTTTTGCGCTTTGAGCTTTAAAATAGTCGTTGACCCATACGTCGGCAGGCTTAATTACATAAGGGTATACTCGGGCACTTTAAAGTCAGGTTCTTATATTTACAATGTTTCCCGCAGGGAGAGAGAGCGCGTTACCAAGCTGGTAAAGATGCATGCCAACCGCCAGGAAATAGTAGATGAAGTTTCGACGGGCGATATTGCCGCCGCGGTAGGCCTGAAAGAGACCAAAACCGGGGATACCCTTTGCGATGAATCCAATTCTATTTTGATCGAAGCGATGCGTTTCCCTGAGCCTGTAATCCAGCAGGCGGTAGAACCAAAGACAAAACAGGACCAGGAAAAATTAGGCATGGCGCTGCATAAACTCGAAGATGAAGACCCGTCTTTTAAAGTAAAATATGACCAGGAGACCGGCCAGACGATCATCGCGGGGATGGGCCAGTTGCATCTGGAAATAATCATCGACAGGATCATGCGAGAATTCAATGTCGCCGCGCAAGTCGGGATGCCTCAGGTCGCTTACAGGGAAACGATAACCAAAGGCATCAGGTCTACAGGCAAATTCATACAACAGTCCGGAGGGCACGGCCAGTACGGTCATGTCGTCATCGAAATGGCTCCCCAGGAAACGCCCGGGACTGGCGTGACATTTGAGGATAAAATAAAAAGCGGGGCGATACCCAGGGAATTTATACCTTCGGTAAAACAAGGTATCCTGGGCGCCGCAAAAAGCGGAGTCCTTTCAGGTTATCCGGTAACTGATGTCAGCGTGCGTTTGATCGACGGATCTTTTCATGAAGTTGACTCTTCCGAAATGGCATTTCAAATGGCGGCAGCTATCGCTTTTAACGACGGGCTGAAAAAAGCTAATCCTATTTTGCTTGAGCCGATCATGGATATGGAAGTAGTCGTGCCGGAAGAGTATATGGGCCAAGTCATCGGCGATTTAAATTCCCGTCGGGCAAAGATAACTTCTTTGGCTGTCAGGGCAAATGTCCGTGTAATAAGGGCGTACGTTCCATTAGCCGAAATCTTTAACTATGCCACGGTTTTAAGAAGCTTGACACAAGGCCGTGCATCCTATACAATGGAGCCTTCGTTTTATTCCGAAGTGCCTTCACATATAGCGGAAAAGATTATTACGGGATTTACATCAGCTGGTTCCACAAGAAAAACTTTTTGATAAATATATAAGGAGGTGCGGTAATGGCTAAAGAGAAATTTGTAAGATCGAAACCCCATGTCAACATCGGAACCATCGGGCACATCGACCATGGTAAAACAACTTTGACAGCGGCTATTACAAAGGTACTTTCAAAATTAGGAAAAGCAACCGCCAGAGACTACGCTGATATAGCGAAGGGCGGGACAGTAAGAGATGAAACAAAGGTCGTCACGATTTCAGTCGCTCACGTAGAATATGAAACCGATAACCGCCACTACGCGCATATCGACTGCCCGGGCCACGCGGATTACATAAAGAACATGATCACTGGGGCCGCGCAAATGGACGGCGC
>JAQUPI010000082.1 GCA_028716705.1 Candidatus Omnitrophota bacterium | reverse complement strand
ATAAATTCAGCCTCTCGCAGGATGACCGCGAGTTGGATTTTAACCAGATATCCGCGCTATTCGGAGAATTGGCGCGCGAAGGCACGCTGAATTTGATATTTACGGGCGGAGAAGCCATGCTCAGGGATGATTTTTTTCGGATCGCCCGGCTGGCTAAAGATAAAAACTTTGCCGTCACTCTTTTTTCCAATGGCCAGCTTATCGACGAAGATAACGCGGATAGGTTAGCCGGAATCATGCCCGTATGCGTTTATTTCAGCTTATACGGCGCCGATGCCTTTACCCATGATAAAATAACCGGGATCAACGGCTCTTTCGAAAACTTAATGCGCGCGGTCAGTTTGTTGAGAGAACGGCGGATAAACGTAGGTTTCAAGACCGTAGTCATGCGGGAAAACCTGGATCAGCTTAGAGAAATATTCGACCTGGGTAAGAAAATGAGGATCGAAAAACACGATTTTGGTGAAGAGATAACCGGTAAAATAGACGGCTCCTGCGGCCCGAAAAGATACCAGATAGACGAAGGTTCTTTGTTCGATTACTATAAAGGCGATATTCCGCAGCCTAACGACCGCATAGAGGAACTTCCTCAGGCGGAATCTCTGCAAAAGCCGCTTTGCGGAGCGGGTGTATTCGGAGCGTGCGTATCTTGTTACGGGGATGTATACCCTTGCGCGGAATGGCGCGCGCCGTTAGGTAATATAAAATACACGCCTTTTAAAGAGATATGGCATAGGAATGCGGGCTTGCTGGGGGAGTTACGTTCCGTGAAGGAGTATAAGGATCTCGCCGATTGCCGAAGGTGTTCATTAGTGAATTTTTGCCGCAGGTGCCCGGGCAGGGCATTTTTCGAAGAAAAAGACTGGCATTCCTGTTATCAGGGCGCTTACAAAAGAGCGGCTATTAAGCAAAGGATAAACGCGGTATTAGCGGAGGGGAGATGAAAGGAGGGGAAAAAATGGCTAAGAAGATATATAAAAAGCCCGAAATCAAACCGCAAAAACTATTCGAAGCGGGCGCGGTCATCTGCTGTAAGATCACCCCGGCAGCCTGTAAAGCGAGCACGCAAGCTGATATGGGCGGGAAAGGCAACAGGACGACAGATACTTCCTGATGGAGAAAAAAGATTATATCCTGAACTCAGGCAGGAACCTGATCCTTAGAGCCAAAGCCCTGGAGATCTTCCGGGAGTTTATGGAGCGGGATATAGATTTCATCGTAACTAAGGGGCTGTATCTGGCTTTCGAGGTTTACCCCGACCCCGGCCTGAGAAGAATGGCGGATATCGATCTTTTGATAAAGAAAAAGGATCTGGAGGAGATCAGCCGTATCCTGGACAGGTTAGGTTACCGCGAAGTATCAAAGAGGCCGCAAAGGGAATACGGCTGCGACAGCACCTTCTGCGATGAAAACCGGGTTTATGTAGATATCCATTGGGACCTCTGCCAGTACGAGAGATTTAAGAATATATTGAGCCTTAGCGCCCAGTTCCGGTCAAGGGCGTGCGGTTTTGACCTGGAAGGCGTGGAAATAAAAACCTTGTCTCCGGAAGATCACATGCTTTATGTGGGGTTGCATTTTGGGTTATTCGACCTTTTGCAGGGAACCAACGGCGTTTACGATCTTTTTTATCTCAGCCAGAAAAAGCCGATAAAATGGGACGTCTTAGTGGAGAATGCGGGCAAGTTCGGAATAAAAACCCCTCTTTATTACAGCTTATTGCGGTCAAAAGACATAGCCGGATTAAAAGTCCCGGGTTCCGTCATTGAAAAATTAAGGCCCGGATTCCTGAGGAGAAAAATGATCGCTTATTTATTGTTTAAACACAGCCGCACTTTCCCGCGTTATTTATGCCAGGCCTTGATGATGCGCGGGATCCTGAATAGTTTAAGGGTTTTACTGATGACTTTGAAAGCAGTGCCGAGGACATATAGAAGAAGCAGCCCCGCTAATTTTATAAATACGGCCGCGGATATAAGCGCGTGAATGATCAACGGCTCTTTCAGGCATTTTCTATAAAATTTAAGCATGCTCCGATGGTGGTGGATGATCTTCCGTCTCGCGTATTTGCCATTTTCAGGGTGGTGTATTAATTTTGCCCGCGGGACATAATAAACTTTCCAGCCTTTCTTTTTTGCCCGGTAACACCAATCTGCCTCTTCGCAATACATAAAATAATCTTCGTCTAAACCGCCCACATCCGTAAGGGCTTCTCGCCTCAGGATAATACACGCACCGCATACCCAATCTACCCGGCGGATATTCTCGTGGTCCCAACCGGAGAGAAGGTATCTTTTTGAGAAACGGTTATTAGGAAATGTTCTGGTAAGGAATGAAGTACGGTTGAATAATCCGGACAGGTAAGTAGGGAACCTGCGGCAGGTGGGCTGGGCCACTCCTTGAGGGTCCAATACCCGCGCTCCTGCCGCGGCTGCCTTTTGATGGGAGTCCATAAAACTGATCAGGATAGTGAGGGCATCAGCCGACAGCACGGTGTCGCTGTTTAAAACCAGTATATATTCTCCTCCAGAGGCTTTTATTCCCTGATTTGTCGCTTTGGAAAAACCGAGATTTTTAGAATTCTCTATCAGTTTGATGCCGGGGAACCGTTCTTTTATCTCCTTAGCCGCATGGTTGGCCGAGCCATTATCGACGACAATTATCTCTAAATTATGCCCGTTGGAATTATCATAGACTGATCTCAGGCAGGAAAAGAGGCATTCTTGATCGTTATAGCTTACGATCACCACTGACGCTTCGGGGAGGGCCATTTTTAATATTGAATAAGGCTGCCTTGCAAACGCGCTTTTCTTAGCGCATACTTGAATGCCGAAAGACTAAGGGGGAGAAGAACGATCGAGAAAACCATAAGGAAGGCGTACTCGGTTTTCAGCTGCCAGAGAGAATACCCCCGGTAAACCGCCAATTCTATTGCCCGAACGGCATAAGTAATGGGAAGAAACCCGGCGAGGAATTGCAGCCATCCGGGCATAACGGTGACGGGGAAATACACCCCGCCGATCAGGCCTTCCAGGGTATTGATTATCCAGCCCAGGGGGTTCCCCTGTTTAAAGACCATGATAAAGCTCGCCGAAAGTATACCCAGGCTGCTGAAAGAAATAACGCTGAGAATAAATATCACTAAAGTGGAGAGTATATTGATGCCGGCGAAGTTAATTTTAAATAAGAAAACGCCCAAGCCGATGTAGAGGGCCGTATCCAAAGCGGCAAAGAGCAGGTTCCAGACCGCCAGGGAAAATAATATGGTCGATACCTTGGCGGGCGACAGAAGCACAGCTTCCAGTGTTCCCTGCATCTGTTCAGCGCGGATGCGGATGGAAAAAGACCCCATACCCACGCCTATGTAACTAAAGAATGCCATGCCCAAAAGGACGTAAGAGAAATAACTTATGCCGAATTCTTCTAAATGCGGGACCATCCTATGGCCGAATAGTCTGTCAATGAAGAAATACGCCAATACGCCGGCCAGGACCCCGAAGGCCCGGGATATGAAAGCGAATTTATAACTGGATTCGACCAAAAAATCCTTTTTTAGGAAAGCCAGGGCTTGTTTAAGCATCTTATTTAAGTTTTACTCAATCTGACAAAAATTTCCCCCAAAGCGGCCCCGGGCCGGCCGGTTTGGCCGCGCAGTTCTTCAAGGGTGCCAAAGGCGCGGAGTTTTCCCTGATTCAGTATCATGAATAAATCGCAGAAATCCAGGGCCTCGTCCATATTATGGGTAGCAAAGATGACGGTTTTACCCTTTTTCGCCATGTTTTCTTTGATAAAACCCCTTAAATCAAGGGCAGCGGTATAGTCCAGGCTCTTGGTAGGTTCGTCTAAAAGTAAAAGTTCGGGGTCATGAAGGAGGCCCCTGATCAAGGCGAACTTTTGTTTCATTCCGGAGGAAAACCGGTCAAAACGCTTATCCTGGTAGTTTATCCGGAAAATGTCGAATAATTCCTTTAATCTGGCCTGGACATTTGTCAGGCCGTGCATGGCGGCAAAGAATTCCAGGTTCTGCCTCCCCGTAAGACG
>JAQUPI010000081.1 GCA_028716705.1 Candidatus Omnitrophota bacterium | reverse complement strand
GATAAAGGAACCGTTCGGCAGGGAAGGTATCGCGGGAGAGGTGATCGTCGCGGACAACGGTTCGATTGCCCGGTCAAGGGAGGTCGCGGAGTCCCGCGGGGCGAAAGTGGTCCTTGAGCCAAGGCGCGGTTACGGCGCGGCGTACCTGAAAGGCATCCGGGAAGCGCGAGGCAGGTACATAATCATCGCGGACAGCGATAATACTTACGATTTTGGCGACATACCAAAATTCCTCGTTCCACTGAAGGAAGGATACGACTTTGTCATGGGCTCCAGGTTCAAAGGGGGGCTGGCAAAAGGTTCGATGGGGTGGATGCGCAGGTATATCGGCAATCCGGTCCTTTCCTGGGTATGCCGGCTTTTTTTCGGGACCAAGCTTAACGATATACACTGCGGCATGCGCTCTTTTACGCTCGAGGCCTACCGTAAAATGGGGCTTTTGACAGTGGGGATGGAATTCGCCACCGAAATGGTGGTTTCCGCTTTGACAAATAACCTTAAGATCTATGAGGTCCCGATACATTATTATCCCCGGACCGGGAAATCGAAATTAAACCCTTTGTCCGACGCCTGGCGCCACATCCGGTTCATGCTTCTTTATTGCCCGCTCTGGCTGTATTTCATTCCAGGATTCGTGGGTTTTATCAGCGGCATACTTATTTTACTGTTTTTGCTGCGCGGGCCTTTTTTGTTTTTGGGCCATTACTGGGACCTGCATTTTATGGTATTCGCGAGCGTCCTTACCATACTCTCATATCAGATCTTAAACCTGGGGATCTACGCACATACCTTCGCCATCAGGGAAGGTTTTCTTAAATATGACCCCGTGACCTTGTTCTTCCAGCGGCATTTTAACCTGGAAAAAGGGATCGCCATCGGTATAGCTATATTCATGGCCGGCTTCGCCATAACCCTTCTTATTTTCATGGAATGGTTTTCCCGCCATTTCGGGGCTTTATACCGGATAAGGGAATCGATACTGGCTATGACGCTTTTAGTCATAGGCATACAGACGATATTTTCCTCGTTCTTCATCAGTTTCTTATTCGTGGAGAAAAGATGAAACTCTCCGTTGTCACTCCCGTTCATAACGAAGAAGGCTGTATCAAGCCGGTCGTGGGATCGCTGATAAGGGAATTAAAGTCGAGCGGCATAGAATACGAGATCGTCCTGATCAACGATAACTCTACAGATTCGACTCCGCGCGTGCTGAACTCCCTTGCCGCGGAAAACGAGGGGGTCAAGATCGTGGAGGCCAGCCCTCCCAAGGGGTTTGGCCGGGCCATACGCAAGGGGCTGGATAATGTTTCGGGCGATGTCGTGATCATATATATGGGAGACGGCTCGGACGACCCTGAGGACGCGGTGAAGTATTACAATAAGATCGCGGAAGGCTACGACTGCGTCTTCGGCTCGCGTTTTATCAAGGGCAGCAGGGTGACCGATTACCCGAAGCTTAAGCTCATGCTCAACAGGCTGGGCAATAAATTCATCCAGATGCTTTTTCTCATTAAATACAACGATGTTTCCAACGCCTTTAAGGCTTATAGGATCGGGGCGATCAGGTCCGTACAGCCGTTGGTTTCGCAGTATTTCAATATTACCGTGGAGCTCCCCCTAAAGGTCATTATCAGGGGCTTCTCCTTTGCCGTCGTGCCCATTAATTGGAACGGCAGGGGCAGCGGAGTAAGCAAATATAACATAAAGGAATTAGGCAGGAAATATTTCTTTTCCATACTCTTTGTTTGGCTGGAAAAGATCCTGCTTAAAGAAGAGATACGCTCCTCGCCTTAAAAGACCATGCCCAAAGGAAAAGCATTAGCCGCGTTATTCCTCATCGCCATAGCCGGGTTTTTTCTAAGGAGTTATAACCTGGATTTTCCTTCCATAGGTTACCATAACACCAAGGAGAACGAATACCTGGGGATGGCGCAGGAGATGATGCGCACCGGGGAATTTTTCCCTTCCATCAGCTATTATAATATAGAGGAAACGGGATATTTAAGTACGTCTCCGGAAGAGGGGGACAGCAAGGATTTCATAACCCGGAGGATCTATTTTTATAACGCGTTCGACGAGAGCCCAAAGATGAAGCTTTATCCCCAGCCGCCTTTGGTTTCTTACCAGATCCTGTTCTCCTGGAAATTGTTCGGCGAAAACCTTTGGGGGGCGCGGTTATTTAATATTGTATTCGGAGTCCTGGCGATATTCGTCATTTATTTCCTCGGCCTTTTGCTCTTTAAGGATGTAAAGCCGGCATTATTCTGTTCTTTGCTTTTGGCCATCATGCCGCTGGCCGTATTTTATTCCCGTAACCTCCAACCGGAGAGCCCCGCTTTTTTCTTTATGCTCCTGGGCAATCTTTTTTATCTGCGCTTCGCTGTTTATTTCAAGAAGCGAGACCTTCTTTTGGGAGGCCTCTCGTTCTCGGCTGCCTGGCTTTACAAGTTCAGTTTTCTCATGGGCGCGCTGCCATTCGTCTTTTGCATCCCCTGGGTGACCCTCTTTAGGGAGAAGGGCAAGAGGGGGTTTGTGACCCGGGTTTTTATAGCTTTGATCTCCTACGCAGGTATATTAGCGGCTGTAGCCTGGTTAAAGCATATTGGCCAATGGCAGTTCGAGGAATTGAGCAGGGTATCGCCGCTGGAGATATTTTCCAGGCAATACTGGATAAAATACGGGAGGATGATCTGGTGGTACGCGCAGGGCGAGAATTTCACCCCGGTTTTTATCGCTACGTCTTTGGCGGGGTTGTTTCTCGCGGCTTGGCGTCGAAAAGGCCTGGTCGAGCGCTATATTTTAGGATGGGCTTTCGTGGTCATCCCTTACGGAATGATATTTTCAGATTACATAAACCAGCACAATTACTACCAGATGCCTTTCTTGATATTGGTTTCCGTAGCCAGCGCTTATTCCATCTGGCTGCTTTCGCTTAAAATAAAAAATCTGCTGAAAAAGGAAATCTCCGTTTTCATTATGGCATTCTCCTTGATAGTATCAGCGCCTCTTGTATACGGAGCAATTTACCGGATGTTCGCTACCGTATTCCTGGGAACGGACGTGGCCGGAGAGTCGCTGAGAGAGTTTACCAAGCCCAATGAGCGCATATTCCTTCGCACCTTCGCGCAGGGTTACGGCATTTCCAGGTACGCCAGGAGGTACGTCGGATGGACCGACGATCCGGGGGATTTTAAGATCAAGGAGAAGAAATTCGATATCAGGTATATTTGTTTTTATCCGGCGGAGTTGTCCCTGGACCTGAAAGCGAGAAATCCCGGACTATTCCAGCATATTCAGAATAATTACCATGTCAAGGAAGTAGGGCTTTTGGAGTCGCCCGAAAAGCTGTATTACATTATCCTGGAAAGAGGAAAAGGTTCTGATCCGCAGAACTTTTTGAGGAATTTTTCAGGAAAGATGCAGGTAAGGGCTATCTATAAATTATTCGGCCAGTACCTCATTTTTAATACGCTAAGGCCCGCCGAATAATCTTTAGCCTAACCTTCGATAATTATGCCGCGAGAACACTGGGGAGTAAGGCTCTATTACAGCCGTTTCATGAGGGGGTTGCTGCGCAATTCCGTTTTTCGCCTGGAGAAGGAATTGAGGGATTGCGGCAGCGTTTTGGACCTGGGATGCGGGTATAATTCCCCTTTGAAATATACGTCTCCAAGATTCTCCGTCGGGGTTGAATATTTCCTGCCTTTTATCCTGGAAAGCAGGGCCAAGAGTATCCACAGGTATTACATACGGGCGGATATCAACAGTTTGGGGTTCAAGCCCGGTTCTTTCGACGCGGTTTTACTCTTGGGGCTGATAGAGCATTTAGACAAGGAAAATGCCTTGCGCCTTCTGGAAAAAGCCGGAACTATCGCCCGCAAGAAGGTCATCGTCCTGACCCCCAACGGTTTTCTAAAGCAATTTCAGGCAGACGGAAACGAGATGCAGGCGCATAAATCAGGGTGGAGCGTGAGGGAGCTTCGCGGTTTGGGATTTAAACCTTACGGCATGAACGGGTTCAAGGCGTTCAGGAAAGACGTCCACCTCCAGGACAAAGAGCATCGCGAGGCATCGATCCTCTCCACGGTGCGGTTTTGGCCAAGGCCGGTATGGCTTATAATCTCTGAAATCACGCAGGTCATCGCGTATTATCTTCCTACGCTTGCCTTCGAAGTATTTTATGTAAAAGCTAAATGAAACGGATCATTC
>JAQUPI010000080.1 GCA_028716705.1 Candidatus Omnitrophota bacterium | reverse complement strand
CTTGATCTCTTCTCCGCTAAGCACTTCTTTTTCCAAAAGCGTATCGGCCAGCAGCTTTAATTTGCTTAAGTTCTCCTGGACTAATTTCCTCGCGCGCTGGTAACATCCGTCGATGATGAACTTCACTTCTTCGTCGATGATATGCGCCGTTTGGTCGCTGTAATTTTTTTCCTCAACGATATCCCTGCCCAGGAATACAGGGCCGTGGCTCTTGCCTAAAGTGATGTTTCCTAAGCGGTCGCTCATCCCGAAATCGCAGACCATCTGCCTGGCTATCTGCGTTGCGGCTTCCAGGTCCCTGGCGGCGCCGGTGGTAATATCGCCGAAATTCAATTCTTCGGATACCCTTCCTCCCAGGGCCACCGTAATATCGCCCACAAGTTCCGACTTGGAATGGTATCCCTTATCTTCGCGGGGAGGAGTAAGCGTGTATCCGCCGGCCATACCGCGCGGTATGATAGAAACTTTGGTGACCGGGTCTACCTCGGGTATCAAAAGCGACAATATAGCGTGGCCTGATTCATGTATCGCGGTCAGCTCTTTCTCCCGCTTGGACATTACCTTGCTTTTCTTCTCGGGGCCCATGATGACCCTCTCGATAGCCGACTCCAGGTCCTTCTGCTGGACAGCCTCTTTATTGAATCTCGCCGCTAATAGCGCCGCCTCATTGCACAGGTTCGCCAGGTCGGCGCCGGAAAACAAAGAGGTATGCTGGGCAATGACTTTCAGGTTCACTTCGGGCGATAATTTTATTTTTCTTGTATGCACCTTAAGTATCGCTTCCCTGCCGGCGATGTCAGGCAGGTTTACCACGATTACCCTGTCGAACCTCCCGGGCCTTAGAAGCGCGGGGTCCAGGGTATCCGGGCGGTTGGTCGCGGCGATGAGTATCAATCCCTGTTCCGTGGCGAAACCGTCCATCTCCACCAATAAGGCGTTCAGGGTCTGTTCGCGTTCGTCGTGCCCGCCGCCTATCCCCGAGAAACGCAGGCGGCCCACAGCGTCGATCTCATCGATAAAGATGATCGCGCCCTTGGCCGAGACCTTCGCCGCCTTGCGGCCCTGTTCAAACAGGTCGCGTACGCGGCTGGCGCCTACCCCCACGAACATCTCCACAAAATCCGATCCGGATATGCTGAAAAAAGGAACGCCGGCTTCCCCCGCGACGGCCTTGGCGATAAGCGTCTTGCCGCAGCCTGGGGGCCCGACGAGCAAGACGCCCTTCGGTATCTTACCGCCTAATTTTTGGAACCTTTTCGGGTCCTTTAAGAATTCGATAACTTCCTGAAGTTCCTCCTTGGCCTCATCCACCCCGGCTACGTCGTCGAAAGTGACCTTCTCATCTTTTCCGGAATGTATTTTCGGCCGCACCTTCCCGAAACCCATGATCCTGTTGCCCAGCTGCTCTCCGCGCGCTGCCATCATCCACCAGAAAAATATCAAAAGGATAACCGGGCCAAGGGAATAAAAAATATTCGCCCAGAGCGTGCGCGGCGGCTTTACGCTGAAGCGCTTCACGTTCTTACGCATAAGCCCCAGCAGCTCCGGGTCGTTTTCCGGGACATAGACGAAAAACGCGGACTTATCGTTTAATTCGCCCTCCAATTTCAATCCGCCTTCTATCTTGGCCACCCAGTTTATCTTCTCGGGGTTATCCGTTAAAAGCGCGTAGAAATCGGAATAAGACATCTCTTTTGGTACGCCTGTAAGGGGCACGGTCAGGGAATTGAGTATCAGGTAGAACAACAATATCCCCACAACCCAGCCCCAGGGAAAGCGCTTAAATAGCTTGTTTTTCTTGGATTTTGAACTGTGATTTGCCATTTTTTTCCTCTCTTTTAAGATTTTTATTATATAGTTAAATATCAACAAAATCAAGCATTTATCAATTTTTTTTAGCGCGTCATGCCGAGGCATGTTCGGATAAAACTAATCTATCAATTTTTTCGATTAAAGGTTCATTTAGCGGGTCCTGTCTTGGCTTGTTTCGCAGCACCGCTTGCTCGCCCCAGCGCGGCTCGCTGCGCTTCGTGAAACCTCTCGCTCTGACTGATAATTTAATAGCGGGTCAACCGTGCCCGCTCGAGTTTTCAAGATGCTGCTCAATCAAGCCAAGCCACCCGCTAAATATATAAAACTTGAGCAACAAATCATGGCATTTAAGAATTTTATGGTTCGTTCGCAGCGGTAAGAAATTTTTTGCTAAAGCTATAAATTTAAGTCTGCAAGGAATTACGACGAGCTGAAGCAGTATCTTACCGGCGTAAGTAGTTGCGAGGGTGCTGGTGCGACGAATAAGGAGCACCGTTTAGCACGCCGGCCGAGATGTGAGGCCGGCCGGAGCGTTGCTAATAAACCGTAGTGCACGGAAAAAGTTTTCAGCAGGCGAGCAAAGCCCGCAGCGAAACTATTTCCTTGAGTAAAAAGATAGGTGATTTTTCCTTTTTACTGCGGATACACCCTTGGGAAGGTCGACTATGGAGTTTACCGGGCGGTTAAGGACCAGGTCTTCCAATTCTTTCATATGCGTAAATGTTATCCTTCTGGTGTCCCCCGCGATGCCCAAAATACCCATACGCAGGGCAAGCCTGCGGATAGCCGGATGCGCCCTCTCGAGTTTTGCCAGATCCAGCCTTTTTGCCGGGGCCTTAAAGGCGCGCGCGGACGCGCGGGCCAAATAATCGTAGTCCATTCCCGAACTCTGCGCCATATTGCTCAATATTTCTTTTATATTCTTATTATAATCTTTTTCCAGCAATGGCAGCAGTTTATTTCTGACCTTGTTCCTGAAAAAAATTTCTTCTAAATTCGAAGTGTCCCTGCGGGGCTTTGCCTTTTTCGTTCTCAGGAATTTTTCTATTTCCGCGCGCTTGATCTCGATCAAGGGGCGGATGACCTGGTAGCCGCAGATATCCCTCTTCGGCAATATCCCCGCCAAACCATAAAGCCCGGTCCCTCTTATCACCCGCATTAATACCGTTTCCGCCTGGTCGTCGAGATTATGCCCCAGGGCGATCTTATCCGCCCTTACCTCCCGGGCAGTCTTGAACAGAAAACCTAAACGGGCGTTGCGCGCGATCTCCTCCAGGGAACCCCATTTCTTTAATTCTTTGACATTGATCTCGGCGGCGGTAACCGGTATCTTTAATTGCCGCGCGAGGCCCTCCACAAATTCTCTGTCTTTTCCGGAATCTTTCCTTAACATGTGGTCCAGATGCGCGATGTGCAAATTCAGCTTTAATTCTTTTTTAAGGGCGTCCAGCAAAAGGGTGAGGGCGGTTGAATCGGGGCCTCCCGAAACACCGATCAGGACCTTATCGCCCTTGCCTATCAGGCGGTATCTTTTAATGGTTTCTTTTACTTTTTCTAATATCATTCGCGGCCGGATTCCAGCTTTACCATTATATCCACAAGGTCTTTTTCAAAATGCGTGCCCGCTTCGTCCTTTAATATTTTCAGGGCTTCTTTCTTGGAATAGGCTTTCCGGTATGGCCTTTCGGAAATGAGCGCCTGGTAAACATCGGCAATGCCGACGATCCTGGCCAAAAGCGGGATCTCTTTTCCTTTTAACCCGGAAGGATAACCCGTTCCGTCCCATTTCTCATGATGGTGCAGCACGACCGGGACGACGTCTTGCAGGAAATGGACCGCGCGGATTATTTCCGCGCCTATCTTCGGATGCATCTTTATCGTCTCGTATTCTTCGGGAGTAAGCTTTCCCTTTTTTCTCAATATGGCGTCGCTGATGCCTATCTTGCCTATATCATGGAGGATCGCCCCCCTTTCCAGGTTACTCAGCATCTCTTTGTCCAGGCCGATCTTCTTGCCGAGCCTCAGGACCAGGGTGGACATCTCCTCCGCGTGTTCAGCGGTATAATTATCGCGGGCCTCCATGGATTTTGAGAAAGCGTACATGGATTCGAGCACAACACGGTCTACCCTCTCCGATAGCTTGGAGATCTTGCGCTTAAGGACGCTCACCTCTTCGTAAGGGCTTGTCGTCCTGGTACCCGCCTCTTTCTTTTCCGTATATAGATCGCTGAAGGACTTGACCGCGTTGCTCCCGGATTCTTTTGCCCTCTGCAGCGCCTTGTCCGCCGCGTGCAGCAGTTTATCGTGGGTATCGCAGGATTCGTCTTTGGAAAGAGTGGCGATCCCCACGCACATCTTCAGCCTTATCTGATTTTTCTCGAATTTAAATACGTGGTTGCTTAATGAAGTTATCAACCGGTTGGCTACGTATTGCGCGCCCAGCTTATCGGTGTTAGGCATCAGGATGGCGAATTCCTCTCCC
>JAQUPI010000079.1 GCA_028716705.1 Candidatus Omnitrophota bacterium | reverse complement strand
AGAATATACTGCGATAATATCTATTTCTTTTGGTGTGTAATGTATAACTCTATGGTTATTGCAACTCCTCAGCCTAGCTTCGATTACTCCATTATCCTTCGTGGCATATTTTACTTGAATGCGTTTAAAAATTCCGTTTTTCTCAGCAACAAGATCATATCTATTATCCTCGCCCCAAGGCACAAGCACATTGAAGCCTTTTTCTTTAAGCAAATAAGTAACAAATGCTTCGGCAATATCACCCTTTTGTTTTGTTATCGCCATCCTAATTGTTCTTCTTTATCGCTGACGGTATTTTCTCTATTATATCAGAAGCTATAAGGCTTAGCTGAGTTTTTTCTTTCGCCGCCAGGTCCCCGGCTGCTCCGTGCGCGTAGGCCGCGTATTTCGCGGCCTCAAAAGCGCCTAACCCAAGCCCTAAAAAAGCGGCGACCATGCCCGCCAATACATCCCCCGTCCCGCCGGTTGCCATACCGGGGTTGCCGCTCTCATTGATATGTAAATTACCATTGTAGTCCGCGATCACCGTGCCGTATCCTTTTAAAACCAGGGTCACGTGATGGTCCCTGGCGAATTTCGCGGCGATACCCCTTCTGTTGGCCTGGACTTTTTTAATGGTTGTGCCTAATAGCCTGGCCATTTCTCCGGGATGCGGCGTTAAAACGCTGACCGAATCCCTTCGCTTCGCCAGCAGATCCAGGTGCCCGGCCAGCGCGTTTAACCCGTCCGCGTCAATTACCATGGGTTTATCTATCCCGGATATGATCTTGCGCGCCAGCCTCTGTGTAGACGGGTTCGCGGACAACCCCGGGCCCACTACCATTATATCCGCGCCTTTGGAAAAATCTTTTATCTTTTTATACCCGCTGAAACTCAATGTCGTTTCCGCGGTCTGCGGCAGCGGAAAGAGCATTACCTCTTCAGATTTTATTTTTATAATCGGCCGCGCGATACCCTCGGGTACCCCCAGGGTAACCAGGCCGGCTCCGGAGCGCATCGCGCCGCCGGCGCAAAGGACAGCCGCTCCCGAAAATCTCAAAGAACCCGCGACTATAAAAATATGCCCGAATTCGCTTTTATGCGCCTGGATTTTTCTGTGTAATAATCGCGTTGGCAACCGCATAATTTTTTACGTGCGAGATGGAGACGTGCACGCCCACATTCTTCCTCGCCTTGGGGCCCAGGAGGACGCAGCATGGCTTGCCGTCTTTATCGTTTAAGATCTCCACGTCCTTCCAGCTTAAGCCGGGATCGCCAAGCGCCTTAAAAACCGCTTCTTTGGCGGCAAATCGTCCCGCGAGATGCTGGTACAGGCTGCCTCTGGTTTTGGCGTTCTCTAATTCTTCTTTTGTAAATACGCGGTCCAGGAAACTTTCTCCCCATTTTTCCACCGCCTTGCGCAGGCGGGCCACTTCGGTTATATCCACGCCTGTCCCGATGATCATCTCATTAATTCCCTCATTTCGCGCACTGCCCGCTCAAAACCTACCATCACGGCGCGGCAGACAATGGAATAGCCGATGTTCAGCTCTTCTATTTCCTTGATCCCGGCTATCCTTGATACATTATAATAATCCAGGCCGTGTCCGGCAAAAACATGCATGGACTTTTCCCTGCCGTATTTTGCCGCCTCTTCCATTTCCTTAAAAAATTTATCCTGTTCCTTTTCGCTTTTCGCTTCCGCGTAACGTCCGGTGTGCAGCTCGATCATCTTTAGCCCGAGCTTGCGCGCGGCGTTGATCTGCTCTTTATCCGGGTCTATGAATAAACTTACGCCGATCCCGTTCTTTTGTAATCTCTGCGCCGCCTCTTCTATCTTTTTAAAATTAGATACCACATCCAGGCCGCCTTCCGTAGTCAATTCCTTCCTTTTCTCCGGGACAAGCGTGGCCTGACCGGGTTTAAGTTTACAGGCAAAATCAACGATATCTTCCGCGATGGACATCTCTAAATTCAATTTTACCTTGACTACTTCTTTTAAAACGCGGAGGTCTCTTTCTTTTATATGCCTGCGGTCTTCCCTTAAATGCGCGACAATACTGTCCGCTCCCGCCGATTGAGCGGCCAGCGCGGCAAAGGCCGGCTCCGGCTCAATGCCGTGCCTGACCTCCCTTAATGTCGCCGTATGGTCGATGTTTACGCCCAGCTTCAGCATCTCAGTAATAATACTGTTTTATTTCGCCCTTCACGTAAAACCAGACCATTACCGCCAGGACGAAAGCGATCGCCTTGAGCCAAGGGTGGTAAGTAAACCAGTGTTTTACCCGGTAGATGATACTTATCTTGTTTTTAGGCATATTTTTTCTCGGCCGTCATTATCTGTTTTACGCGGGAAAGCATTACTTCCCGGCTTAGGTCTTTATATAATTTCCCGAGGTAAACCAGCGAAAGATCATGCCTTTCCTCGGAAACAATGATGACCACGGCGTCCGTTTCCTCGCTTAATCCTAAAGCCGCGCGGTGGCGCGTGCCGTAAATGCGGCTTAAGTCCTGGTTTTCCGTAAGGGGGAATAAACATCCCGCGGCGCTTACGCGCCCGTGCTGTATAACCACCCCTCCGTCATGCAGGAGGCTGTTTGGCGTAAAAATAGTTTCGATGAGGTCCGAGGATACGCGGCCGTCTATTATCACTCCGCTCTGTATAAAGGCGTTGAGCGAGTCATTTTTTTCGATGGCGATCAGCGCGCCGGCTTTATTTTTGCAGAGGTTCTCCGTCGCGTTGCCAAGCTCCCTCAATACGTAATCCAGCTCTTCCTCCCTTATGCCCGCCCCGAACAGATGGCGCTGGCCCAATCTCGCCAGGCCCTGCCTGACCTCGGGATGGAAAATTATCAGGATGGCGATGACCGAGATCGCGAATACCTTTGTCAGCAGCCAGTCGAGGATCTCAAGCCCCAGTTTTTGGAAGAGGAAAAACGCGGCCAGAAGGATCACTATGCCGCGCAGGACCTGTATCGCCCGGGTCCCCTCGAAGAAGAGCATGATGTGATAGATCACGAACCACAATATCGCTATTTCAAGTATTGGCTTCCACATTTTTTTTAAGGATTATCCATGATCGCGCCGGAAACTTTTAAGGCTTCCTTTACCGCTTTGACGTCGTGCACCCGGACGATGTTCGCCCCGTTCCTGACCGCCGTCACGCAGGAGGACACGCTCCCGTATATCCTGTCGCGCGCCTCAGCGCCCAATATCTTCCCGATAAAAGATTTCCGCGAAGGCCCCGCGAGTATGGGCCTGCCCAGGACCTTAAGCTCTCCCAGCCTTTTTAAAATCTCCAGGTTATGCTTAAGCGTTTTTCCGAATCCGATACCAGGGTCGATAAGGGTCCGTTCCCTGTCCATGCCGTTCTCCACAGCCGCCTTTAACGCCCTGTCCAGGTATTCTATTATATCATCCAGCAATGATCCGTATTCAGGATTTTTCTGCATCGTTAAAGGCCTGCCTTTTATATGCATGAGCGCCAGCCCGGCTTTATATTTCGCCGCGGTTTTGGCCATTTTGACATTATCGCCCTGGATACAATTCACCATTACCGCCCCGTTGTCCAGCGCCTGTTCGGCTACCGCGGGTTTATAGGTATCGATGGAGATGGGGATTTTGATCTTTTTAGCAAGTTTTTTGATCACCGGTATAGTGCGCCTCAGCTCTTCCTTTAAAGGGACCGGCCTCGCGCCCGGGCGGGTCGATTCACCGCCGATATCAATTATATCCGCGCCGTCACGGGCAATTCTTTCCGCGTATTCGACTATATCTTCAACTTGTGACTTATAAAGGCCGTCTCCGCTGAACGAATCCGGAGTGAGATTCATGATCCCCATGACCAGCGCCTTATTTTGCCTTAACGCGAGTTTATGGCGTCCGAGGTCCAGGAAAAAATCGTTTTTCTGATAATTGGTAATGCCTTCCGATAGGCCGCGCGCCAATTCCTTCAGGCCGAAGGGCTGGCTGCTCAACTTGCGGGTTAAACGGTTAAACTGGGAAAGGTTCCCCATGAGCAGGCAATCCGTTCTGCTGGACTTTCCCGTTAAAGCGCCGCGGGCGACTACCACCTCGGCGCCCAGCGAAAGCATCTCCTGCTTGAGTATGTTTGCCGCGATGTTGGAAACCGAGTTCACCTTGATAAGAAAGGCCTGCGCCTTCGGAAGCATGATATCAATGCCGTACGGATCAGCTTTGATATCCCGCATGATCTTCCTTAGTTCCTTATGATTGCTTGGTTGAAGGATTAACATCCGGTTTATGCGGGTCCGGCTTTTGCAGCCCGAGCATGTTCTTGATCTCTTCTCCGCTAAGCACTTCTTTTTCCAAAAGCGTATCGGCCA
>JAQUPI010000078.1 GCA_028716705.1 Candidatus Omnitrophota bacterium | reverse complement strand
CGGAATGAGCCAGTCGGGGAAAAAAAGAGATTCTGTCTTTAGCCCCGCTTTTTTTGATCATCGAAGATAGGGTTTTTGCGTCGAAGCCGGATCCTATTATGTCGAGGGTGTAGTCGACGTCCGATAGGCTTAATAACTCAGCAAGGCGCACGAGGTCGAAGACTTTTTTTTGGTTCTGGTCTATCCTTCCGAAATACACGAGTTTTAAAGGAGACGTGCTGTATGCTTTGTTATGTGCTGGGGGTATTTCGATCCCGCATGGGATGCAGCAGATGTCATCTTTTCTGTGGGGGATATATCCGGAAAGTTTTTCCCCGCACACCGGACTTACCGCTATGAACCTGGAGATGACCGATTCATACCAGGCCAGAGGTTCGTAATATTCCCTTGCGCTGTCAGCATGGCACATCCCCAGGCATTTTAAGCTCGCTCCTTGCCCATTAAGTTTTGCGCATATCCCGAAAATCCGATATGCCCAATTTGGTATAACAATGGCAGGCGCAAGCCCCGCTATGGCTTTTTCCGCCTCGTGCCAGGACGATATGATGCGGTCAACCCTTTCCTCGCCGGCGAATATCTTCGATTCTCCCATTGTGATGAGATTATAGTCGCTGCAGCGAAGGCGCTTCTTGAGATCGGAAGTCCAGGTATCGGTCCCGCCTATTCCCGATGAGCTCGCCGTCCATATGATCAAATTTATCTTTTGCATTGTTGAAAGGCTTTCATTGCTTTGTATAAATAGTCCACTCCTGGAGGTCTCTGTCGTGGACAATGCTCGAAAAAGCCGGAAGGTACTTTTTGACATATTGGCTACGATCCGGCGCATAAGCGGTAGCCGGCAACGCAATAATACGCAAATGTTTTGGGATATATCCGTTAAAATGGCCTTGGCATACAGGGATCCCCGACATATCCCTGTCATAAAGGCCGTCTAAGCTGTGATACAACTTGCCTTCAGCCAGGAGGTTGGATAGCAAACTTTCAGGAAAGTAAGCTGAATCCTTATGTTCTTTCGCATATAAGTATGATAGCGTATGCTGGTTACGGGGGAGGAACGCAATGTCGGACGCGGACGCAAGAAAAGAAGGTAAATTCCGGTTCAGGAGCACGACTAGGAATACGATAAGAGATAATTTCATAAAGCCGGCTTTTGTGTTTGCGCAAGAACGTCCGTAAACAGATAGAAACCTCATCATCAATAGAGAAGCAGCGCACGCAAGGAAATATATCGAAGGGCTAAGCGTGTTGACATCAGCGGCAAATTTTGCCCTTCCAATGATCGACGTGGGGATCATCAGTAAGCTGACGAAAGCAAAAAGCGCCCAAGGGTTGCCGCGGATACGTTCACTAAATTTTCTATTTTCAATCCGGATGTCCCCAAGAAGGAGAGCGAGAAATATAACTAGAAGCACACGTGATCTTTTTACCAGGTCCATTATAGCCAATAATATCGCTTCGTTGCCCGGTACCTTGAAATCGTACAGCAAAGGCTGGCGGCCAGGGATGGTGAACATGTTATCAAACAGTATGCCGGGGCGGAAAATGATACAGAAGAGAAGGGAAACGCCAATGAGAGAAAGAGAAAGGAGGGCCATGTAACGCCAAAAACACGCCTTGCCCCGGGACAGCAGGATATATAAAGGCAGCGCTATAAACAACGGGACCATAGTCTGTTTTGACCAGATGGAAAGTGCGCAAAACAGCGATGATAATAGCAAGGGGAAGAGCTTAAGATCCTTTTCGGCGAGGCAGAGAAATACGCAAGCCAAAGCCGCAAAACCTAAAGCGGAGGCATCCGCATGGATGTTGAAAGCAACGTATTTTAAGGTTGAAGACATAAAAGTCATAAGCACGAAGAACGAAAGCGCATATAATATATAAATTGTGCCGTACGAATTTTTCCGTTTGACGTTCAGGGACATTAAAAGCATAGGGAAAAAGAATAAACATGCGCTTATAAAAGATCCGGCTATGATCGCAGCCGCAGGAGTGCGGAAGATCGCCGCGGGAATATAAATCAACGGGGAGACGGGTCCGTACATCCGGGCCAGAACGGGTCCGGTATCGAGCGGATAGTATAGGTTGTACCCGAAAATCGCGGAAAAAGACCAGGCAAGCCGTTGCGAATTCCAGTTAAAATACGGAGAGGTGAAGATTCCGGATAAAATGCAAACGGCAGAAAATAGAAGTGCCGCTGCGACGGTCCCGGCGAACAGGCGATCTAGAATATATAATGCCGCTTGGTTACGTCTGGCCCCCATTTAGCGTCCTTTTTCGAGGAATGTTTGTACGGTCGAGCGTACCTTGTCAACCGTTATTTCTTCCAGGCACTTTTTTTCTTCGCAGTCACAAGCCGGTTTGCGGCTAGTTAAGACGGACATGCACGGATGGCACGTAAAACCGCACGTGAGCGAAATGCACTTATCGCTCAAGGGGGAGAAAAGGATGGGCGTTTCAGGCCCAAATATGCATACTATATTTATGCCGGTCAGCGCGGCAAAATGAGCGGGCCCACTATCTACTGACACGAGGACATCGGAGACATTAAAAAGATCTATTAATTCCCTGACCGAGGTTTTCCCCATCATGTTGAAACACCTGCTGCTATCAACATCACTGCATATGGAATCGCCGTCTTCTATATCGGACTTAATTCCGGTGATTATGATGAATATATCTTTATTATTTTCAAGGAGGCTTTTGGCCAATGCCGCGTACTTTTTTAAGGGCCATTTTCTGAAAGGCAGGAATTGGCTCGTGCTCGGGTTGATAAGAACGATAGGGTTTGATTCATCGATAGCCGGGTTCCGCTCCTTCAACTTTACGAAGATCTTTTCCTTGGCTGTTTGGGAAAGTTCGAACTTCGGAATCTCCAGCTTTATGGAATCGGATGGATACTTGAAAGGCATATCGCTTGCGGGATACCCTAGGGACAGAACCAGGCAGACATAGGAAGCCCCGGTGTGGATATAGGAATTATAATTTATCTTATGGGTCATCAGGTCGCCGCGGTATAATCCTTCAGAATGATACCTGTAAAATCCCGCTCTCTTTTTTGCGCCGCTAAGATAACTGATAATACTGGTAAACCGCGAGAAGAATTCCATATCAACTGCGGCGTCAATCCCCTCCCTCCTGAGCCTTACAATAGCCGATGCAACGTCTTTAAGAAACAGGAGGGGAGAAGATGTTCGGATGGTAAGGATATTTTCATCTTTTATAATATTCAGTACCCTGAGTATCTCGGCATTATCATCGAAGACAAGAAAAAAAAGTTCTGCTTCAGGAAAGATCTCCCGAGCTTTTATAAGAGCCGGATACATTATAACAGTCGTTCCCATCTCCGACGGTTTAATGAAGAGCATCTTCTTGATCCCAATATCCCCCGCGCGAGAGAATAATCTTTGCACCCGATAGAATTGTGAGGCTAACCAGCAAAGGGGAATACCCACACACCTGTCTATCCAGATCATGATGCCTATCTTCATCTCTTTCCCCAGATGGCAAGACCGTTAATTATGTTGGATCTCAGCTCATATAACGTTGTTATCTTTTTAAGCCTTTTGAGCAGGTAAGAAGGCCTGAAATAGAATCGACAGATTGCCTTTTTCCTGAAGTACCGGATCTTTTCCGCGGAAAGATCCCCCATGCCTAAAACACCGCAGTTGCCCGACTGGTCCATTTCACAAAGTTCCCCGGTAATCAGCCTGCCGGAAACAGCATCTTTTAGTAAACGTGTGTTCATCCTTGGCACGGCCGTATTGAACGAAGCGTAATCGCAACCCAACGCAACTGCAAAATCTATTGTATCTAAAATATCATTTTCGGTTTCACCCGGAAGGCCAAACATGAAAGTCCCCACAGTATTAATACCATGTTTATGGCATATATGAAAACCCTTTTTTATCCCTGTTATCGTTGTGTTCTTATGGTGCCTGTCGAGGAGTTTCTGGCTGCCGCTTTCGACCCCCATTATTGCGGTATGGCAGCCCGAATCTTTCATCGCCCTCGCAAGGTCGTCGCTCATAATGTCAGCCCGCGAAAGGCAACTCCATGAAAATCCCATACCCCTCATTTTAGCGAGCAGTGCAAGCGTCCTCTCCTTATTTGCTCCGAAGGTCTGGTCGTCAAAGTAAAGTTCTCTTATTCCCATCGACCGTATATGCAAGAGCTCATCCATGACGTTTTCCACGCCGCGGAATTTATAACCCAGTGCGCCCATGATGCAGAAGTCGCATTTATAGGGGCACCCATAATCGGTCAGGACGGTGACCAGCGTGTGATGTTTCATAAAAGGAGAAGTATAAAGGCGGTTCTTAAAAAGCTCATGCCTGGGGACCGGGATCGAGAACTCTTTCCATATTTCCCTGCTTGACGTACCGCATCCGGCGTAGACCATATTGTCCGCTTTTTTACCGTCCAAAAACTTCAGGATATCATCAG
>JAQUPI010000077.1 GCA_028716705.1 Candidatus Omnitrophota bacterium | reverse complement strand
CCATGTCTTTCTGAAGCGTATGCAGGATCTCCAGGCCCCTGCGCCCTCTCTGGCGCTTGATCGGATCCGTGGAATCGGCGATCTGCTGCAATTCTTTCAGGACAAATTTCGGCACAACCAGCCTGTTTTCCAGGAATTTTGTTTTGCATATATCCAATATGCGGCCGTCTATGATCACGCTGGTATCCAAAAGGGTCAATTCTTCGATCTGGTTCTGCCGGCGAAGGCGCACGTAAGGGATGATCACGCTGAATTCATCCTTACCGCGCAACCCTATGACCATTCCCAAATAGCAAAAGATCAGCGTGAGAACCACCCTGATCGTGGACAAGGTTGTGCCGGATATCGGAGCAAGGGTAAAGGCGTCGGTAACCAGCTTGGCCATGATCAACCCAAGGATAAGGCCGAATACCGTGCTAGAAAGCCCGCGCATGGATATGCGGCGCATTCCCATTTCGGCGAGGATAAGGATGCCGCCCGCCGCGGCCCCTATTAAAGCCCCGAGGAAGCCCAAGTTAACCGGCATTACCTGATAACCTATGAGGACGCTTGCAACCATAAAAAGTATCCTGACTGATAATAAATTCATTATGCCTCCTGTATATTCTATTTAATCGCGATATCCAGGGCTTCCCTCAGAGTGGAAACCGGGATAAGCCCTATATCTTCTTTTTTATAATCCAAATTCTTAAGATTGTTCTTCGGTACGACGCAATGCTTAAAACCTAACTTTGCCGCTTCATTAACACGCAGGGCAAGCTGTGAGATGCTCCTGATCTCGCCCGCCAGCCCTACTTCTCCCAGGAACAAAGAGTCTCCAAGGACTACCTGCTCGCGAAAAGCCGAAGCTACCGCGACCGCGACCCCCAAGTCCGCGGCGGGATCCTCTATTTTTATGCCCCCCGCGGCGTTGATGAATATATCTTCGGCTCCGAGCGATAAACCGATGCGTTTCTCGAGTACGGCCACCAAAAGGCTGAGGCGGTTAAAATCGAACCCTTGCGTGCGCCTGCGGGCATAGCCAAACGCCGATTTACTCACTAACGATTGGACCTCGACCAGTAAAGGGCGGCTCCCTTCAAGGATAGAGACTACCACCGAACCCGATATATCGCGCGGTTTCTCGGACAGAAAGATCTCGGAAGGGTTTTTTACCTCCCTTAAGCCGCTGGAAGCCATTTCAAAGACCCCGATCTCATTCGTTGAGCCGAACCTGTTTTTCACCGCGCGCAATATCCGGTATATGGAAAATCTCTCCCCTTCAAAATAAAGCACCGTATCCACTATATGCTCAAGCACGCGCGGGCCGGCGATGGTCCCTTCTTTGGTCACGTGGCCGATGATAAAAATAGACGTACCGGTTGTCTTTGCCAGCTGGGTGAGTATCCCGGCGCATTCTCTTACCTGGCTTACGCTTCCGGGAGAAGAACTGATCGTGGGCTCAAATATCACCTGGATAGAGTCGATGATCACTACGGCCGGTTTGAGTTTTTTTATGTGCTCGATAATAAAAGACAGATCAGTCTGATTGACTATATAAAGCCTCTCGTCTTTTCCCGCCCCCAGGCGTTTGGCCCTCATTTTTGTCTGCGCCACCGATTCTTCGCCGCTGACATAAAGAACGGTGTTGCCATGGCCTGACAACTGGTTGGAGACCTGCAAACAAACCGTCGATTTCCCTACCCCGGGGTCACCGCCGATCAAAACCACGCAGCCTTCGACTATCCCGCCGCCCAAAACCCTATCCAGCTCGCCTATACCTGTCTTAAGCCTGTTCTCTTCTTTGATGACAACGTCTTTTAATAAAACCGGCTCTTCCTTATAAAGCGCCTTTCTTTCTTTGGACTTAGCCGCGGGCGCCGCGTAATCTTCCTCTACGAACGAATTCCAGCTGCCGCAATCGGGGCATCTGCCCAGCCACTTCGGTGACTGGTAACCGCAATTCTGGCAGCTGAACACTGTTTTGGTTTTCATCGTTGTTTCTTGACGGGTTTCTCTTTGGTCTTGATAAGGAGCTTCCAGGGGTGTTTCCTTATATCCATGACCAGGGCTTCCAATTCCTTATATATCGTGTCGTCATAAAGAAGCTTCCCCACGGTCCCTTCCTCATTTATCAACTTTTTGATGCTTTCGTCCAAGTTAGCGGCTATATCTTTGGCCAGAACGGATATCTCCTGTATCGGTATCGGGTCGACCCCTGCCAATTCCTGGCCCGGAGCCAGGGTGTTGGAATAATCCTTGCCCGGCATTATCTCAATATATTTTTCACCCAATAACCCGAGAGTGTTCACCCAGATACTTGAATCGCTCGGGACCTTTACATCTTTTTTTATGGAACCGGTGATGCGTACCCTGGGCTTGGGGTCTGATTCATTGAAAAAGAATTTTATGCTCTTTACTTCCCCCACGTCCACCCCGGCGAACCTTACCGGCGCCCCCATCTTTACGCCGTTGGCGAAATTAAAGATGAAATCGATCTGGTAGCCGGAGGTAACAGTCCTGAAATCCTTAATGGATAAGACGAAGATAGCCAGTATAAGTACGCCCGCGAACACGAAGACCCCGACTTTTAACTCTAGTTTAGATTGGCCGAATATCATATATCCTCCGTTAAAAACGGGGTCAGAATTATCTTTCCTGAATTTTAGTCAGTAGTCAGAAATAAAAATAATTCTGACCCCGTTTTTTATCTAAATCTCTCCAGCGTTTCGGTAATAGGCCCCTGGGCCAAGCCGTTGATAAACTGGTGCACTACGGGATGCTCGGTCCTCTGGATCTCTTCCGAAGTACCCTCGGCGATGATCTTTCCCTGGTATAACATGGCTATTTTATCCGCCACTTTGTAGGCGCTCTTCATATCGTGCGTGACTACGACAGATGTAACCTTCAATTTGTCGTGCAGGTTTTTAATGAGTTCGTTTATGCTGTCGGCGGTGATCGGGTCTACTCCGGTAGTCGGCTCGTCATAAAGGATAATGTCCGGTTTGGCGAATATCGCGCGGGCAAGCGCCACGCGTTTCTTCATCCCGCCGCTTAATTCAGCGGGCATTAAATTGGCGATGCCGCATAATCCTACCTGGCACAAAGCCTCTTCGGCCTTTTCCAATAATTCCTTGCGGTTGAACTTGGCATGCTCTATAAGCCTGAAACCGACATTCTCCCCTACGGTTAAAGAATCAAAGAGCGCCCCTCCCTGAAAAACTAATCCGATCTTCAGTCTGAGGGCGCCGAGTTCGTTTTGGCTAAGGGCGTCCAGGTCTTTTCCGCTGACATAGACCTTTCCGCTGTCGGGCAGCAATATCCGCACTATGTGTTTCAATAAAACCGATTTACCGCACCCCGAGCGGCCGATGATCACGCAGGTCGAGCCTTTTTCGATCTTCAAGTTAACCCCGTCGAGCACCTTATGGGTGTTGAATGTTTTTGTCAGGCCTTTTATTTCTATCATAGTAAAATAAAATAAAACAAAGCCGTAAAAAGACAGTCGCAGGCGATGATCATGATGAACATGGTTACCACCGCCCTCGCGGTCGCCTTGCCTACCCCTTCGGCTCCGCCTTCCACGTTAAAGCCTTCATAGCAGCTGACCAGCGCGATGATGATCCCGAAAAACAACGCTTTAAAAAGCCCGGTAAACAGGTCTTTGTAAAGAAGGGCGCTGAATGTGATATGCCGGTACATCCCCGAGGGCACGCCTAACCTGTAAACCACGATCAGATATCCGCCGATTATACCGACGAAATTCGCGAACAGGGTTAATAAGGGCTCCATTATCGCCAAAGCCAAAAGCCGGGGTACCACCAGGTATTTGATCGGGCTGGTAGACAATGCCTCCAACGCGTCTATCTGTTCGGTCACCTGCATCGAACCTATCTCGGCGGTTATCGCGGCGCCAACCCTGCCGGCTACGATCAGCGCGGTTATGACCGGGCCGAGTTCCCTGACCATCGAGAGGGCGACAATGCTGGCGATGTACATTTCAGAACCCAGCCTCTGCATCTGATAGGCGGTCTGAAGCGCCATGATCACGCCGATAAAAAAAGCGATCAGGGCAATTATAGGCAGGCTGTCCACGCCGGCTTTTTTACACTGTTCAAATATGCGCTCTTTCTTATAAGGCGGGACGAATATCCACCCGAAGGCCCTGGCGGCCATGGAAGTCAGGCCTCCCAGAAAATACAAAAACTCCAATACTCTTTTTCCCAGGGCTATGAAGAATGTACTCATCACTCGAAAATGAGCTCCTGATTCTTACGCGAAACCTTGACTGTCGCTCCCTCCGTAAACCTTTTGGAGATTATTTCCGAGGCAAGCGGGTCTTCCAGGAACCTTTGAATGGTCCTCTTCAAGGGCCGCGCGCCGAATACCGGATCAAACCCCTTCTCGATGAGGAATTCCTTGGCTTCAGCCGATACTTCCAGGATTATATTATGATCCTTAAGCCTCTCCGCGACGAAACCTATTTCTATTTCAATGATACGCGTCAAGTCTTCCTTGACCAGGGGCCGGAAGACTATCGTGTCGTCTATCCTGTTTAAAAATTCCGGCTTAAACGTGCGCTTTACTTCTTCTAACAGCTTTTCTTTCATCTCCTGGTAAGTCACTTCTTCTTTTTGGGTCTTGAAGCCTAATGACCCGGTCTTGCGGATCAACTCCGCGCCTACGTTGGAAGTCATAAGGATTATGGTATTCCTAAAATCCACCTTCCTGCCGAAGCTGTCCGTAAGGCGCCCCTCCTCAAATACCTGAAGGAGCAGGTTAAATACATCGGGATGCGCCTTTTCGATCTCATCCAGCAATATCACCGAG
>JAQUPI010000076.1 GCA_028716705.1 Candidatus Omnitrophota bacterium | reverse complement strand
TACCCGGCATTTCACCGGCTAGTGTTTCATTTTCCTCCGATATTCCCCGCGCTCCTCCAAAACATTATTTTTCCGCTGTCTAGCCTATTTGAGCCGTAATTCTTACTTGTGGTCTTAGAGGAGGGGCAAAATGTTGCCTAAGAGAATATATTTTATAATAGTTTTATCACTAGCCGTTATTTTGAATTATTTAGTTTTCGCTCACGCCCAAACAACCATTTTTGATCTGGGACAGGTGGTTGTATCGGAAGATGAAGATTCCCGGGATAATCTGACTATTGAAGAAAAAACCAAGATCAGCCAGAAGACACTTAAATCCCATAAAGTCGTTGACCTGGCTGAGATATTGGCGGATGAAATGATCGAAGCTTCCATGGTCCGCAAAAGCGGCTACGGGAACGAGGTTGGCTTAAGGGGTTTTACCAAAAGTAACCTGCGGTTTACCCAGGACGACACTCTCCTTGAGGGCTCCTGCGGAAGCCGTAAGGATCCGCCGCTTTCTCACATCAACCTTTTGACAATACAAAAAATAGAAGTTAAGGAAGGGCCTTATGATGTGAGTGTGCCCGGCGCTCTCGGCGGCAGCATTAACGTTATTTCAAAAGATCCCCAGAGCGGCCTCCATGGAGAGATCCTCTCCAAGTTCGGTTCATACGGGTATTTAAGCCAGGGCGGGATTATTTCAGGCGGAAGCGAAAAACTACAGGGTTTGTTCGGGTATAACTATTCAAAGTCCGGGCAATATGAAGACGGCGCGGGCAATAAAGTAAGCAGCTTTAACCCCAATTATAATAACGACGGAAGGAACCTGGACGCGTTCAAAAAACATGATTTTTGGGGGAAGGCGCTGATCGAGCCGGCGGATAACCAGAAGGTTTCTGTTTCGTCATCCTATGGAGAGGCGCATGATATCTTGACTCCCCGGGTAGCTATGGATACGGAGAAAGAAAAAACCTACCTTAATAAGATAGAATATACGATAGATAACCTTAGTTCTATTTCTAAAGAGCTAAGTATTTCCGGATACTATAACCGTATTGAGCATTATCCGTATGGAGAATATAGAGCCCTTCCGGTCGGTATTGACCAGAAGAGGATCGAGGCGATCTCTTACGTGTCAGGCGCGCAGGTTGAAAATAAAATTGAGGCCGGCTTGGGGCTATTGACTTACGGAACGGATCTCTATTTTCGGAATTGGTACGGTAATATCATAAACAGAAATACCGGAGTAATATTAAACAATGAGCTTTTTCCGGATGTCAATGAGCTTAATTCCGGTTTATACATTAAGGCGGAGCGGGATATTGGTAAATTATCCGCGACTGCCGGGCTGCGTATGGATGTATTCTATTCAAAGGCCAATGAGAACTTAAAATTCAGCAAAGCGATGACCGGTAATAACGGCCAGACCGATGTCTTGCCCAGCGCGGACGCGTATTTGAAATATTTCCTGACCGATGTGATGAATATTTTCGGCGGTCTGGGCTTAACAAACCGTATGCCCACAACCGTTGAACGCTATGTTCAAGAAAGCGCCGGTTATTATGGCAATCCCGACCTTAAGCCTTCGCGCAATTTTGAAACCGATCTGGGATTTGAGACAAAGTTCGCGGAGAGGCTTAAGCTCAAGGTAAAAGGCTTCTATAGCTATCTGACAGATTATATTTACCAGAAGTTTAGCGGCGGCATCAGGACCTATACAAATATTGATGCTTACATATCCGGAGGCGACGCGACCGCGGCGTACGATCTTTCTCAGGGGTTTACGGCTGAAGCAGGTCTGGCATACCAGCGCGGCAGAAAACTTTCCCAGCCGGCAGGAAATAATGATAAGGACTTGGCTGAGATATCCCCGCTGAAGATCAAGCTGGCATTAGCTTATGATAAGAACGGTTTTTTTGCCGTTTATGAGTGGCTGCATTCGCTGGATAGCAAGGATATTGACGCCGCTGCCGGAGAAACGACCCTTAAGGGCTGGGATGTGTTTAATTTTAGGGCAGGCTATCAGTTTGCCCAGAATGAGGGGAATTTCCCGTTATTAAACGGCTTGAGCTTAAATTTCGGCATTGATAATTTATTTGACAGGAAATACGCGGTGGCTAATTCCTATGAATACGACCCGACAGACCCGGGCGGAGCAAACGTAAGGATAGTCAATGAACCGGGAAGGTTTATCTATGGCAGCATTTCGTATAAGTTTTAGCTAATCGGAGGGAGCGTATATATGTATAGCTTGTTTATTAAAGGCGGTTTTCTTATGTGGCCGATCGCGTTATGCTCGGTCGTTTCTTTAACTATTATCCTGGAAAGGTTCCATTATTTTAATAAAACTCGGCCGAAAGCCAGGAATTTATCCGAACGGGTGCACCTTTTATTAAAGAATAATAAGGTTGAGGAGGCTTTTTCGGCTGCAGATGAAGATAAAAGCTTTTTAGGAAGGTTCTTATGCGTCGGCCTGAAGGTTGTGGATCAGCCGGTTGAAGAGAGGCAGAAGATACTTCGCCGGGCCGGCTCAAGAGAGCTGGAGCAGGCGGATGCGCGTTTGCGCGTCCTTTCCGTGATCGGGAATATCTCAACTCTTCTCGGGCTTACCGGGACAGTGACAGGCATGATCCAGACTTTTATGAAGATAGAGAAGATCGGAGGGATCGCCGATGTCGCGGTCCTGGCAGGAGGGATTTGGGAGGCGCTTCTAACTACTGCCGCGGGGTTATTTGTGGCTATCCCCACGCTTATATTTTATCATTATTTTGAGGGGGTGGTTGATAATAGGGCGATCCAGATGAGAAATATCGCTTCAGACATATTTAATATTCATTAAATAGGGGGATCTTTGATGACGGAATTGGATTTTGAAAGGCGCAAAAAACCGGAATCGCATTTAAATATGACGCCGCTTATTGATATGGTTTTTTTGCTGCTTATTTTCTTTGTGCTTTCTTCGCATTTCGTCTCCAGCCGCGGATTTAATATTAAATTACCGGAGTCAAAACAAGCGCCAAGCCAGAAACAGGATAAAAATATTGTTTTCATCAGGGAAAATGGAGAAATATTCCTGAATGACACAATGGTATCCATAAGTAATCTGGCGCGAAGCCTGGCGGCGTCGATAAATAAGACGGGTTCCCGCATGGTAGTAATAAAAGCCGATGAAAAAGTGGATTTAGGACTGGCGGTTAAAGTCATGGACGCGGCCAAGCAGGCCGAAGCACAGAATCTAGTTATCGCTACGCAGGCTAATGATGGGAAGAATTAGTCCTTTATGCGTGAGTTTTCTTTTGTCTTGCGCTTTTCATTCTTATTTGATCGGCTTTGATTCATTTCGGATAAAGAATACGGAGATCAAGAAGCCGATTGAAGTAGAGTTAAGGAATGAAAGGCCGGAGTATCTTCCGGAAAAATATCGGTTAGCCCAGGAAAAAAAGATTGAAGAAATTGTTAAAGAAGAGCAACTGGCTGAAGAGACGATAGAAAGCCGGGATGTAATAAATGAGTCAATTTTACGTTACCAAGACGGCGTTAAGCAGAAGATCCAGAAGGAGAGAAGGTATCCCCGCTGGGCGCTGCGCCTGGGCCGCGAAGGAGCAGTGCGTATTTCTTTTAACCTCTCGTCTTCGGGGGAGATCAAAGATGTCCGGCTTTTAGGGTCATCGGGAATAGACGAGCTTGATGCTGAGGCTGTGAATGCCGTAAAAAGAGCAAGCCCGTTTTTGCCATTCCCATCCGAATTTGGGAAAAGTGAGTTGCGGTTTGATGTTGATATAGTTTTTAAGATCGTGGGTGAAAGATAGATAGAAGAATGGCCGGACAAATAAGACAAATTGCCGAGGAATTGACTTTTTGAATCGAGAATATTCTTGATATAGTAAGATATTGCTTATATAATTACATATATAAATATAGGAAGTTTCTCTTCGGCTCATACGAGAGGACCCTATTTCCCGCCTATTTAAAACCCTCTCATCCATTTTCCGGCAGAAAACCGGACGCTAACGCAAATCCTGTTAGCGTTGAGCGTTTTTTTAATACCGGGTTAAAGTTGGCTCTTAAACGATAACATAGAATGTGCCGCGTCCGAGTGCGCGAGATCTTTTAAAAGCGTTGTTTGTATCTGGAGCAGCCGATTATAGAGGAGGAGTAGAATGAAAAAGTTGATATTGTTGGTGGCTTTATTTACTTTCGCGCTGATGCCCGTTACGGTCCGGGCGCAGGACAACGAGAAGCCGTTGGTCGTCATAATAAAACTGCAGGATGATATAAACGCCGTCTTTTCAAAACTGGACGCTGATGTCGCGCGGGCGGCAAAGGAACTTGGCAAGGCCGGCATAGAAGGTGAAGCAGCCCGGGAGGTAATACGTAAGCTGGCGGCGTCGGCCGGTCCTTATTCAGTTGATTCTTGCGCGGTGAATGCGAAGGGGATGATAACGATAGCCGAGCCGCCGGAGTATAAAAAATTTGAGGGCTCGGATATAAGCGCGCAGCCGCAAGTCTTGCGTTTATGGGCTACTAAACAGCCGGTCATGGGCGAGTTGTTCATGAGCGTCGAGGGCTTCTACGCTTCTTCCATAGAGCATCCGGTATTATCGGATAAGGGAGAACTCCTGGGTTCGGTCAGCCTGATGTTCAGACCGGAGAATATCTTCGCGTTAGTGCTTGAAGAAGACCTGAAGGGCACGCCTGTGCACGCCTGGGCGATGCAAAAAGACGGCCGCCTCGTTTATGACTCGGACCCGGCGCAAATAGGTAAGATACTTTTTGAGGATCCGATGTATCAGCCGTTCCCCAGACTCCTGACCCTATGCCGGAAGATCGCCGCGGCCAGGAGCGGTTTCGGACCGTATGATTTCTATGATATCGGCA
>JAQUPI010000075.1 GCA_028716705.1 Candidatus Omnitrophota bacterium | reverse complement strand
TTCAGGTCAAGGGTAGCTGTCCCGAACCTTTTGTGAATTATTAAACCGCCTCCGAGTTTCAGCGAAAGTTCTTTCGCGTAGCTGATACCGTCCCCTTCGACAACAATATCGAGGTCGAGGTTTTTATAACCCAGGATCAGGTCGCGAACGAACCCGCCCACCAGATAAGCCGGCATACGCGTGGCGCGGGCGGTTTCTCCTAATTTCGCGATTATGGCCCGGATCTCCTGGGGAAGCTTTTCTAGATATTTTTTCATTCTATGGCCTCGGATGGTACATTTTATGGATCGCCTTCAGCCGCTCTCCGCTTACGTGGGTGTAGATCTGAGTGGTAGATATGTTAGCGTGGCCGAGCATCTCCTGGACAGACCGCAGATCCGCTCCCCTCTCCAATAAATGCGTAGCAAAGGAATGCCTCAGGATGTGCGGTTTTATGGGCTTTTTGATCCGGGCTTGTTTGGCGTATTTCTTGATCATCTTCCAGAGGGACTGCCGGGATATCTTTTTCCCGAGGCGGCTCAAGAACAGAAACTCGCTCTCCTTTTTTTTCAGCTGTTCCGCCCTGGCGGAGCCTATGTACCGTTTTATACTCCCTATCGCCTTCTTCCCCAGGGGGATGATCCTCTCTTTATTCCCCTTTCCGATACAACGCAGGAAGCCCACATCGAGATTGACATTCTGGGTCTTTAAGTTTACCGCTTCAGAAACCCGCATGCCTGTGGCGTAAAGGGTTTCCAGGACCGCCTTGTCTCTTATTCCCTGGCTGGTCCTGATATTTGGCTGCGCGAGCAGGGCATCTACTTCGTTCGCGGAGAGCGTCTGGGGGATCTTCTTCCATAATTTGGGAGAATCCACTAAATTGCTGGGATCGGATTTCAATATCCGCTCCCTGACTAAAAACCTGTAAAAAGATTTTATTGCCGCCAGCCTCCTGGCCACGGAATTCGCCGAAAGCCCTTTTCCCTTTTGCGAAAGCATAAAATCGGTTATATCGTTCTTTTTCGTCGAAGACAGGCTCTCTATACTGTTGCCTTTCAAAAAATCGAGGAAAGCGTTTATATCATCATTGTAAGAGATAAGGGTATTGCGGGATAAGCCGCGTTCGACTGAAAGATAATTTAAAAATGTTTCCACGAATTCATTCATCTTATTCTAAAGAAAGGCGTTATTATCCCTCTCCTCGCCGATAGTGGTTGATGGCCCGTGCCCGGGATAAACAACAGTGTCGTCGCTCAACAAGAATAATTTTTGCTTTATGGAATTTATGAGAGAAGTTCCGCTCGCCCCGGGAAAATCCGTCCTGCCGACACCGTGATAGAAGAGAGAATCCCCGGAAAACAAGATTTTATCCTTCGGTTTTCTCATTAAAAGGCAGATGCCTCCCGGGGTATGCCCGGGGGTGTGGATGACTTCCATTTCGATGCCATCCAGGGCTATATTATCCTTGTCCTCCATGATCTTTATTTCCGGCTCGAAGCGGAGCCCTTCCCCTAAGAACGAGGATAAATTCAGCTCGGCATTCCCCAACATCGCGGAATCAGCGCGGTGTATGTATACCGGAATGCCGAACTTATCGTCGCATCCGATATGGTCAATATGGCCGTGGGTGTTCACGATGAATTCCGCTTTCAGCGCGTGTTTCCTCAAAACCCGTTCTATTTTCCGCTTTTCATCCCCGGGATCGATGATCATCGCCCGGCCGCTTGCCCTTGAGGCGAGGATGTAACAATTTACCTGCATTGAGCCCACGCTCACGGTTTCCAGGATCATATCAGGTCGTCCTTTATCTTTTCATAAGAAAAATCGCGCAGGATGCCTCTTTTCAGCCGTTCCGCGGTCATGCGGTTTTGAGATAAGTCATTCCCGTACAAATCCCGTTCGATGTTCGCCCTCAGGTTTTCTGACTGCCCGATATAAATATCAAGTTTGATCTTTGAACCCTCCCCTAAAGCCGATCTCATATCTCCCAAATTCTTAAGCGCTTCGCTTATACAGTCCGCCTGCTTTTTTTGGCTGGCGCCGGTTAAAAGAGCGTTTATAAGCTCGTCATGCCAGCTTTTCCAATATAAAAACCGCTGGCGGTAAGCTTCCTCTTTCGTCATTTGCGGCGGCTTGTATTCTTCAGGCATCAAAACAAGCTCTTCCGCGCGCTGGCCCGTCTTTTTAGGTTTACGGGTAAATTTACGCACGAACGCGTCGCAGCCCATTGATAGGGCCAAAGCCAAAGAAACAAAAACCAGGCATAAACCCTTTAATTTCATTTAATCATCTCCTTAAATTCTTTCTCGCTTATGATTTTTACGCCCATTTTCTTGGCGTTCTCATATTTTGAACCCGGATTGCCGCCGGCTACCACAAAATCCGTGTTCTTACTTACGCTGGAGGAGGCATTGCCCCCCATTTCCCGGACCAGCCTTTCGGCTTCGTTCCTGCTGAAATCTTCCATCTCTCCGGTAAAAACCAGGGTTTTTCCCGTTATCAGCGATCTCTTCACGGATCTGATCTCTTCCCGCGCCTCTAACCCTGCGGCCTTGAATTTTTTTATCAACTGCCTTGTGCTCTCCTGCCCGAAAAAATCGGCGATGGACTGGGCGATCACCGGGCCGACTTCGTATATTTTCCTGAGGTCTTCATACTTCGCTTTCATCAAATTGTCCAAACTGTGGAATTTTTGCGCTAATACGTAAGCCGCCTTTTCTCCCACATGCCTGACGCCCAGGCCGAAAATGAGGCGGGATAAGGGTTGCTTTTTGCTCTTTTCGACCGCCTCGATAAGATTGCCGGCCTTCTTTTCCTTGAATAATTCCAATTTCAAAAGGTCTTCTTTCTTTAAAAAATAAATATCCGCGAAATCTTTTACCATGCCCTTACGGCAGAGTTGTAATACAACCGACTCACCCATCCCCTGGATATCCATTGCCGAACGCCCGGAAAAATGGAGCAGGCCGCGAAAAAGGTGGGCGGCACAAGAAGGATTGATACAACGGTAAGCGACATCCCCTTCTTTCTCTTTTACTATCTTGCCGTTGCATACAGGGCAATTCTTAGGGATTATGAATCCCCTTTTCCCTTTCTTCTCGACCACTTTTACTATTTGAGGGATCACTTCTCCCGCGCGCTGGATCAAGACCCGGTCACCGGCGCCGATATTCAACCGTTTGATTTCATCAAAATTATGCAAAGTCGCGTGCTTAATGGTTACCCCGCCGCAGGCAACCGGCTCCAGCTCAGCCACAGGAGTAATCACTCCGGTCCTGCCGACGTTAACAATGATCCGTTTCACTTTTGTCGTAGCCTGCCTGGCCGCGTACTTATACGCTACCGCCCACCGGGGGCTCTTTTGCGTAAAACCCAGCCTTCTCTGCTGCGACAAGCTGTTTACTTTGATCACCATTCCGTCTATCTCATAGGATAGTTTTTCCCGCTTATCTTCCCATTCCTTGCAGATACCTATGGCTTCATCCAGGTCCTTGCACAGCCTCGAATATGGGTTTGTGCGCATACCCCATTCTTTTAATTTATTTATGTACTCCCATTGGGTGGCTATACTTAAGCCGCTGTTTTCCCCAAGGGAATGCGCGAAAAAATTAAGCCTCCTTTTAGCGACGAGGCCCGAATCCAAAAGTTTTATCGAACCGCTTGTCGCGTTGCGGGGATTGGCGAAAAGCACCTCGCCTTCTTTTTCTTTCTCTTTATTCAATGCTTTAAAATCCTTTATTTCCATGTATACTTCCCCGCGGATCTCGATGAAATCCGGCACGGCGCTGCCCATTAATACCAGCGGAACGGCGCGGATGGTCTTTATGTTCTGCGTGACATCTTCACCGGTTTCGCCGTCACCCCTGGTCGCTCCGGCGGACAACCTGCCTTTTTCATAAGTGATGTTCGCGCTTACGCCGTCGATCTTATGTTCGATCACATAGTCTATCTTCTCCCCCGCCCTCAGCCCCCGGGCAACGCGCTTATCCCAGTCTTTTAGCTCTTCAAAGGAATAAGTGTTGTCCAGGGAATACATCTTTTGCCTATGCCTGATGGTCTTGAATCCTTCGAGTACGCCGCCGCTTACTCTTACGGTAGGCGAATCTTCCGTCTTTAGTTGCGGGTATTTTTCCTCCAGCTCTTTGAGCCTCTTCATTAAATCATCGTATTCTTTATCCGAAATCTCCGGCCGGGAAAGGACATAATACAGGTAATCGTGGCGGCGGATATCTTCCCTCAATTTCTCGATCTCTTGTTTTATCTGCTGGCTCATGATTTATCTTCCGATCAACAGCCTTTCCCCGAGGGACGCCGGAAGGCCATGATCAACGATCTTCTTCCTGGCCGTCTGCGCGTCATAGCTTACTCTTTTAACTTTGACTGTCTTTTTCTTGGTATCGTACACGCAATACGCCGCCTTAGGGTCGCCGTCTCGCGGCTGGCCCACGCTGCCTGTATTTATGATGTATTTATTCCCTTCTTTTATAACGGCCTCTGCTTTAGATTGATATCGTATTTCCCCTTTATGGGACCTGACGAATATTCCGGGGATATGCGTATGCCCCACAAAACACAGGTTGTTATCGAGTGATTCAAAACTCGAAGACGCGGCCAGATCACCGGTCATATAGTTAAATTCTTCGGGGCGGTCAAGAGTTCCGTGGGCCAGGGTGAATTCCTTATTTTTAAAGGTCAGCTTCAGCCCGGCAAGAAAATTATACTCCTTTTCGGTTATATTCCGGTTTGTCCATATTATCGCTTCTTTGGCGAGGGGATTGAAATAATCCAAGGAAAGCAACCCTACGCAAGCGTAGTCATGGTTTCCCGCGATAGTGACGGAGGAAAGTATTCTTACTTTTTCGGCGCATTCCGCGGGATCGGCGGCGTATCCGACAACGTCCCCCAGGCAAAAGTACCGGTC
>JAQUPI010000074.1 GCA_028716705.1 Candidatus Omnitrophota bacterium | reverse complement strand
AGAGCTTGACGAAGCATTAAATTATGTTAAAATAAAAGCTCTTTAGTTCTAGCACTTTAGACCTGCGACTGCTAAAAAGGAAAAACTATGGTGAAAACAGTCGACTACGAATCCAGAAGAAAGGCGGTCCTCGCCGCGACCATAAACCGGTATATCAGGGAAGCGGAACCTGTATCCTCTGAGGATCTTGCCGGGGACTTTGATCTAAGCCCGGCTACTATCCGGAATATCTTCGCGGAGCTGGAAGAGGCCAACTATCTTACCCATCCTTATACGTCCGGAGGAAGGGTGCCTACCAAAAAGGGCTACCGCTACTATATTGATTTCCTTTTATCGCAGACAGAGCTGCTTAACGAAGAAAAAGAGCAGATCATCAAGGAGTATAAGAAGGATATCAGCCGGGTAGAAGACGCTTTAGATAAGACTTCCCAGATCCTTTCTACCATTACGCATTGCGCCGGAATTACCTCTTTTCCGCAAGCGGCGGATAGATTCTTTTATAAGGGGGTAAGCCTGGTCCTGAACGAGCCTGAATTCCGGGACTACCGTAAGATCCAGCTTTTGATCAAAGTTATCGAGGATAAGCAGTACCTGCTGAATATCTTTAACCGGGATTTTACGGATAAGGTAAAAGTATACATCGGAGAGGAATTAGATTGCCCGGAAATGGAGGGCTGCGCCCTGGTTGTCTCCACATACCGCCTGAAGAACAAGACTTCCGGAAAGGTAGCGGTTTTAGGTCCGATGCGCATGGAATACAAGCATACTATCCCCGTGCTTGAATATGTGTCGGAGGCGTTAACCGGGGTTATGGACCTGATAATTTAAAATGCAAAACGATAAGCACAAGAACAACGAAAATCAGAAGGAACCGGAAGCCGAAAAAAGAGAAGAAAAGATTATCCCGCTCAAAGAGCCGGAATATTCGAAACTTAAAGAAGAGGCGGATAAGGCAAAAGAGTATTGGGAGAGGCTGCTTCGCATGCAGGCGGATTTTGACAACATGCGCAAGCGCATGGAAAAGGAAAAGCAGGAGTTCGTGAAGTTCGCCAATGAAGGGATCGTGCTGGAATTATTGAATGTTTTGGACGACCTGGAGCGCGCCGTGGACCTGGCGCAGTCAAAGCACCAGGACCTGCCGGCGTTCTTAAAGGGCGTTGAGATGATCCTCGCCCATCTTTATGAGATGTTGAAGGAGCACGGGGTTAAACCGATCGAAGCGGAAGGGAAATTATTCGACCCTAACTACCATGAAGCCCTGATGCAGGCGGAGAATAAGGATGTAGCGGAGCACACAGTCCTTGAGGAGATGCAAAAAGGATATTTTTTGAACGACAGGGTCATTCGCACAGCGAAGGTAAAAGTCTCGAAAAAACAGATAAACCATAAAGAGCCAGAGAGTAAATAAGGATCAGGAGGTAATAATATGGCAAAAGTGATCGGTATCGATTTAGGAACTTCCAACTCAGCGGCAGCGGTGATGGAGGCGGGCCGGCCGGTGATCATACCTTCCGCCGAAGGCGCGGGTGTCGCCTCAGGAAAGGCGTTCCCTTCTTATGTGGCTTTTACCAAAGACAACCAGCGGCTGGTCGGTGAACCGGCGAGGCGCCAGGCAGCCATTAATCCCGAAGGGACGATACAGGCGGCCAAGCGCAAGATGGGGACGGATTTTCATTTCAAGGTTTTCGGAAAAGAATATACCCCGCAGCAGATCTCAGCATTCATATTACAAAAGATAAAACAGGACGCGGAAGCTTATTTCGGCGATAAGGTCGAGGAAGCGGTAATTACCTGCCCGGCTTATTTCGACGACAACCAAAGGACGGCTACCAAGGACGCCGGGGAGATCGCCGGCTTAAAGGTCCTAAGGATAATCAATGAGCCTACGGCCGCGTGCCTTGCCTACGGGCTTGAGAAAGCCGGCAAGGAATTGAAGATCCTGGTTTTCGATTTCGGCGGCGGTACCCTGGACGTAACCATCATGGAGATGTGGAAAGAAGGCGGTTTTAAGGTTATGGCCACAAGCGGCGACACCCAACTCGGCGGGACGGATATGGATAATGTGCTCATTGAGTACATCGCCGGGCAGTTTAAGCGCGAGAACGGCATAGACCTGCGCAATGACAAAATGGCGATGCAGCGCCTGCGCGAAGCCGCGGAGAAAGCCAAGGTGGAGCTTTCCAGTACCTTAACCACCGATATTAACCTGCCTTTTATCACGGCGGACGCGACCGGGCCGAAACATATGACCATGTCCATTAACCGGGCTAAGCTTGAAGAGCTGGTAAACCCGATCATAGACAGATGCCGCCATCCTCTTGAGCAGGCATTAAAAGACGCCAGGTCCGCTTTTGAAAAGGAAGGCGTAAACTTCGGCGATAAGGGTATCGATAAGATCATTATGGTCGGCGGGCCTACCAGGATGCCGGTCGTGCAGAAATTCGTGGAAGACTATTTCGGGAAGAAGATCGAACGCGGTGTTGACCCGATGGAATGCGTGGCGTTGGGCGCGGCGATCCAGGCCGCTATCATCAAGGGCGAGGTTAAGGACGTATTGCTCCTGGATGTCACCCCTTTATCGCTGGGTATCGAGACTTTGGGAGGCGTGAATACAAAACTTATCGACAGGAACACGACCATACCCACAAGAAAAAGCCAGATCTTTTCCACGGCGGCGGATAGCCAGACGGCGGTGACCGTCCGCGTGCTTCAGGGTGAACGCGCCATGGCGGATGATAATGTGGAATTAGGCAGGTTCGACCTGGTGGGTATACCCTCCGCGCCGCGCGGAGTGCCGCAAATAGAAGTCGCGTTCGATATCGACGCCAATGGTATAGTGCATGTTTCCGCCAAAGACCTGGGGACCGGCAAAGAACAGTCCATCCGCATTACAGCGCCCAAGAAGCTATCCAAGGAAGATATCGACAAGATGGTGAAAGACGCGGACAAGTTCGCCGCGGAAGACGCCAAGAGAAAAGAAGAAATAGAGGCTGTTAATCAGGCGGATAACCTGGTTTACGCGACCGAAAAATCCCTGAAGGAATTCGGGGACAAGGTTTCCCAGGGGGAAAGGGCCGATATCGAAGCGAAGCTTAATGACCTGAAAACCGCCATAAAGGACAAGAATATTGACAGGATCAAAAAGGCGTCGGAGGACCTGACCAAGGCTTCGCACAAGCTGGCCGAAGAGATCTATAAGCAGGCAGCGGCCAAACAACAGCAGGCTAAAGGCGCCCAAGCCCAGCCCGAAGAAGAGAAGCCCGAAGAGCCGGGAAAAAAGAAGGAAGATATCATCGACGCGGAATTCAAGGAAGAAGACGAAGGAAAGAAATAGAAACAATCAGGGCATGATGTCTACAAAACGAGATTACTACGAGGTCCTCGCCGTGAACAAGAGCGCCAGCCTCGATGAAATAAAAAAGGCTTACCGGGAAGCGGCCTTGCGTTACCATCCTGACAGGGTCCCCCACGAGCAAAAGAAAGAGGCTGAGGAGAAATTCAAAGAGATCTCTGAGGCCTACGCCGTGCTTTCGGATTCCCAGAAACGCGCTCTTTATGACCAATACGGGCATTCCGGGATAGACCAGAAATACGCTTATGAGGATATCTTCAAGGGCGCTGACTTTGGCAGCGTATTCCAAGATCTGGGCGATTTCGGGATGGGCGGGGGGATCTTTGACGAGATTTTCAGCGACCTGGGTTTTGATATTTCAGGGAGCAGGAGAAGGTCAGGCGCCCGCTCCCGAAGGGGCAGGGATTTAGAGATCGCTATGGAGATAACATTGGAAGAGGCGGCTTCCGGGGTTGAGAAAACGATCACCGTACCGCGTTACGAAACCTGCGAAACTTGTTCAGGGAGCGGAGCTAAGCCGGGCACAAAGAAAGCCACCTGTTCCCAGTGCCGCGGCTCAGGAAGAGTGGTGGTTTCCAGCGGATTCTTCCAGCTCGCGCAGACCTGTCCCCGCTGCAGGGGGGAAGGATCGGTCATACAAACGCCATGCCCTCAATGCCGCGGCGAGGGCCGCACAAAGGTCACCCGAAATATTAAGGTAAAGGTCCCTGCGGGAGTTGACACAGGGTCAAACCTGAGAGTGCGGGGGGAAGGGGAGGCGGGTTCCTCGGGCCGGGGGGATCTATACGTGGTCATAGAAGTTACTCCTCATGGGATCTTTGACAGGCATAACAACGATATTATTACGCAGGTGACCGTCAACCTTTCAAAGGCAATATTAGGCGGTGAAGTAGAGGTGCCTACGCTTAACGGTAAGGTAGATATGAAGATCCCCGCCGGGACGCAAAGCGGAAAGATCTTCCGGCTTAAGGAAAAAGGTATCCCTGACGTGCACGGCAGAGGCATAGGAGATGAGCTGGTAAAAGTCAATGTGGAGATCCCGGCCCGTCTTTCCGCGCGGCAGCGGCAGCTGATCGAAGAATTCGCCAGGCTTTCCGGAGAGGACCCGGATAAAGACAGCTTTACAGATAGAATTAAAAAAGTGTTCAAATAAAAAAACGGGGTCAGATCTATTTTCTGATCTGGCCAAACTGAAAAAAATAATTCTGACCTTGTTTTTTTAAAGGAGTAGATGATGCCGACGTACGATTATGAATGCACAAAGTGCAAACATAAATTTGAAGTATTTCAAAAGATAACCGCCGACGCCTTAACCAAGTGCCCGGAATGCGGCAGTAAATTAAAAAGGCTTATCGGTTCAGGCGCCGGAATAATCTTTAAAGGCCCGGGTTTTTACGCTACCGATTATAAAAAGAAAACACCCCCTTCCCAGGAAAAAGGTTGCCCTAAGATGAAGGACGGCTGCAGCGGCTGCTCATCCTGATGGCAAAGATAGAACCATTCAGGGCGGTAGTTTACAATCAGGAAAAAATACAAGACCTTTCCAGCGTTGTTTGTCCCCCCTACGA
>JAQUPI010000073.1 GCA_028716705.1 Candidatus Omnitrophota bacterium | reverse complement strand
TTTATTGGTGGATGGGCATCGGCGGTTCGTTGGGCCTTTTTCTTTCGATCGTTTTCCATGAAGCCGTGCATTCGCTGGTAGCCAGAAGATTCGGCATGGAGATGAGGGGTATCACCCTGTTCATCTTTGGCGGAATAGCGCATATGTCGCAGGAACCCCCCGATCCTAAAGCCGAGTTTTTGATGGCCGCGGCGGGGCCGGCCTCCAGCATTTTTCTGGGTTTTGTTTTTCATCTGGCCGCTCTGGCGTTGCCTTTAAATCCGCAAACCATAGGCATGATCGGTTTATTGAGGTACTTACGCTGGATAAATTGGGCGCTTGCGGTTTTCAACCTTTTGCCCGCGTTCCCGCTTGACGGAGGCCGGATATTGCGTTCGGCGCTGTGGAAATGGAAAAACGATATAAACTTTGCCACACGGATTTCTTCAAGGCTGGGTTCGGTATTCGGCTTTGTAATCAGCTTTTTAGGTGTCCTGAACATTTTCGCCGGCGCGTTTATCGCGGGGATGTGGTGGTTGCTCATCGGAATGTTTTTGAGGGGCGCATCCCAGGCCTCTTACCAGAACCTTTTAATCGTGAGGGCTTTTAAGGGAGAAACAGTGGGGCATTTTATGCAAGCGGAACCGGTGACTGTGCCGCTTTCAATCTCCGTCAGGAAGCTCATTGAGGACTATATTTACAAATACCATCATAAGATGTTCCCTGTGGTAGAGGAAGATAAATTAGTGGGGTGCGTAAGCACGCGGGAGATAAAAGAGGTGCCTAAGCAGGAATGGGAAGAGAAGAAAGTAAAAGATATCGTAAAAAAATGTTCCCCGGGCAATACCGTCAGCCCTGATACCGATGCTATGACCGCCCTCTCTATAATCAACCGGACAAAAAATGGGCGTTTATTGGTAACAGAAGGGGATAAGTTGGCGGGCATTATTACACTAAAGGATTTGATGGGTTTCTTTTCTCTTAAAATAGACCTTGAGGAAAAAGAGCTGGAATAAGAAAGAACGCGTATGAATGATCGCAAAGTAGCTTTTATAACCGGGGCGTCCGCCGGAGTTGGCAGGTCAGTCGCGGAAATGGCGGCGGAACAGGGAATGCGTATAGGCCTTTTCGCGCGTGACAAAGAACGCCTTGAAAGAGTAAAAGGGTACATAGAAGACCACGGAGGAGAAGCTATGGCTCTATCCGGAGACGTAGTGAATCCGGGAGAGATCGAGAATGCCGCTTCCTCCGTGGAAAATAAATTCGGCCCTATAGATATATGGATCAATAACGCGATGACTACCGTCTTCGCGCCTTTTTGGAAGATCACTCCGGAAGAATATAAACGGGTAACTGAGGTAACTTATCTGGGTTTTGTGTATGGGACCATGGCCGCCATGAAAAGGATGCGTCCGAGGAACCGGGGAACAATTGTGCAGGTCGGTTCAGCGCTGGCTTATAGATCTATACCGCTGCAATCGGCATACTGCGGGGCAAAGCATGCTATTCAGGGATTTACGGAATCTTTGCGTTCCGAGCTCATACATGAAAAGAGTAAGATCCGCCTTACGATGGTCCAATTACCCGCGCTTAATACTCCGCAATTTGATTGGTGTGAGGCTAAGCTGGATAGACAGCCGCAGCCGGTGCCCCCGATTTACCAACCTGAAGTCGCCGCCCGGGCTATCGTATGGGCCGCCTGCCACGACAAACGTGAGCTAAACGTGGGTTTCAGGACTTCTCTTATACTCTGGGGGAATAAATTCTTTCCCGGGTTTGGCGATAGATACCTGGCATCAAAGGGGTACTCGGGGCAGCTTACCAAAGACCCGATAAAACCGGACAGGCCTTCGAATCTTTGGCATTCCGTAAGCGGAAACTTCGGCGCTCACGGCAGGTTCAACGATGTGGCTATCAGGAATTCACCTTTTTTCTGGTTCACGACGCACTCGGGGCTTATATTTATTTCAGGGTTTCTCCTGATGATCCTCATCTTCGCCTTATCGCGTTAAATGGCATCCTCGCCTGATAAAAAGATCTCAAAAGGGAGCAAGGATTCTCTCGGGGCTACACTTTCCGCGGGGGGTGTAAATTTCGCCTTATTCTCCAAGCACGCCTCAGAAGTGTATTTATTGCTTTTCAATGCTCCCGAAGGGGCTCCCGTTGATACGATAAAAATAGAAAATAAAACCGATGACATTTGGCATGTTTACGTTGAGGGTTTGAAAGCCGGACAATTGTACGGCTACAAGGTAAACGGCGAATACGATCCGGCGCAGGGTAAGAGATTCAACCCGAATAAGTTGCTCATCGATCCTTACGCTAAAGCCATCACCGGAAGATGCTGCGTGGACCGGGACAACCTTTTGTTCGCTTATGATATGAACGCGGAGGGAAAAGACATGGCCATGGATACACGCGATAATACTCATATAGTTCCTAAATCAATCGTGATAGACGATAGTTTTGATTGGCAGCTGGATATGCCCCCTTCAATAATTATGGATGAGCTGGTGATCTATGAAACGCACGTAAAAGGATTTACAGCCCATAAGTCTTCGGGTGTCAAAGATCCGGGCACTTATACGGGTTTGGCGGAAAAGATCCCGTACCTAAAGAGCCTGGGGATCAATGCCGTGGAGCTGATGCCTGTCCAGCAGTTCTTCGTACGCAAAGAGCTTTTAGAAAAGGGGCTCTCGGATTATTGGGGATACAACACGGTATGTTTTTTCGCTCCGGAGATCTCATACGGGACGCAATGCGCTCCGGGTTGCCAAGTGAATGAATTTAAAACCCTGGTCAGAAAACTCCACAGCGCGGGCATAGAAGTCATTCTCGACGTGGTATATAACCATACCGGTGAAGGCAATGAACTCGGGCCTACATTTTGTTTTAAAGGGATAGATAACCCGTCGTATTACGCTCTTACGCAAAATTCAGGTAATCCCGAGGAGCCATACCGTTATTATGTAAATGATACCGGGTGCGGGAATACTTTGAATATCGAAAGCCCCGTTGTTTTGCGCCTGGTGCTGGATTCGCTGCGTTATTGGGTTCAAATAATGCATGTTGATGGTTTTCGGTTTGACCTGGCGCCTGTCTTAGGCCGTGTAAAAGGAGAGTTCAGTGAAAATTCACCTTTCTTTGAAGCGGTTTCCATGGACCCGGTCTTGAGTAAAGTCAAGATGATAGCCGAACCATGGGACCTGAAGAGCTACAAGGTAGGCAACTTTCCTAAGGGCTGGTGGGAATGGAACGATAAATTCCGCGATACGGCGCGCAGTTTTATAAAAGGCGACGATGCCCAGGCCGCGGACATGGCCAGGCGCTTGACAGGCTCAGCCGACCTTTTCCAAAAGGAAGGCAAGGACGAAAATAACAGCCTGAATTTTATTACTTGCCATGACGGCTTCACCATGTATGACCTTTATTCTTATAACGGAAAGCACAATGAAGCCAACCTGGAAGATAACAAGGACGGAATTAACGACAATCGTTCCTGGAATTGCGGGGCGGAGGGCCGGACGAACGATGAAAAGATCTTGAGGCTAAGAAAAAAAATGATCAAGAACGCTTTGATCTGCCTGATGTTTTCTTCCGGTACGCCGATGATACTTTATGGGGATGAGGTGATGCGTACTCAAGGAGGCAATAATAACGCCTACTGCCAGGATAATGAATGGACCTGGTTTAACTGGAACGATGTTATGAAAAACGGCGAGATCCTGGATTTTTTTAAGAAAGCTGTTTCTTTCAGGATGACTAATCCGGTTTTGATGCGCCGCAGGTTTTTTACGGGGACGGCGCAAAGCGAAGATGGTATCCCGGACATATCGTGGTTCGGAAGGCATCTTAATACCCCTAACTGGGATAGTCCTAAGCTGAAAACATTATGTTACCAGCTGGCGGTGAGTAAGATCGTGCCATCCGAGGGGAACTATTATCTTTTTTTAGTTTTTAATATGCATTACAGGCGGGTTGTCGTCTATTTTCCCAGGCATGAAGGCCTGAAGTGGTACCGTTTGGTGGATACCTCCCGCAAAACCGCGGATGACTTCCGGATAGAGAAAATGGGCAAATTATTGCGCAACCAGTCAGGGCACAACTGCGAAGAGCGCAGCGTAAGCGTTTTTATATGCCGGTAGCTGAAAGAAGAATGTCTTTACAATAAAGCCTTTAAATTATATGATTTACTTATCCCGGGTAAAGCCCGGAAAAAGATAGAAGGAGACATGGAAAAGGAGGGTTAACGATGCCGGCATCCATCAGGGGGACGAGGACTGAAAAGAATCTTTTGGCCGCTTTCGCGGGAGAATCCCAGGCAAGGAACAGATATGCTTATTTTTCTTCAGCAGCCAGGAAGGAAGGGCTGGAGCAGGTAGCGAACATCTTCGCGGAAACAGCGGATAATGAAAAAGAGCACGCTAAGGTATTCTTCAAATATCTTGAGGGCGGAGACGCGCAGATCACCGCTTCATACCCCGCGGGGATGATCAGAGATACCAGGTCCAACCTTGAGCAGGCCGCTGACGGCGAGAATCTGGAATGGACCACTCTTTATTCGGATTTCTCGCAAATCGCCAAGGATGAGGGGTTCGCCGAAGTCGCGCGGTCCTTCGAGCAGATCGCAAAGGTAGAGAAATTCCACGAGGCAAGGTACAGAAAATTGATAAATAATATCGCTAACGGGGAAGTTTTCAAAAAGAAAGCGGCGGTAAAATGGCATTGCATAAATTGCGGCTATATCTTTGAGGGCGATGAAGCGCCTAAAGAGTGCCCGGCGTGCAAGCACCCGCAGGCCTTTTACGAAGTCCTAAACGAAAATTATTAAAATAGCGTTGTCCCTGATAAAAGGGAGGAAATATGGATAATTCAATTCTTATCGCGAGGTTCCTGGGCCCTTACATTATTATGATAGGGTTCGCGCTTTTGTTCAACCTGGAAAGATATAAAAATATCGCGGAAGATTTTTTCAAAAACTCCGCGCTGGTTTATTTATCCGGGCTGCTTACTTTTGTCGCCGGATTGGCCATTGTATTATCCCATAA
>JAQUPI010000072.1 GCA_028716705.1 Candidatus Omnitrophota bacterium | reverse complement strand
AGAGTAAAAAAGGGGATATACCCCTGGAGCAGGCCCAGAAGGACGGCGCGGATATGCTCAGGGCTCTGCGTTACGGAGATGACAGACAGAGTTATTTTTGGGCAGATACGATCGAGGGGATAAACGTAGTCCTGCCGGTGGACAGGAAAGTAGAACAGACCAACAGGATGGACGCGAATTTAAAAGGCGTGTATTATATACACGAATTGATAATAAACGGCAAACAGCCTGGCGGCGGCTATACCGATTACTGGTTTGTGAAACCCGGGGCGGCCGAATTATCGCGGAAGAGAGGGTATACCCTTCTTTTCGAGCCTTTCGGATGGATCGTAGGCACAGGTTATTATCCGGAATAGGAGAACAGGTTGTCATGATCCGGTAATCTGATAACGGAGAGGTATGAATATTTTAGTTTTTAACTGCGGAAGTTCATCATTGACTTATAAGGTTTTTCAGGCAAAGAGCTCCGGAGATATCAAGGTTGTTTCTTACGGAAAGGCTCACCGGGTCGGCGTTAAGGGTACCGAGCCTTCTTTTATAGAGCATCATTTTAACAATGAAGTGAGCAGGATCACAACGCCTATTGCCAATCACCAGGCGGCAGCCAGGTTGATCTTAAAACATATAGAGGATAGCCGGATAAAGATAGATTGCCTCGGTCACAGGTTTGTGCATGGAGGGAGCCATTTTAAAGGATCGGTCTTGCTGGACGCGCGTACCTTAAAAAAGCTGTTATTATGCCTGCCTTTGGCGTCTATTCATAATCCTATTTCTTTCGCGGTTATTTATGAATCAAGAAAATTCTTCCCGGATCTGCCTCAGTATGTCACTTTTGATTCCGCGTTCCATTCCACTATCCCAGGTTATGCTTATACTTACGCGCTGCCCAAAAGAATAATCAACAAATTCGGATTCAGAAAATATGGATTCCATGGCTTGTCTTATTCTTACGCGGCCCGGGAAATACCGAGATTCCTAAAAAGGAACCCGAAAAATATCAAGATCGTCGCCTGCCATCTGGGCACGGGAGGCTCAAGCGTGGCCGCGATCAAAAACGGGCGTTCCATAGATACTTCTATGGGGTATTCTCCTCTTTCCGGGCTTATTATGAGCACTCGCTGCGGGGATATCGACCCCATGCTTATGATCTATTTAATGAACACCTATGGTTACCGCCCGGACGAATTAATGGATATTTTAAATAAGAAAAGCGGGCTTCTGGGGATTTCGGGATTTTCAAGCGATATTACGGATATAATACATCATATTTATGAAAAAAAAGACATAGTAAGGGCGCGCCTTGCTTTCAATATGTATATACACCGCTTAAAAAAATATATCGGCAGCTATATTGTTGCGTTGGGGGGGATAGACGCGCTGGTATTCACGGATGACATAGGCATTCATAGCTGGCAGGTAAGAGAAAAGGTCTGCGCGAACATGGAATGGGCCGGTATTGTATTGAATAGTAAGCTGAACCGCAAGATCAGCGGGGACAAGACTTCGTTGATAAATGATACCCGTTCAAAAATAAAAATAGCGCTTCTTCCCGCTGAAGAAGAATTTATTATTTGCCTTGAAGGAATTAAACTATTGAGGTTGTAAATGATACTGATATTTGATCCTGCCCCTTTATATTTACGCTGGTATAAAATAGAAGGCGGGAATATTTTAGAAGGTAAGTGCGAACTTAAGCCTGGATGGTTTGACCGGGTCATCCGGAGCATAGGCAGGATCGATGAGGTGGAAGCCATAGGTTATGTTCTATATCATGGCGGGGAGATGATCAAGGACCCGGTTGGAATTATGACTTCCCGATCGATCAAGAAGCTTGAACACTGTGTTAAGTTCCTCCCGGAATATAATGACCTGACATTTAAGATCAGCAGGTATTGCATCCGGAGATTTCCGGGAGTAAAACATCTTTTATTCTGCGATACCGCTTTTTTCGTGAATTTGCCGCAGGAGGTCAGCACATACGCGGTTCCTTTTGAATTACGCAGAAAAGGAGTAAAAAGATACGGCGGGCAAGGCTTATGCCATCAGTGGGCGTGGAAAAAGGTCAGGGCGTTCGGCGATAAAAACATTCGTAACGCGGTAAGCGTTTATTTAGGTAATTATACTAATATAGCCGCGATAAAAGACGGCAGGGCGCGGGAGACAAGCATCGGTTTTACTAATCTGGAAGGGATGATCTCTTCAGGCAGTTGCGGAGACATAGACCCCACAGTAGTTTTCCAACTGTATTCTACGGGCATGTCTTTTAAAACGATAAATAGATTATTATCTAAGGAGAGCGGTTTTGCCGCCTTGCTGGGCAAAAAAGGCGGGTTTTCCGATATTTTAAACCAAAAGGGCGCGGCTAAAGGAATTGCTTTAAGAGAAATTTACAGTTATAATATCCTGAAATACCTGGGTGGTTTTATCTCCTCGCTTGGCGGGGTGGATTCCCTGATATTCATCGGTGAAGAAATAGACCGCGCCATACCTTTTATTTCACAGATCTGCCTTAGATTAAAATTCCTCGGGTTAAAGCTAAAAAGGAGCAGGGGCAGGGATCATTTTGAACTGACCAGGAAAGATTCTTTGATCAAAGTCTATTGTTTAAAATATGACAAACAGGAAGTTCTGGTTGATTGGGCTAAGGAGGGAATAAGATGAAAGAAGAGAAGCGTTATCTTGAAGATGTGGGGATGAAGAATCTGCCGTTCCCTATGAAGGTCATATCTAAAGTCAATAAAAACGGGCAGCCTACCATTGCCGATATTTCCATCTCCGCCCGCATCATGCATGAATTCGAAGCCGGCTGGATCGATAAGTTCATCCAGATCGTGCATAACCATCGCGACCGGATAGGAACAAAGACCCTCAAGGTCAATATTAAGGATTATGTCCGGCATCTGAAAGCCACATCGGTCAAGATCGATTTTCAGTATCCGTTTTTTATCGAAAAGCGCACCCCCGTATCTAAAGAAAAATGCCTGGTCAGGTACCTGTGTAGCTATTCTGTTAAGACCGATGAAAGCGGAAAACCCAGGGTCATTTTTGGAATAAAAGTCCCCTGTATCAGCACGTATCCCTTATCATTTGAAAAACAAGGCGGGCTTTTCGGGCAATTAAGCGTAGTAGGTATAGAAACGGAATCGAGAAGCGATGTTTATCCTGAAGATCTCGTCGCGCTTGTGGATAAGCATGCTTTGATGCCCGTATATTCATTTTTAACCGAAGAAGACCAGGCTTTTGTCATCGAGAAAGTGCATTCACAAAAGAAGACCAGCGTTGTGATGATCGATGAGATAAAAGACGAGCTGTCTCATATGCGGAATATTGAGTCATATAAAGTTGAATGTTCAAACTTCGGGATGCTCCATTCTTACAGCACGTCTATCGGGACTGAAAAAAGCATGTGGATCCCGTTTAATTCTTACGAGCCGGAAAAATAACTACACAACATCAGCAGAAGTTTTTAACAAGGAATGTCAGCGTGGGACCTACTATTGCCGGGGATGGGTTATCCAGGGTGTGAAGTGAAAACGCTTCGGTTAATATCATAGCGATCAAGATGGCGCCAAGGCCAGTAATAGCTGGATATTATTGAACGAGTGCCTGAACACGATTACAACAATAATAGCGGTAATTTAAGCAAGACCGGAAATCGTGCGCTGAACTCGGCATTAGCAGGTTTATGTACTTTTGTTTTAAATGGCGGATTTTTATATTTTTCCGATTACTAATGCCGCGTTTTTTCCGCCGAAACCAAAAGAGTTCTTCAGGATTATCCTGGGATTAGCTTTGACGGCTTTATTGGGAACGTAGTTTAAGTCGCATTCAGGGTCAGGATTCTCCTGGTTGATCGTGGGATGGATAATACCTTTTTCCAGCGCGAGTATAGCAGCGCAAATTTCTAATGCTCCTGCCGCACCGATGGTATGCCCGATCATAGATTTTGTGGATGAGATCGGAATTTCTTTAGCCCTGTCGCCAAATATCCTTTTTATCACCATTGTTTCTATTTTATCATTATAAAGCGTTGAAGTGCCGTGGGCGTTGATATAATCGATATCTTCAGGTTGTACCCCTGCGTCCTGAATAGCCAAACGCAGAGCCCTTTCTGCCTGTCGTCCTTCCGGGTCCGGGGTGGTTATATGGTAGGCGTCGCAGGTAGAGCTTACGCCTAAGATCTCCGCGTAGATCTGCGCGTTTCGTTTCTTCGCGTGTTCCAATTCTTCCAAAATTAACACCCCGGCGCCTTCGCTTATAACAAAACCGTCTCTTAAGCGGTCGAAGGGGCGTGAGGCGGTTTCCGGAGTGTCATTTCTCTTGGATAAAGCTCTTAAAACGCAAAAGGAAGCAAAGACCGGCCCGAAAAGCGGGGCGTCGCTTCCTCCGACTAACATCATATCCACGACATCTTTCTGGATCAGGTCGCGGGAAAAACTGATCGCGTCCGAAGAAGATGAACACGCGGTTGCCAAAGATAAACTTGGCCCTTGTAATCCGAATTCAAGGGAAATACAGCTTGCCGCGGCATCCGGAAAAGAGGCAGTGGCAGTGAAGGGGTTGATCCTCATCGGGCCTTTGGCACGGTAAGAATTTTCATACTCCTCTAAGGTAAAACCCTTGCCGGCCATAGTTGTCGCGAGGATCGCGCCGATCCTTTCATGGTTATACGGATCGCGGTCTAAGTGGGAATCTACAAAAGCGAGCTTGGATGCCGCCAGTGCCAGATGCGTGGTGCGGTCCATCCTCCGGGCTTTTTTGGTATCGATAAATTGAGAGACATCCAGATCAACTTCTCCGGCAATTTGGGTAGGGAATGGGGTAGGGTCGAAGCGGGTAATCTTTCTGATCCCGGACCTGCCTTCGGTTAATGCCTGCCAAAAATTATCTTTTCCCAGAGTATTGGGAGCTACTGTTCCCAAGCCAGTGATCACTACGCGGCGCCTTGACATCTACGGATACCTTTCTTTGAGTAAAATTAATGTTTTAATTATATCATAACCGGAAGCGAAAGATCAGGATTCTTTGCCTAGCATATTGCGCGCCAGACCTTTAAGTTTAACGAAGTCCGCCGGTGTATAATCGGTTGTTTCTATCGGAGGGAGGATCTTGATCTTAGCGCAAGTCTTAGTGGTAAATATCCAGCTGCCTCTGGGGATGGCCGTGCCGGTCCCCTCAAACAATATCGGCAATATCGGCACCCGTTCTTTTATCGCCAGCTTAAACGCGCCGTTACGAAAATCGCCCATCTCGGCTGTTTCGCTGCGTGTCCCTTCC
>JAQUPI010000071.1 GCA_028716705.1 Candidatus Omnitrophota bacterium | reverse complement strand
ATGGGCTAAGGGCTCGAAAGGCGGGATGGATCTTGACCATGCGGTGATCGAGGCTTCTAAACAGCCAAAGAAATTCAAGTTCCTTTATCCCTTGGGCCTGCCGATCAAGGAGAAGATCAGGATAATCGCGACACAGATATACGGCGCCAAAGACGTGGCCTATGAGGATTTGGCTGAAAAAAAGATCAAACTGTTCAGCGCGCGGGGATGGGACAAATTGGCGATATGCATGGCAAAGACGCACTTGTCTTTATCCCACGACCCGGCGCTTAAGGGAAGGCCTAAGGATTTTGTTTTGCCGGTAAGAGATGTGCGCGCCTCAGTAGGCGCGGGGTTTTTGTATCCTTTGTGCGGGAAAATGCAGACTATGCCCGGCCTTCCCAGCCGTCCGGTCGGAGAGAAAATAGACATAGACAGTGAAGGCAATATCATGGGACTGTCTTAAGTCACAAGTCACAAGTTTAATTTTAAATTACCATGTACTGCGATAAATCCCTCAAAGAATATCTGGACGATCTGGCGGCGAGGCTTCCTGCCCCGGGCGGAGGTTCGGCCGCGGCCATGAACGCGGCTATGGGCGCCGGATTGATAAGTATGGTGGTCAATTTTACCCTGGGCAAACCGCGGTACGCCAAATTCGAGAACGAATTGAAAGAGATACTTGGGAAATCGGAAAAATTAAGGGCGGAATTCCTGCGGCTGGTGGACCTGGATGTGGCCGCCTTCGAAAGTAAGAATATACGCGACGCGTTAGAGGTCCCGCTTGCGGTTTGCAGGCTGTGTTTTGAGGGGATAAATTCCTGTCCGCCGCTGGTGAAGAAAGGCAACCTGAATTTGATCAGCGATGTGGCGGTAGCCGCGGTATTTTTGGAATCGGCATTCGCGTCCGCTTTCTTTAACGTGGAGATAAATCTGCGCTGCCTTAATGATAGAAAATTGACCAAGGCCGTAAGGAAGGAATTGATGCAAAAGGGCAGGAAGATAACGCAAATCAGGCTGAATACGGAGGAGAGGATTGGCAAAATTATTAGAGGGTAAATTTTTAGCGGAGAAAATAAAAGAAGAGCTTAAGTCGCAGGTTTCTTCTTTGGGCAGAAGGCCGGTTTTGGCCAGTATCATCGCGGGTGATAACGCGGGAGCTGAATCCTACGCGAAATCTCAAAAGAAGACGGCGGAAAGCCTGGGCATAGAATACCAGTTCCATAAATTAGACTCATCCATCAGCGAACCGGCGCTGGTCGAATTCATCCATAAGCTTAACGATGAAAAAACAGTGAACGGGGTCATTATCCAGATGCCCCTTCCCCCTCAGATAGATTATAAGAAAATTAGCGGGTGTATCGCGCCCGATAAAGATGTCGAAGGCATGCATCCCGCCAATATAGGTAAGATCGTCTTTGGCAAGGCAAGGATCTTACCCTGCACGGCCGCCGCCGTCATGGAGTTATTGAATTCTTCGGGTATCGGCTTGCGCGGAAAAGAAGCGGTTATAGTCGGCCACAGCGAGATCGTAGGCAAGCCCCTCGCGCTTTTACTGTTGGACAAATTCGCCACGACCACCGTATGCCACATCGGCACTTCAGAAGCGGGAAAACTGGAAGAGCATGTAAAAAAAGCCGAGGTTTTGATCGTGGCAGTCGGCAGGGCGGGACTGATCAAAGGCGAATGGATAAAAGAAGGCGCGGTGGTCATTGACGTGGGGATAAACCGCGTTGCCGATAAGATCGTAGGCGATGTGGGGTTTGAGGAAGCCGAGAAACGCGCTTCATATATCACGCCGGTTCCCGGAGGAGTCGGGCCCTTGACTGTAACTATGTTGATGCGCAACGTCGTGGAGGCAGCAAAGTTACAGTAATGAAAACGGCAGCGCTTCTTACAATATCCAACGTCTTTATGACTTTTGCCTGGTATGGGCACCTGGATAAAGAAGTGGTAAATGAACATTAAAGAGAAAATACAATCAGGGAAATTTTTGGTTACTTCCGAGATCGGGCCTCCGAAGGGCATCGAGACAAAACCGCTCTTGGAAGACGCAGAGCTGATCCGCGGCCGGGTAGACGCCATAAATGTCACCGATCTACAGAGTTCGGTAATGCGCCTCGGGTCCTTGGCGGTCTGCAGCCTGCTGAAACAAAAAGGGTTTGAACCGGTCTTTCAGGTCACCTGCCGTGACCGCAACCGCCTGGCTCTGCAGTCGGATATTTTATCCGCCGCGGCACTGGGCATTGAGAATTTGCTTATTTTAACCGGGGATCATCCGGCATCAGGGGACCATCCCGAAGCAAAACCAGTCTTCGACCTCGACTCCGTGCAATTATTACAGGTTGTAAGAAAGCTGCAGGAAGGTTTTGACATGAAGGGGAATAAATTGGACGGACAGGCGCCTAAATTTTGCGTGGGCGCGGTGGTAAACCCGGGCGCGGACCCGATCGAGCCGCAGATCATGAAGATGGAGAAGAAAATAGATGCGGGCGCGGAATTTTTCCAGACGCAGGCGGTTTATGATATAAAAATATTTGAGAATTTCCTTTCGAAAATAAAGCACTTAAAAACGACGCTCTTAGGCGGCATTGTCCTGTTAAAGTCCGCGGGCATGGCCCGGTATATGAACAAGAATGTCGCTGGTGTATTTGTCCCGGATAATTTGATAAAAGAGATGGAAGAAACCAAAGACAAAGCGTCGAAATCCGTCGAAATAGCGGCCAGGATCATCAAGGAATTGAAACCGATGTGCCAGGGGATACATATCATGCCTATCGGCTGGGATAAAAAGGTCCCGCTGGTTTTAGACGCGGCGGGCTTGTAACGCGGAGGAAAGGGATGTCAAATATCGAACAAAGATCCATAGATCCGGCTACGCAAGAAGTCTTAAAAAAAGCCAAAGAAGAAAATATTAAGACGGCATGGGACAGGTTGGAGGCGCAGGAGCCGCAATGCGGATTCGGAAAATTAGGGGTTTGCTGCACGGTTTGCGATATGGGCCCCTGCAGGATCGATCCTTTCCAGGAAGGCGCTCAGGCGGGAGTTTGCGGCGCCAACGCGGATACGATTTCCGCCAGGAACCTGGCGCGTAAAATAGCCGTCGGCGCTTCGGCCCATTCCGACCACGGAAGAGATGTCGCCCATACCCTGCATTTAGCTTCCACCGGCCACGCGCATGATTACGGGATCCTGGATCCGGTAAAATTAAAAATACTGGCCGAGGAATTTGGGATAGATATTAACAGGACAAATGAGCAGATCGCCCAGGAATTAAGTAAAAAACTGCTTGAGGAATTCGGAAGGCAGCATGGCGAACTGGTATTTTCCAAGCGCGCCCCGAAAAAGCGCAAAGCCATCTGGAAGAAATTGGGTATAACGCCCCGGGGCATCGACAGGGAAGTCGTAGAGCTGTTGCATACTACAACCATTGGCGTAGATAATGATTACAAGAACATCATCAATAACGGCATGCGCTGCGCGCTTTCCGACGGCTGGGGAGGATCTATGATCGCCACGGACGTGCAGGATATCATACTAGGAAGCCCGCAGCCGGTAAGAGGCAAGGTCAACTTGGGCGTATTGAAAGAGGACTGTGTGAATATCGTGGTTCATGGGCATGAACCGGTTTTATCGGAGATGGCGGTCAAAGCCAGCCGGGACCCGGAGTTGATCAAACTAGCCAAAGCTAAAGGGGCGGAAGGTATAAATTTAGCCGGGATATGCTGCACTGCCAACGAAGTCTTGATGCGCCATGGCATTCCGGTTGCCGGGAATTTCCTGCAACAGGAGTTGGCCATAATCACCGGAGCGGTTGAGGTTATGATGGTGGATGTGCAGTGTATTATGCCCGCTTTGCAAGAAGTTGCCGCCTGTTTCCATACGCAGCTGGTTACTACAAATCCAAAGGCGCGCTTTCCCGGAGTAGTGCATGTGGAATTTGAACCGGAGAAGGCCTATGAGGTGGCCAAAGAGATAATCAGGTTCGGCATAGAGAATTTCCCTAACAGGAAAAAGGAGCGGGTAAATATACCGGCTCAGGAGATGGACCTGGTCGCCGGATTTACCAAAGAGACGGTTTTCCAGATCCTGGGAGGAAAATACCGCGCCACTTATAAGCCGCTGAACGAAGCGATAATATCCGGCCGCCTGCGCGGCCTTGCCGGAGTCGTTGGATGCAATAATCCCAAGCAAACACACGATTATTTTCATGTCACTCTGGTCAAGGAGTTGATCAAGAACGACATTTTAGTATTGCAGACCGGATGTTCCGCCATAGCCTGCGCTAAGCAGGGGCTGCTTATCCCGGAGGCGGCAAAGACATACGCCGGTAGGGGATTGCAGGAAATATGCGAGGCAGTAGGCATCCCGCCGGTATTACATCTGGGTTCCTGCGTGGACAATTCCCGCATATTGACCGCCGCCTCGCATATTATAGAAGAAGGCGGCCTTGGAGACGACCTATCGGATATTCCCGCCGCGGGCTGCGCGCCTGAATGGATGTCTGAAAAGGCGATAACTATCGGGTTTTATTTTGTCGCCTCGGGAGTCTATACCGTATTCGGGGCAAGCCCTTTTGCCACCCTGGGCAGCAAGAATCTGACCGATTATCTTACTCGCGGACTGGCGGATATTGTCGGAGGAAGGTTCGAATTCTGCGACGATCCATTTAAAATGGCCAAGCTTATGATCGAGCATATAGATAAAAAACGTCAAGCCTTAAATTTAAAACCAGTAAGTTATTAACACGAGGGACGCCCTTCCAGCCAAAGCTAAGGGTGTCCCCAAGGTATAATTATAGGGGACACCCTCCCGATTGGCAAAAAGGGTGTCCCCCGATTGGCAAAAAGGGTGTCCCTGTGAAGCAATTATATTATGATGTAAAGAAGTGCCTGGGATGCAAGTCCTGTGAAATTGCCTGCGCTGTGGCGCATTCCGTAAGCGGGGAGTTATTTAAAGCGCTCAGGGAAGAGGTTTTATCTTTACCGAGAAAAAAGATATTATTTTCTAAAAACAGCAATTATCCGGTTTCTTGCCGTCATTGCAAAGAGCCAAAGTGCGTAGATGCCTGTATGGCCGCCGCATTGGTTTTCGATAAGGAAAAGGGAATGGTGCTCCACGATGAATCACGCTGCGTAGGCTGCTGGATGTGCGTGATGGCCTGCCCTTACGGCGCCATCCGGCCGAATATAAAAAGGAAGCTCCCCCTGCGCTGCGATAAGTGCAAAGACAAAGAAGGGCCAAACTGCATAGAGGCCTGTCCGACAGGCGCTATTATCTGGAAAGAAGAATCAGCGTTGCCAGCAGGGACTGTCCCACGACAAGATAAGGATTGATTGTTAGATGAGCGAAAAGCAATTCATCATCATCGGCAA
>JAQUPI010000070.1 GCA_028716705.1 Candidatus Omnitrophota bacterium | reverse complement strand
GTAATCCCGGGCTTCCGTAATAGTTTCCAGGACTTTCTCGACCGAGCGCACGCTGACACCGCTCCTGCCGCAAGTTTGGACTTGGCTTAATTTTGAACCTCCGCAATAACTGCAGCTTACCATGCAGCCTTTGCTGATAAGCAAGGGGAAATAAGGGGGCGGGCCCATCCTTGAGAATATCTTCGCATTTATCCCCCTTGGCCAACGCGCTCCGCGCATGTCCTGCATTTTCAGATATGCCTCGTAATTATTCAGCAATTTAAAATTTGTAAAATTCATCCCGTTCAAATCCTCATCGCCAGCGACATAAGTCAATTCGTTGTATTTTATTTCCCCGTTTCTCCTCCATGTCAAATTAGGGATCCCTGAAAATTCACCTTTTCCCGAACATATTTCTTCCAGTAACTTTAAAAATGGCAATTCACCGTCGCCCCTGACGATCGCGTCAACGAAATCAAATTCTTGTACGATCTCGTTATGGAAAAAGCTCGCGGTTAATCCTCCCAGAACGCAAAAGATATCAGGATTGAACGATTTCGTTCTTCTGACTGCCTCAATAGTATCCGAAGACTGGTAATGCCAGTGCAGGCTAAAGCCGGCTACCTTCGGTTTTACTTTTGCCAGATATTCCTCAAGCGAGAAATCCGGGTTTTTCATCTTTTCCAGGCCAAGATGCAGGATCTGCGCATTATAACCCTTTTTATGGATAAGGTCGGCGATAGCCAAAAGACCCATCGGTAAAAGCACCGTAAACATGTGTTCGCCTATCGGCCTGTAAAAATTTTTAAATTTAGGCACAAAAATCAAAAGGCAGTCAAGGCCCTTCCTTGAACTATTGCTTGCGTATTCCATTGTTTTCTCCTTTTACGACCTAAGAAAGGTTTCTCAAACAATAAAATGCCATTTTTCCGAAAGTATAGATCCTCCGGGGATTTTTCCTGACAATGTCCGATAATAACTGAAAGGCCACTTGAGGCCTGATGTAATAATTAACCATGTATCCGGCGCTCACCCGGGCAAGTTCCTTTTTATCCATTAAACAGATGTCTTCTTCTTTATACTCGCTTAATTTGGAAAAAGGTATGATTTCCAAGGGATGCATATCTAATATATGCGGCTTCACTTCGAGGCAGAAAGTGAAATCTTTTTTTATGGTTTCGGCCGTCTCGCCCGGAAGGCCGAAGATATAATTAAGGCATGTGGTCATTCCGGATGATTTTGCCTTGCGGACAGCCTTTTTTAATTCTTCGATCTCCCGCGGGTCTCTGTTAATCCGCTTTAAAATACCGCAATCCGCTGATTGCGCCCCAAAAGAAACTATGTTGCAACCGCATTCTTTCATCATCAAAAAGGCCCTATCCCTATCCTTGCCGAAGGTTAAAGGATGCAGGGTGCACATCCAGTTCAAGCTGAACTTTTCTCTCTTAATAGCCTGGCAAAATTCGGTAAGCCAATTCATATTTACCGCGAATATATCGTCTATAAACTGTACAGACCTGATCCTTAACTCAGAAACCGCCTGTCTGATCTCCTCTATTACATTTTCCGGGGAACGTTGGCGGTATTTTCCTTTCCAAAATGAATGAGAGGTGCAAAAAGCGCAATTATGTAGGCAACCCCGCGAGGCCAGAACAGATATATATGGTTGTTTAAGCGGATAGGCGAAATAATCGCAGTATTTTTTTATTGCCTTCGGATCCCTTAAGGGAAAGGGCAGCCTGTCCAGCTCTTCTATCAAGGGCCTTTCGGCAGTAAGGGCGACTTTGCCGTCCTCGGCGTCATTATAGGCAATGCCGTTTATCTCATTTACGCTTTTTCTTCCTTCATAAAAATCTACGATATCGGTAATTACGATGTCGCCTTCTCCCAGGCATACCATTTCGCATCCCGAAGCGATAAGCTCACTGTAATGCCGGCTGCCCGGGCCTCCGGCTATCAGCGGGATGGCGGCCTTTTCTTTTAGCTTACTTATAAAGCTTTTCGCAACCGCAAGGTTCTTTGAAACTATATAAAACCCGGCTAGATCCACGCTGTCCTTTTCCAGCAAATTTGCCAAAAGCTCCGGGGAAAAATCACCTAAAACCTGATCGTATATCCTTGATCCAATCCCTCTTTTCTTTAGCGCCGCGCAAAGGTATTCCAGCCCCAATCTGGGCCTAAGCATGAATTTTTCCTCAAACGCCCGCCTTTTAACAGCGGATGAAGCTAACGAAAGATAGACAAAGCCGACGCGTTTAATTTTTTTATTTATATTCTTATTATTCATCCCGGCGCACCGTAAACAAAATGGCGGAAATTATAAAGTAAAAGGCAACGGTTAGACCGATCAAAGCCTGAAAACCCCAGATAATGATTATTAAATAATACGCAAAAAGGCCGATAACCGAACCGATCACATCCAGCCCGAATAATTTTTCAATCGGCTTATTTTCTGAAATTTTCAGGATAAAGGGGAAATACAATCCGGAAAAAAAACCTAAAAGGAGGCTGATGAATAAAGAATAGGGCAATTGGAAGGGGAACATAAAAAAGAGGCAACCGATCGCTATAACGGGAAGTATCCCGAAAAATTTGCTGGCCTTTTTTCTTCTATATATAAGGTAGATCGCCGGGATTTGCCCGATAAACAACAATGATACGCATAGGGCCTGCCCAAAACTTTGGTCCTGGAAAGAACGCGAGATCTTGTCCAGGGTAAAAAGTTCTATAAAAATGTATCCCACGCCCAGAAAAAAAGAAATGATCGCTATATTCAAACCCACGGATCTTTTCAGCGAATTCAGGAAGAATGCCGCCGGGATCAATGCCAGGAAGGCAAAAAAGGCCAGTAAAACCTTGACGGGATTGCCGGAGAGGATAGGCTTATTATCTGTAAGCATGACCCTGGAAAAATCATCGGATGTTTTTGCGAAGATATACTCCGTATCCTGCATTTTATCGCTCAAATACCGGAGTAGTTCACTCTGACTTTTTGCCGCTACAATAAAACAGAGAGGCAGGCTTTCAAAAGGCGAGGTGGAAGGCGTTTTTACAAAAGCGACTTTCGAATAAAATAAACCTTCCATGCCGGTTAATATATGGTTTATATCCTTGGGATTTCCGGCGGATATTGAATTCAGGAAAACTCCCTGCGGCTTAAGCAATTTATGTATATTTCTAAATGCTTCCCGGGTGAATAAATAATTTTCAACGGGGATCACTGAACGCGGAAGCGTGATTAATTTCGTATCTATGCCGTCATAAATGACCTTGTCAAACCGGCGATTCTCCTTTAACATCCGGTCCAATACCAGCCTTCCGTCTCCCGCATGAACTTCTATTCTCTGGTCATTATAAATATTACCGTTAAATCTGGATAATCTCCCCTTCAGTATCCGGATAACCTCCGGGTCTATGTCGTTGGCCACGATATCTATTTTGGAGTTTTTTCCCAATAGGGTCCTTATTGATGTGCCTCCCCCCACTCCCAGCATTAGGATCTTCTCCTGGTCCGAGACGATCTTTCCTATCAGGGTCCTATTCAAGTCTTCACAGGAAGTCCACATCGGATAAAAATTATAAAGCGCGGTAAGGCATTCCCCTCCTGAGGGATACGGATAGCGTATAAAATCCAGCCTGTTATAAGGCGACCAGGCCGTTAAGACTTTTTTATATTCTTTGATACCGAAGGTGTAGATTTTTGATAAGCCCCTAGTATGCAAAACCGGCGGGACACAAAGGACTGATATGGCGGTGAATATTATAAGTAAACGGTGGACTTTGCCCCATAAAAATATGAGAAAAAAAAGTACAGCTAAGGTCAGCGGTCCGGCAGGGCCAAAGCTCGGAGTCATTAAAACCGAAAAAGGGATTGCGGTTAAAAAACCGATGGAATAAGCGGCTAGGGTTAAAAGGGGGTATTTTGAACTTTTAAATAAGCCTGCGAATTGGCTTCCCAATAAAAGAAAAAATAACGCGCTCAAGATAATAAGCGCGGACAAAAGGATAACCCCGTCGATATTCAGATAATTACCGCTGCTTTTTTGGCTTAATACCCGGGAAAAGAAGGCATCCCAGTTTATTACTGTAATGGAGATCCAACCGGCTATGGAAAATAATACTAAACCGAGGCAAACAGTTATTGCCCCGAAACGCCTGAAGAATATCCCGTTTATTTTTTGGAAAAACGGCCCTATCCCGAAGAAGATCAACGCAAATCCATACAGGGTGGTTTTAATGATCGGAAAGGGGAAGCGCTCCACTATCGAGCGGTTCAGCCCGATGGTCAACAGATGGCAAGCGATCCCCAAAAGTATGACCGGATAATATTTAAGAACATCACGGAAAATTGCCTTCATTAAATTATTCGCAAGACCTGTGCGGCGTTAACAAACTGAATAATCCGAAGAACAAGTTTTTTATTCCTACTGTCCGCATTTTGAATAATTGCTTCAAGATCATTTTCGGGCGTAAATAGAATTCCCTGTGCGCTTTTTGTTGCAAGCTGATCAGCTCTTCAGGACTGATCTTTCCCGGTACACACACGAGTTTTTTGGGGTTGTTGTTAAAAGTAACAAAGTTGTCCCAATCCCGCCTTTTTAGCTCTCCCTTGGCGGTAAGCTCTTCGTACAGCTTGCTTCCGGGAAACGGGACGGTTATGGCGAATTTGGCAAAATCCAGATTTAACTCTTTGGCGAATTGGATAGTTCTTCCGGTCATCTCCTTGGTTTCTCCCGGCAATCCGATCATGAACAATCCCGCCGTCTGGACACCTTCTTCCCTGGCACTGCCGATTGCTTTTCTTATGTCTTCCAGGTTGCACTTTTTGTTGACGTTATTGAGCAGCTCTTCCACTCCGGATTCCAGGCCAAACAAAATCCTCCTGCATCCGGCTTCTTTCATTTTCCTTAAAAGCTCCCTGTCTACTATATCCACTCTGGTTTCGCATACCCAAACGGTCTTATCGTGTAATCTTCTCCTGATCAATTCTTCACAAAATTCCATTCCAAAATCCTTGGAAAGAGGGAAGATAGGATCGAAAAACCCTATCTGTTTAACGGGAAAATTTTCCAGTATATACTGGAATTCATCCGCTATGCTTTTGACGCTCCTCGTCCTGTATTTGCACCCGATGCCGGGAAGGCAGCAAAATGTGCACTGATAAGGGCAGCCTCTTGAACCGAGTATGCTCAATCCCGGTTTCTTGACGTCTATGAATGAAAGGAACGTATATTTTTTAAACGGAAAAAGGCGCCAGGCGGGAAAAGGCAGACTGTCCAGGTTTTCTATCATTGCCCTGGGGGCTGTCTTCACAATCGCTCCCTCGCGCTTAAAACAGATCATGCCTGTTCGCGCCGCGATAGAGCTATTTGCCCGTCCCTTTCGCTATCTACCATATTCTCATCCTTTGCTCAATTCCTGGTTTATTGAGAGTGCGATAGCAACAGCTGTGCCAAAGGAGG
>JAQUPI010000069.1 GCA_028716705.1 Candidatus Omnitrophota bacterium | reverse complement strand
AACAAAACCTGCAAAATTGCAACTGTAGTTACGGGGCATGCGACAAGAAAGGGGTTTGCTGCGCCTGCGTCCTTTATCCCCGCAAAAACGGCCAAATACCCGCTTGCTTTTTTTCATCCCAGGGCGAAAAAACCTATGACCGTTCAATAGAGAATTTTATACGCGATAAATGACAAAAAAGCTGCCAGCGTGGTTTAAGCAGCAAATTCCCGACGCTGAAGTCAAGGGGAGGATCAAGCTGCTTGGCGAATTAAATGTCAATACCGTATGCAGCCACGCCGGATGCCCTAACTTAAGTTTCTGTTTCAAGAACCTTAAATTTACTTTTTTGATCTTAGGCGATACCTGCACGAGGAACTGCAGGTTCTGCGGAGTGGGAAAATCCAAAGGGAAAAAATTGACCCTTGACGAAAATGAGCCGAACCGGGTGAGCCAGGCGGTAGAGATGCTGAACCTTAAATTCGCCGTGATCACCTCGGTTACGCGGGATGACCTCGCGGATAAAGGGGCAGCGCATTTTTCCCGGACGATAAGAATGATCCGCCAAAAAGACAAGTCTACAGAAGTTGAGGCGCTGATCCCGGATTTCTCCGGCGATATAACCGGCCTTAAGTGCGTGATCGATTCGGAGCCGTCCATATTAGCCCATAACCTCGAGACTGTCAGGCGCCTTTACGGCGATCTGCGGCCGGAAGCGGATTACGACTCTTCATTGAGAATACTGAAAGAAGCCAAAGAGATAAACCCTTCGCTGATAACGAAATCTTCGCTTATATTAGGGATGGGTGAAGCTGAAGACGAAGTCATATATGCCATGGAGGACTTGAGGTCATCCGGCTGCGATATTCTGACATTAGGCCAGTATCTTGCCCCGACCGAAAAACATCATCCGGTCGCCGAATTCGTGGAAGAAGAACAGTTTGATGAATACCGCCGCCTGGGCCTGGGGTTCGGTTTTAAAGAAGTGCTGTCCGGACCCAAGGTAAGGAGCTCCTACCAGGCGGAAAAGGTATTCCAGGGGTTAAAAAATGTATGATCTGATCATAATCGGTGCAGGGCCCGCGGGATTGACGGCCGCGCTTTACGCGGGACGCTCACGCCTGAAAACGCTGGTGCTTGAAAAGCTGGGTGCCGGAGGCAGGATCCTATTGACTGAAACTATCGAAAATTTCCCGGGTTTTCCCGAAGGGATAAAGACCGCGGATCTCATTAACCGCATGCAGGAACAGATCAGCCGTTTGGGGGTAAAGATCGAGCTGGATGAGGTTTTGGAAGTAGACTGCGAGACAAAGACGATCAAGACCCAGAATAACGAATATCCCGCGGAGGCCGTCATCATCGCTACAGGCTGCCACCCAAGGACGCTGGGTGTTCCCGGGGAAAAAGAGCTGACCGGCAGAGGGGTTTCCTATTGCGCTACCTGCGACGCGCCCTTTTACAAGAATAAGCATGTGGTGATCGTCGGGGGCGGGAACGCTATGGCCGAAGAAGCCCTTTATTTAACCCGGTTCGCAAATTCGGTCACTATCGTCCACAGAAGGTATGAACTGAGGGCTTCGCCTATATTGCAGGAAAAATTAAGGGGGAACAAAAAAATAAAGTTTATCTTAGGAAGCACGATCGCCGAAATAACCGGGAAGAAAAAAGTAGAATCCCTGAAAATACAGGATTTAAGCAGCCGGCAGGAAAGGCTGATACCGTGCGACGGGATCTTCGTTTATATCGGTTATCTGCCGGATACTACCTTGTTGAATAAAGGCTTAAAATTGGATGAAAGCGGCTTCATTATTACCGGCGAGGATATGTCCACCTCAGCCGAAGGCATCTTTGCCTGCGGGGATTGCCGTAAGAAAACCCTCTATCAGGTCATCACCGCCTGCGGGGACGGCGCCATCGCCGCGGATTCCGCTTACAAATATCTGGCGGCTAAAGAAAAATGACAAAATCGCCTACTCATCATAAAAAACTCATCGCCTGGGTGAATAAAATGGCCAGGATGTGCCAGCCGGAAGAAATAGTCTGGATAGACGGCTCGGTTGAGCAAAAAAGAAAGCTGGAGGAAGAAGCCGTGGCCGGGGGAGAGCTTATCCCCCTGAACCAGGACCTGCAGCCGGATTCCTTTTTGCACCGCACAAGCCCCGATGATGTCGCCCGCACGGAGCACCTTACTTTTATCTGCACTAAAAAGAAACACGACGCCGGGCCGAATAATAATTGGATGTCCCCGCAAAGCGCCTATAGGAAGGCCAGGATTATCTTTAAGGGCGCGATGAAGGGAAGGGTAATGTATGTCATACCATTTTCCATGGGCCCGGTCGGGTCGCCTTTCAGCAAAATAGGGGTCGAGTTAACCGATTCGCGTTACGTCGTATTAAATATGCTGATCATGACCAGGGCGGGAGAGGCGGTCCTCAAGCAATTGGGGGTCGACGAAGAATTCACAAAATGCCTGCATTCAAAAGCCCAGCTGGACATAAACAAGCGGTTGATATTGCACTTCCCGCAAGACAACACTATCTGGAGCGTCGGTTCAGGATATGGCGGGAATGTTTTGCTTGGAAAGAAATGCCTCTCCCTGCGTATCGCCAGTTATATCGCCCGAAGAGAGCGTTGGATGGCGGAGCATATGTTGATCATGGGGGTAGAAGAGCCGAACGGACAGATCAAATACGTCGCCGCGGCTTTTCCCAGCGCCTGCGGTAAAACAAATCTGGCGATGCTGATCCCTCCCGAGGGCCTGAAAAAGAAAGGTTACCGCATCTGGACGGTAGGGGATGATATTTCCTGGATGCGGGTTGATACCGACGGCGCGCTTTGGGCGATCAATCCGGAGGCAGGCTTTTTCGGGGTAGCCCCTGGAACCAATTCAAAATCAAACGCGAATATGGTGGAGACCATCAAGAAGAATACCATATTCACTAATGTCCTCCTAAAACCCGACGGTACTGTGTGGTGGGAGGGGGCGGACGGAGAAGTTCCCCGTCAAGGGATCGACTGGCGCGGAGAGGCCTGGGAGCCCGGCAGGGCCGACACGAATGGCAAGCCGGTTTTAGGGGCGCATCCCAACAGCCGCTTCACGGTGCCGATCGCGAATTGCCCTTCGGCGTCATTCCGGCTGGAGCAGCATCATGGAGTGCCTATATCAGCAATAGTATTTGGAGGCCGCAGGGCGCATCTAGCCCCTATAGTTTATGAATCCTTTAATTGGCAGCACGGAGTTTTTATCGGATCCGCGATGGCGTCAGAGTTGACCGCGGCCCAGGTAGGCAAGCTCGGCCAGGTACGCCGCGACCCCATGGCCATGCTTCCTTTCTGCGGCTACAATATGGCGCATTATTTCAGGCATTGGCTGGATATGGGTAAGCGTATGGCCAAACAGCCGAGGATCTTTCATGTAAATTGGTTCAGGACAGACCCTCACGGTAAATTTCTTTGGCCGGGTTTCGGCGAAAATTTACGTATTTTGGAATGGATCCTCGACCGCTGCAATAATAAGATAGAAGGCGCCGTCGAGACTCCTATAGGTTTCCTGCCAAAAGCCGGTGACATCGATATGACCGGCCTTGATCTGCCGCATGGAACTTTGGAAAAACTACTTACGATAAATAATGAAGAATGGCTTGAAGAGCTCAAGAAAATAAAGGAATTTTTTAAGCAGTTCAAAAAAGACCTGCCGGAAGAGTTATGGCGGGAATATGAGTCCCTGAAAGAACGCCTCGAAAAGTAGGGACACCCTTTTTGGCAAAGCTAAGTCGCTCTTTTTGCTAAAGCTAAGGGTGTCCCCTTAAAAGAGGACAAGAAAAGATTTAATTATTTAGGGGACACCCTCTCGATTGCCAAAAAGGGTGTCCCCCGATTGCCAAAAAGGGTGTCCCTTGGATATAATATTAACAACGGATTTTAAGGATTTAAAGCTCTATAAGCGCGGGAAAGTAAGGGATGTATACGACTTAGGAGATAAGCTGCTCATTGTATCGACTGACAGGATCTCCTGTTTTGACGTAGTCCTTCCTACAGGCATACCTTACAAAGGCCGGGTGCTGACAAGCTTATCCTGTTTCTGGTTCGATTTCATCGGCGATATAATACCCCACCATCTTATCAGCTCCGATTTCAACGATTATCCTGAGGAGCTGAAAAAATATAAGCCCGTTCTCGAAGGGCGTTCAATGCTGGTAAAAAAGACCCAACCCTTCGCCGTGGAATGCGTGGTAAGAGGCTACCTTTCCGGTTCGGGATGGAAAGAATACCGCGAGAAAGGGGCCGTATGCGGTATAAAATTGCCGGCTGGCCTTTCAGAATCTGAAAAGTTACCGGACGTATTATTTACCCCTTCTACCAAAGCGGATACAGGCCATGACCTGAATATCGACCAGGGAAACGTAGAGGGGTTAATCGGCAAGGAAAGGGCGGATAAACTTAAAGAGGCCAGCATTAAGATCTACGAAAAGGCAAGCGCTTACGCGCTCGGCCGGGGGATCATCATCGCGGATACGAAATTCGAATTCGGTATCTCCGACGGCGGAATAATCCTCATCGATGAGGCGCTCACGCCCGATTCATCGCGTTTTTGGCCCCGCGCGGATTACAATCCGGGGCGGCCCCAGCCCAGTTTCGATAAGCAGTTTGTCAGGGATTATTTAGAGACCCTGGATTGGGATAAGACGCCTCCGGGCCCTGAACTGCCGGAAGATATCATAAGACGGACATCAGAAAAATACCTTGAAGCGCATAAAAGGCTGACCGGATCAGAGCTAATATCAGGATAATGGATATTTTAAAGAAGATTTTCATCAATATATTGAGATTCGGCGTAACCATCTTTCTTCTCATCTTTTTATTTAAGCAGGTAGATGAGAAGGTCCTCATAGAGGTGATCAGGGGTTCCAATAAGCCGCTTTTAATCGTGGCATTCATCTCTATGTTTTTTACTTACGCCTTATGCATTTTCAGATGGGATATGCTGCTGAGGGCCGCGAAGATGCACCTGCCTTTGAAGAGGGTCGTCATATCCGCGGCCGGAGGCGCTTTCTTCAGCCTCTTTCTTCCTTCGACCATAGGGGGAGACCTGATGCGCAGCATAGACCTTGCCGTGCACACAAAAAGAAGCCATGAGGTAGTGGCTACCGTGCTTTTGGACAGGCTAAGCGGTTATATCGGGCTGGTGATAGTTACGCTGTTCGCCGTTTTGTTCGGCTGGAACCTTGTCCGGGATAATTTCGTTATTTTGCTCTGCGTTTTTGTCATTACCTTTGTTTTGGCCGCGATCTTGATGCTGCTTTTTAATAAACACCTGTATTCCAAAATAAATAAGCTCCTGCATTCCCCGCAAGCCGGAAAGATAAGAGAGTTCATCAAGGACCTGCACAAGGAGATGCACATCTTCAGGCACCATACATCCACAGTAATAAATAACCTGGTTGTCTCGGTATCCGTGCAATTAATCGCTCCCCTGACCGCTTACCTCATAGCTTTATCTATGGGCATAAAGGTAAACCCGGCTTATTTTTTTATTTTCGTGCCTATCATCGGCGCCATTACCCTGCTCCCCATTTCCCTGGGGGGGCTGGGATTAAGAGACGCGATCACCGTATTCTTTTTCGCCAAGGCGGGAGTAGGCAAGGACATGGCCTTCGCGAT
>JAQUPI010000068.1 GCA_028716705.1 Candidatus Omnitrophota bacterium | reverse complement strand
ATTTCAACGACGCTATCCTCCTCAGGTCCAAACGCACAGAAGAATAGAATTTAAGCGCGCGGCCACCCGGAGTAGTCTCGGGAGAACCGAACATTACCCCGATCTTCTCTCGGATCTGATTGATAAAAATAACGCAAGTCCGGGATTTACTGATACGTGCGGTCAATTTTCTCAATGCCTGCGACATCAAACGCGCCTGCAAGCCGACATGGGCGTCTCCCATTTCACCTTCGATCTCCGCGCGCGGCGTAAGCGCGGCTACAGAGTCGACTACGACCAGGTCCACGGCATTGGAACGCACCAGGGTTTCAGTGATCTCAAGCGCCTGTTCGCCGGTGTCCGGCTGGGAAATCAAGAGGTCATCCAGGTTTACCCCGATTATTTTAGCGTAAGTGGAATCAAAGGCATGCTCGGCATCGATAAATGCGGCGACCCCGCCCTTTTTCTGGATCTCCTTGATCACGCTTAGGGTGAGAGTGGTTTTTCCCGACGCCTCCGGCCCGAATATCTCGATAACCCTGCCGCGGGGCAGCCCCCCTATACCTAAAGCCAAATCCAGGGTAAGGGCGCCCGTGGGTATCGCGTCGACGTCTATCTTTACCTCGCCCCCCAGTTTCATGATCGAGCCCTTGCCGAACTGCTTCTCTATCTGGGAAAGCGCCAGTTCCAGGGCCTTTTGGCGGTCTGAAATATCCCTGGGTTCTTCTTTATGCGTTTTCTTATCCGGAACCATTTATCCTCCTTAAGATTGGGTAGTTTTTGCCTAAAATTAGATTTTAATTATAACTTAACTATAACTATGTGTCAAACAAAAAATCCCTGCCTGCGGCAGGCAAACCCCCCTCCTTTCTGCTATAATTGACGGCTGGAAAAGGGAAATCTAACCGTCTCTTTTAGCTCCTTGACAACACCCTCAAATTATGATACTTTTAACCCTATGGACGAAGTCGGCAAGATAAAGCAAGAGTTAGAGCGCACAAAGACGGAATTAGCCATCCTTTACGAGATATCTAATGCCATGCGCACAACCTTGCGCCTCGAAGAGATCCTTTATATCATACTGACCGGCGTTACCGCGCATATCGGGCTCGGTTTTAACCGGGCGCTTTTGTTTTTAGTGAACGAAAAGGAAAATCTTATTGAGGGCAAGATGGGTATCGGCCCGGAAAGCGGCGAAGAGGCTAACCTTATCTGGACAAGGGTAGAGCAGGAACAGATGGATATGGATGACCTCATCAGCGCCTACAAGGCGAAAGGCGATATACCTGATACCCGTTTCAATCAGCAGGTCAGGCGCGTAAAGATACCCGTGAAAGACCAAAGCGGGGGGCTTTTGGCGCTGGGTGTTCTGGATGGGATGCCCCTCTTACTGACCAAGGAAACCATACAAAGTTACGCTCATGACCCTATAATACAATTGTTAAAAAGCGACGAGCTGGTTGTGGCGCCCCTGAAAGCTAAAGATAAGGTCAATGGGATAATCCTGGCGGATAACTTCATCACCAGAAAACCCATTACCAAAGACGATATCAGGATGCTCATCATGCTCGCCAACCAGGCGGGGCTGGCTATAGAGAACTCCCAGCTTTACGAGAAGGCGGTGACCCGCGCGCACTCGGATTCCCTGACTGAGCTCTGGAACCACGGCTATTTTCAATACCTCCTGCAATCAGAGCTCGAAAAAGCCAAAGTTACGAAAAAGCCCCTCACCTTGATCATGATAGACATAGATAACTTCAAGGTCTACAATGACGCGCTTGGGCACCAATCGGGCGACAAGATCTTAAAGGCGCTGGCCACTTTGATCAAAAACCAATCACGTAAGATGGATTATGTCTGCCGGTACGGCGGAGAGGAGTTTACGGTAATATTACCGCAAACCGACAAGAAAGAATCTTTTTTGATCGCCGAAAGATTAAGGAGCGATATAGAAAAATTCCCTTTTTTGAACGAAGAGATGCTTCCCGACAATAAACTTACGGTGAGTATCGGGATAAGTTCCTACCCTGAGGACTGCCTTACCCCCGCGGACCTGGTTTCGCTTACCGACAAAGCCCTTTACACGGCAAAGCAAAAAGGGAAAAACAATACCTGCTGCTGCCCCGCGGCCGCCTAAACGGCCCCTGCCACCGCCGCGTCGGGTTCTTTATCTTTTACCGTTTTATTCTCGCCGAATTTTACCGAAACGATCTTGGACACTCCGGATTCCTGCATGGTGATGCCGTACATAACGCCCGCGTTGGCGATGGTCTTCTTATTGTGGGTGATCACGATAAACTGCGATTCCTTCACGAAGTCGGTGAGCATACGGCTGAACCTGTCTACGTTGGCCTCATCAAGCGCCGCGTCTATTTCATCCAGAACGCAGAAAGGCGAAGGCTTGACCTTGAAAATGGCGAAGATCAGGGCTATAGCCGACATGGATTTTTCCCCGCCCGACAACAAAAGCACGTTCTGAAGTTTCTTTCCTGGAGGCCTGCAGATGATCTCCACCCCCGACTCCAGCGGGTCGTTTTCGTCGAGCAGGAAGATCTGCGCGTCTCCGCCGTTAAATAAAAGTTTGAAGTAATTACGGAACTCCACGCGCACTTTTTCGAAAGTTTCCAGGAACATCTTTTTGGTCGTACGGTTGATCTTTAAGATCGCCTCGTGCACTGATTCCTTTGCCGCCGCGAGGTCCGATTGCTGCTGATTAAGGAAATCGTAACGTTTCTTCAGCTCGTCGTATTCTTCTATGGCCACTAAATTGACCGTCCCGCAGGAATCCAGCCTCTCCTTTAACTTTTCTATCTCCTGCGCGAGGGCTGTTTTATCCTGCCCTTCCGTCGCGGCAGCGGTGCTCCCCAGGTCGGTCTTATAAGACTGCAGTATGCGCTCCTTGATGCTGACCAGGCTGAAATCCGCGTCTTTATTCTGCATCTGCAATTCATAAAGCCTGGCTTTTAAACTGTCCAATTCTTTTCTGTCCGATTCGGTTTTTTTAATAGCGTCACCGACCCCCAGCGAAACTTGCCTGTATTTGGCTTCGGTCTCCGCCAGGCTTTCTTTCTCTTTTTCTACGTCAATACGCGATTGGGAGATCTTATCTTCCAGCGATCTTGTTTCCTCCGCCAGGAGTCCTTTTTTAACGTCATTATCCCTGATCTGGTTTTCTATATTACCAAGGCTCGCCTTGTCCTGCCTGTATGTGTCTTCCAATATCTTTAGCGTGTCCAGATCGGCTTCAAGGCGCTTGTTCAGCCCTTCAAGCTCCGTCTTCGCCTGGGTGATCATCACCAGGGTCTGTTCTTTTTCCTTATTGCGCGAATCGATACTGCCCTGCTCGAAAGAGATCAACTCATCGTATGATTTTTGCTCCTCCTCCAACCCCAAAAGCCTGGATTGCAGAGAAGACATCTTTTCTTTTAAAGAATCAAGCTCCTGAGAGACCTCGGACAGCTCTATGCCTATTATCTCTTCTTCCTCGCAGATCTTGTTGAACTGTTCCTGGATAGAATCGCGCGAATTCTTCTTGTTGGAGAGGGCGATCTCGTGGTTGCGCGATTCCGCCGAAAGCGCGCTGACACGCCCGTTTAATTCCTCTATCCGCCCTGAGCTCGCCTTTCTGGCGCTTTCCAGCGATCCGATCTGGTCTTCTATTTTAGACAACTTCTCCGTGATCCTTACAGCATCCAAGTCTATGGGTTTTGCCTCGCCGGAAAGCTTTATCCCGGAATCCTCTATGTTTAAAACCTTTATTACCAGGCCGGAGGATTTATCCGCGCAAGGCCTGTCCAGTTGCACAACGGCGTTCATCGATTCGCTTATATCCTCGTATTTCGTCCTTAACTTTTCCAGGAACTCTTTGTGCGATTGCAAAGAAAGCTTTTCTTTTTCCAGGTCCGAAATTTGCGCGTTTATGCCTTCCAGGTTAGCGCTCTCCGACTCTTGCTCTTTTTTGACATCGCCTATCTTAAGGTTGAGGTCCGCGAAAACCTTCTCCAGTCCCTCCAGTTCAGCGCGCAGCGCCTCGAGGCTCTGTTCTGTTTGGGACTTCTCCTCGCCTACCTTCAATCTCTCGATCTCCAGCCTTTTCTTACGCGCCAGATGCACCTGCTCTTTCCCGGAAAAGTCCGCGAGGTCATTCTTCGCCTGGGCGACCTTTGTCGCCATTTCCAGGATATCGCGCTTGGTTTTAGCGATATTTTCCAACGATGATTTTATGGAAGCGCCCAGCGATGAAAGGAGCGCTTCTTTCTCGTCGATCAGGGCCTTCTTGATCTCTATGTTCTTATTTATGTTCCCATGCTCGTTTTTGAGGGCGGTTAGCTTTTCCTCATCCATGAGCAGCCTGTTTTTAGTCTGATCGATCTGGCCGCGCAGGTATTGCTGGCTCTCTTCCAGGCCGAGGGTTTTTTCCTTATTGAAGTTTATGCGGCCCTCGTTAGCTAATACCAGGTTATCCAGGCCGAGTATCCGGTTTTTGATGGCCATGATCTGTTCTTCCATGGCTTTCAGCTCGGCGCGGTGCGCGTTCATCTTCTCTTCATGCCCGCAGATCGCGCTTAAAAGGACGCTTTCCGCCGCTTCCAGCTCTTTGAGCTGGTGTATGATATTATCCTTCTGAAGGGTGATCTCATTTTGCTCTATCGCGGCAAAGATTATCTCTTTTGTTTTTAATTCCTCGAAGACCTCCTTATATCTGCGCGCCTTATTTGCCTGCCGTTCGAGGGACCCGATCTGGCGTTTTACTTCCGTGACTATATCATTGACCCTTAAGAGGTTCTGTTCCGTCTCTTCCAGTTTCCTCAGCGCTTCCCTTTTTTGGCTTTTATACCTGGTTATCCCGGCGGCCTCGTCGAATATCATCCGCCGGTCTTCCGGCTTAGAACTGAGGATCTGGCCGATCTTTCCCTGCTCGATCAAGGAATAGTTCTCCGCCCCGATCCCCGTCCCCATAAGCAATTCCGTGATGTCCTTCAGGCGTACCGGTGTTTTATTCAGCAGGTATTCGCTTTCCCCGGACCTGAATAAACGCCTGGTGATCACGACTTCATGATGGTCAACCGCGAAATATTTCTTATCGTTATCAAAGGTCAAGCTTACTTCCGCCATACCTAAGGGTTCTTTGGCGTCAGTGCCGTTAAAGATGACATCCAGCATCTCCGAACCGCGAAGGGATTTTACCGACTGCTCGCCGAGGACCCAGCGTATGGCGTCGAAAATATTGGATTTACCGCACCCATTGGGGCCAACTACCGCGGTTATCCCAGGTTCGAAGTTCAACGTTGTTTTATCGAAAAAAGATTTAAATCCCACGAGCTCCAACTTTTTAAAGTACATCCAGCCTCCTAGGTAGCCGTGCCATTTTTAATGCAATGTTTTATTTTCCAGCCAGGCATCTATCTTATCTTTCTTAAAGCGCCATTGGCCGACAAGTTTTATCGCCGGGATCTTGTTCTGCTTAAGCCAGTCATAAATAGTGCGGCGGGTTACTTTTAAGTAATCCGCCAGGTCCTCGATCGTCATCAAACCAATATTATTTAACATGATTGTAATTATAAAGAAAAAGTTAAAACTTGTCAAGGAAAATCTTTACATTCTTTAACATCCATAACTATCCATGAGCAAATAGAGTACTAATGATACATTAATATTCATAAATCTACATAAAAAAAGGACGGTTCTCCTGTCAAGTAAGACTTAACTTGAGTTAAGAACCGTCCTGAATTTTTAAATTTAGTATCTCTGGGACTGCCTTATGCGGAACTGTATGCTTTTAAGCG
>JAQUPI010000067.1 GCA_028716705.1 Candidatus Omnitrophota bacterium | reverse complement strand
CTCGATCCTCTTCTGATCGATCCCGATCGGAAGGGCCCTATATTCTCCATACGGATAATGCTCAATACGGTTATAGTATCCGGAAATACTTAGCTCTTTAGAAATAGAACTAAGGTTATCTATCGTATATTCTATCTTATTAAGATAGGTTTTTTCTTTCTCCGTATCCATAGCTACCCGGGGAGTCAAGATATCATGCGCCTCTCCATAGGATGACGAGACAGAAACCTTCTGGTTATCCGCCGGCTCGATCAGCGCCTTCCCCCAAAAATCATGTTTTTTGAACGCGTCCAGGTTCCTTCCGTCGTTATTATAATTGGGGTTAAAGCTGCTTACCTTATTGCCCGCGCCGTCTTCATATTGCCCGGACTTTGAATAGTTATATCCGAACAAACCCTGTAGTTTTTCGCTTCCGCCTGAAATAATCCCGCCCTGGCTTAAATACCCGTATGAACCAAACTTGGAGAGGATCTCTCCATGGAGGCCGCTCTGGGGATCTTTTGAAATAACGTTAATGCTGCCGCCAAGAGCGCCGGGCACGCTCACATCATAAGGCCCTTCCTTAACTTCTATTTTTTGTATGGTCAAAAGGTTGATGTGAGAAAGCGGCGGATCCTTGCGGCTTCCGCAGGAGCCCTCAAGGAGAGTATCGTCCTGGGTAAACCGCAGGTTACTTTTGGTAAAGCCCCTTAAGCCAACCTCATTCCCGTAGCCGCTTTTGCGGACCATGGAAGCTTCGATCATTTCATCCGCCAATATCTCAGCCAGATCAACGACTTTATGGGATTTAAGCGTTTTTTGGCTGATCTTGGTTTTTTCTTCTATAGTCAATCTATCCTGAGAATCTTCATCTTCCGATACAACCACCTGCCCCAGATCAAAAATGGTTGTTTGGGCGTAAGCGAAAACTAAATAATTCAAAATAACGGCTAATGATAAAACTACCATAAGATATATTCTCTTAGACAACATTTTCCCCTCCTCTAAGACCACAAGTAAGAATTACGGCTCAAATAGGCTAGACAGCGGAAAAATAATGTTTTGGAGGAGCGCGGGGAATATCGGAGGAAAATGAAACACTAGCCGGTGAAATGCCGGGTAAAACGAGAATATAGCTGATAACGCGGAATATAACATAAAAATCAACCGCAAAAAAGAAGATGACCGCGGCATAATGCAGCCAAAGACAAACAGGACAATCATGCCCATCGTCATGCTCATGATGCAAGCCGTGGGAAAAAGGATGGAATATTGCTATCCCAAGAAAGAGAGCAAAAATTACCAACAATAAAACAGGCGCTTTTTTTCTCATTTGCACTTTGAACATAATCCCTGTATTTGAAACTGATGCGCCTCAACTTTAGCGTGTAGATTATCTTCTATAAACCGGGAAATGACTTTAAAATTACAAAAATCCACTTCTTCAACCTTGTTGCATTTTCGGCAAATAAAATGGTGGTGGTCATGCCCATAGCCTATTGAACATAAGCTATAATGTTTCTTGCTATCAAATTGCTGGATCCTTGTTAATATGCCGCACTCAACAAGGCTCTCAAGATTACGGTACACGCCGGGCAGCCCGCAGCGGGAAAATTTCTTCTTTAAATACTCCCATACCTTTTCCGGAGTTAAATGGCTCTTTCGCTCAATAAAAAGCGCGATAATCGCCTGCCTGCGCGGCGTAAGTTTTAACCCGCTATGTTTAAGCTTGTCTATATAATGTTCCATTCCGATCCTCTTAAATAGAAATATTTTCTATTTAGTATACCAAATTAAAACATTTTGTCAATGAAATAAGGGCCCGGCGCGTGATCATCCGGGCCCTTATCCGTGAAGTTCATTCTTTTTTAATATTAAAAATCAACCTGCGCTCTCATCCCTCCTACGAATATGCCGCTTGTATTCCCGGCAATATCCTTTCCAAAGGGATCCCATATATACTGAAAATCAGGGCTTATTGAGAGATGTTCGTTAACCTGTATCTTGTAATAGGCTTCCAAGTGGCCTTCCGTCCTTACCAGATAGCCGTTATTGGCTTTCTTATAATCCCCCGAGGGCGTTACCTGCCCTACCGCAAAAGCAAATACGTCATTTTCTCTGCCCCAGCGTTTGCCTTCCACCTGAAAACCCGCGCTCCATGATCGCTCCAAAGAATAACTGGAGCCGTCTGCCGCGGTTATATCGGGATTATAGACTTTCGGATCCTGCCATCCATAGCGGGTGAATAACGTAACAATATCATTGATCTTCTGGTCAAAGCTCAAACCAAACCCATAAGCTGCTTCACTTGTCTGGCTTGCATCCAGCCATTTGACATGCTTCACGTTGCTATTCCAGCCGTAGAAACGATAATTTCCCGGCAACCCGAAAAAACCGGTCTTAAAGTGCGCCTGACCGATGTTAAACAGATTGTCTCCTACCTTTTCCCAATCACTATTGCCGTCAAAGAGGCCATACCCCAGCTCCAGCCATTCGGCCGGCATACAGGCAACGCGGATACCGGCGGCATTATCGGGAAATTCCAAAACAGGCGAATTGCGGAAGATACTGCCTAAAAATTGGGTAGTTTCATCATTTGCGGCTTCGTTCTGGTCAAAATACGCCGTAGGATCAAGCTTACCGAAAGTCAAAACCATCTTATCATTTAATAACCCTTGTTCATACCAGAATTCCGTTACCTCAACCTTAGCTTCACTGTCTCCGGCATCGCGGTTGACGCCCGAATAAAGCGTGAGGTTGTCATCAAGCCCGGCGCCCTGCCCTGCCTCCAGGTGCAAGAACGCGCTTCCCCCAATCTCCTTAAATTCCTTACCCAAAGTCAGGTCTGCTGAATACGAACCGTCCGTACGGGATTTCTTATCCGCCCGGCCGTCATAATTGATATTATTTACCCCTTGCGCAATCATAGTGCCGCCAACCCCAAGCTCAAGCCCTTCCATTAACTGCGCCGGAACGCCGGGAACACGATGAATATCTTCTTCAAATTGAGATAACCTAAATTCATATTCACTGATTTTACCCTGCTGGGCCGCTATCACCGACTCCTGCGACTTTATACAGGAATCCTGAGTATTAAGCTTTGCTTCTAACGCCTCAACGCGTAGTTGAAGCTTCCGGAGCGCTGACTCCATGTCATCGCCTCCGGCATATGCCGCCCTGCTAAGACATAAAACAACCGCCAGAACTAAAAACTGCCTAAACAACTTAAGGGACATTTGGCACTCCTTTTAATTGATCCTCTGGTTGTCCAGTCGGTTATAGTTATTGCTGATCAGCTCTGCGCGGGCAGTCGCTTTTGCGCCTTAAAACGCTTTCTTTCATTCTTTTGAACTTCTACTATTTCAGAATCATGGATAGTTATGATCACCTCCCCGAAACGGACCTGCTTTATAAGCGCGGCGATCTCCTCAATTTTTTCTTGTTCTGTATTAACGCCCATTTTATTTACCTTTGCAGTTTATGCTGCCATTGCATCCGCACGCTCCAAAACTGCCGCATCCTTCGCAATGGGGCCTATTTTTGCCTTTTAAAGCCCTGATAAAAGCATCAGCCAATATACCCGCCGCCGCCAAAACAATTAAAATTATCAGTATTTTCTCCATGCCTATCCTCCAAGAGCCAACAGCCTTCCGCCTTGATATACCAGAAAAGAAGCTGTCCAGGCCATAAGCGTAGTCCAGAAGATCAAAAATAGCGTCCATTTTAAACTAGGCCCTGATTCGCGGTAAAAGACCGCCATTGCCACAAAACAAGGAAGATAAATAAGACAAAAGACCAGAAAAGCCAGCGCCTTCAGGGGGCTCCAGCTCGGGTCTTTTTGCAAAGCTTCCTTTAACGGCTCGGCTTCTCCGGGATCAACTTCGCCTAAGCTGTAAATCGTCCCCATAGTACTTACCACGACCTCTTTTGCCGCGACTCCTGCCATTAAGGCCACTCCTCCCCGCCAATCCATCCCCAGCGGCTTTACCGCGGGTTCAATAAATTTGCCTATTTTACCGGCATAACTCTGTTCCATCTGCGAGGCGGCAATTGCCTCTTCACTCTCTCCCTCGCCTGTTTCCCTCTGGGGAAAAGTAAAACCACCCCAAATAATGATAGAGATCAAAAGTATGATCGTCCCGGCCTTTTTTATATAAAGCCATCCCCGTTCCCACATCTTCAACATCAGGCCTTGTATCGTCGGTACGCGGTAAGGAGGAAGCTCCATGACAAAATGCGACGGCTCACCCTTGAAAACAAATTTCTTGAGTATCCAGGCGGAAACGAACGCGATAATTACGCTCAAAACATACATTAAAAACATTATGTTTGCTCCCTGTTCGCTCGCAAAGAACGCGCCTATGAACAAAGCGAATATGGGAAGTTTAGCGCCGCAGATCATAAATGGCGTAACCATCATAGTGATCAGCCTGTCTTTTTTGCTATCCAGTGTTCTGGTCGCCAAAATACCAGGCACCGCGCACCCGTTGGTTGAGATCATCATCGGCAAGAATGATTTCCCGTGCAAGCCGAATTTATGCATTATCCTGTCCATGACAAAAGCGGCCCTGGCCATATACCCCGAATCTTCAAAAAACGCTATGGCAAAGAACATAAAAAGCACAAGCGGGAAAAACCCCAATACCCCTCCTACGCCGCCGATCAATCCGTCAACCACAAAAGACTGCGTAAGCCCTTCCGGAATAACCCTGGCGGCTGATCCTCCCGCCTTTTCAAAAAACGCCTCAAACCATCCCACTACCGGCTCGGAAAATGTAAAAGTAAACTTAAAGATCGCGTACATCACAACAGCAAATATAGGCAGCCCCAAGAAACGGTTTAAAATAACCTTGTCAATCTTATCCGAAAGATCGTGCCTTTGTTCGGCAGTGCGGCTTTGCGCTTCGGTGCAAACCCCGCTGATAAATCCATACCTTTTATCAGCGATAATGACTTCCGGGTCATCCGAAAAGTGCTGCTTAAGGTGCTGCCTGCTCTTTTCACCCTGAAAAAAAATCGCCTTGCCCGCGGGCAGCTGCGCGATAAGATCAGTTACCCACGGATCATCCTCCAAAAGCTTGATGCCCAGCCATCCAACGGGATACCGGCTAATAAGCCCTGCTTCTTTCTTAAGCAGTGCCTCAACCTTATCAAGTTCCACCCTGATATCCTCTCCGTAATCAACCGGTATTCTCTCCGCTTTTAGCTTACCTTTATACAAATTTACAACCGCTTCCAGCAGACCCTGCGTCCCTTTATTCTTATTGCCAACCATAGGTACGACCGGTTTACCCAAAAGCCGGGAAAACCTGGCATAGTCGATCCGCGAACCCCTTTTTTCCACGATATCGCTCATATTCATTGCCAGAACTACCGGAATTTCCAACTCCTGCAGTTGAGTATATAGGTAAAGGTTCCGCTCAAGGTTTGAAGCATCAACTATGTGAACGGCTATATCCGGCCTGTCTTTAAGCAGGAAATCACGAGCGACAACCTCATCCTCCGAGTTCGCCGACAGGCTGTATGTGCCCGGGAGATCCACAAAAGTTATCTCATGATCCGCGTAAACAACACTACCTTCTTTTTTTTCAACCGTCACGCCCGGATAATTACCCACATGCTGGCGCGCCCCGGTAAGATTATTAAATATCGTTGATTTCCCTGAATTAGGGTTACCCGCCAATGCTACCGTTATTTTTCCCTTTGCCGCCATTTTACTCCCCCCTTACTATTATTTTCTGCGCCAATCCGTACCCTATAGACAACTTAGAGCCCATAGCGCTTATGATGACCGGGCCTGACCCGGAATTATGAATTACTGTTAATTTCTCTCCCGGCAACAACCCAAGCTCGGTTAACCTGTGGATCGCGCCCCTTCCCCCCTGGATGAATACTATGACCGCGACGCATCCTGTTTTGATATCGCTTAGTTTTTTCATCCTTCCTCAACAAATATTTGCTTTGCTTCTTCTTTCCTCAAAGATAAGTTATACCCTCTTAGCCGTACTTCAACGGGATCGCCCAACGGGGCGACCCTTAAAACTTCCAACTCGCACCCCTGGCCAACCCCCATATCCAGTACCTTTTTT
>JAQUPI010000066.1 GCA_028716705.1 Candidatus Omnitrophota bacterium | reverse complement strand
TTTGTCCATATTATCGCTTCTTTGGCGAGGGGATTGAAATAATCCAAGGAAAACAACCCTACGCAAGCGTAGTCATGGTTTCCCGCGATAGTGACGGAGGAAAGTATTCTTACTTTTTCGGCGCATTCCGCGGGATCGGCGGCGTATCCGACAACGTCCCCCAGGCAAAAGTACCGGTCTATGCCTTCTTTTTTATAGGCATGGATAACCGCCTCCAGCGCCTCCAAATTGGAATGTATATCAGAAAAGATACCGTAACGCACGGCAAAATCTCTCTAGAAACTGATCCTGAAGTCCTGGAAGTCTTCCGAGGCGGGCTGCCATTGTATCTCCGCGTCCTGAATATACCTGGAGAAACTCTGATTGATCTTTTCCAGGAATTCCTTTAGGCTGGAGTCTTCCGCTTGCGCCGTCAATTCTACCCGTCCGTCGCGAAGGTTCTTTACCCAGCCGCTGATGCCCATTTCCCGGGCGATCTCTTCGACGGTAAAACGAAAACCCACTCCCTGAACGCGCCCGGTATAATAAACGTGGACCTGTTTTTTCATGGAATGGTCGGGGAGAGCGGACTTGAACCGCTGGCCTTTGCGTCCCGAACGCAACGCTCTACCAAACTGAGCCACTCCCCGATTTTACGATACTAATAGTTCCTTAAATCTAAGCGCGTTCTTGACGGCGTAACCGTAGGCATCGTTATTGAAGAACGCGAAAACGTCTTTATTCGAAAGACCCTTGGCGAAACACGCCCATTCTTTTAGCTCTTTATCCGAGTAATTAGAGCCGTAAAGCGAAGCCCCTCCGTGAAACCTCAGGTAAACGAAATCCGCGGTAATCTCTTTCACGCAGGGGAAACGCCCGGAATGCGCCATACACAAACAGGCGTTATTTCCTTTAAGCGTTTCGTAAACTTCTTTGTCGAACCAGGATGCATTCCTGAATTCAAATGCCTGCCTGACGCCCGCCTTTTTGAGCAATTTCAGGAATGATTCCAGGCGCTTTAAATCTTTCTTAAAACCCGGAGGCAGCTGCCATAAGACAGCGGCTAATTTTTCCTTCAAACCTTTGGCGTTGTCCAGGAATAACTTCAAAGACTCGCCGGAATCCTTTAATCTCTTTATATGAGTGATGAACCGCGATCCCTTTACCGCGAAATTGAAACCTCCTGGCGTTGTTTTATTCCAATTTTGAAAAGTTTTCTTCTGGACCAATCGGTAAAAAGTGACATTTAATTCCACAGAATTAAAAAAATTAACGTAATGCGCCAGCCACTTATTTTGTCCAAGGCCATCGGGATAAAACACTTTGCGCCAGTGCGCGTAATTCCAACCGCTTGTGCCGATGAATATCCGCGACATAAAACTTAGTATAACAAAAATTGGGGTGTTTGGCAAGAATAGAGGGTGCTGGTGCGACGAGTAAGGAGCACCGCTTAGCACGCCGGCCGGAGCGTTGCTATTGATTACGCTTAGAAAGTATGTCGAATTCGATATTCACTTTACCGGATGGGCCTTTGAAACCGAGGGTGGTATTTTTAAGGGTATGCGGGATTATGTATACGCTGAAAGTCCCGGAATTTTTCTCTGCGACCGTCAGGCTTATGCCGTCAACCGCGATGGAACCGCGCGGCAGGACATACTGCATAAACTTGGCCGGCACGGCTATTTCAAAACAAAGGTTTCCTTTTACGTAATTCTTGCGCCGGATAATGCCGGAGCAATCAATGTGCCCGGTGACGAAATGCCCCGAGAGCCGGTCCCCTATTTTTAAGGCGCGCTCAAGATTGATCTTATCTTTTACTTTTAACTCGCCGATATTGGTCAGGCTTAAAGTTTCAGGCATAATTTCGAAAGCGATAACGTTCCGCTCTTTTTTGATCACGGTAAGGCAGGTTCCGTTTACCGAAATACTCTCCCCTGTTTTGATATCCTCCGGAAGGTCTTCCGCGTAAACCTCCAAACGGCTGATGTTCCCCCGCCTTGACAGGCTCTCGACTTCCCCTAATTTTTCGATAATCCCGCTAAACATAAGTGAGGACAAGATTTATGGGGCGAAGCGAACATATCCTTCAACGAGCATATCTTCGCCTATTCTTCTGAATTGCACTCTTTTCAACTTCACCGCTTTCTCTATGCGCGCGATCCCCCTGCCCATAACCGAACCGATCGCGTCTTTTCCGCCGATGATCTTCGGGCTGATAAAAAATAAAACCTTGTCTACCAGGCCTTCGTCAAAGAGCCCGCCGATCAACGTTCCTCCCCCTTCCACAAGGATATTGGTGATCCCCATCTGGGCTAGTTTTTTCATCATATCGGCCAGGTTGATCTGGCCGGCCTTTTCTTTGACCTCAAGGATCCTTGCCTTCTGGGATAATATTTTCCTGTTTTCGGTCTCCTGGCCGGATTTGACCGGCAGGGTGACAAAGATCACCTGCGCTTCGCGAAAGAACAGGTTTGCCGCCTGAGGAACGCTCAATTGGCTGTCTACCACGATCTTCGTCGGCTGCCTGATCGAAAACCAGGCATCGAGCTTAGGGTTATCCCGCAATACCGTGTTGACACCAACCATAACCGCGTCGTACCTTGAGCGGAACCTGTGCGCTATGCCGCGGGATTTATCGGAAGTTATCCATTTCGAATCTCCGGTGCGGGTAGCGATCTTTCCATCGAGAGACTGCCCCACCTTGATCGTGACAAAGGGGATCCTCCGGGTAATGAATTTTATAAATGCCTCATTCAGTTTCCTTAATTGATTTTCCATGAACCCGACCTCTACCTTGATCTTATGTTTTCTCAGCGCCTTTATACCCTTGCCGTTGTTACGCGGGTTGGGATCTATCATTCCGACGATGACCTCTTTTATCCCGCTTTTGACGATCTTGTCCACGCAAGGCGGGGTCCTGCCAAAATGCGTACAAGGTTCCAAGGTCACATAAAGCGTGGCCCCTTTCGCTTTTACGCCCGCGCTGTCTATCGCCGCGACTTCCGCGTGGGCCAAGCCCGCCTTTTCATGAAATCCCCGCCCGATAATACGGCCGTTCTTAACCACCAGGGCGCCGACCATCGGGTTAGGCGAAGTCTTTCCTTTGCCCTTGAGGGCCAGCCGCAACGCCAGGCCCATAAAGTATTCATGCTTTCTTTTCATCGTTTTAAAGTTTAAGTCTGGCTTCTTTTAACTTTTCCACTAATTCGTAAGGGATCTTGACAGAGCCGATCTTGATTTCCGGCTTTGCCTCTCCATGACAGTCGGATCCGCCGGTGACCAATAAATTATTTTCTTTCGCCAGCTTAAGGTAAAAGTTTACCATGGACTGCGTATGCTCGGGATAATGCACTTCAAGGCCCATTAGCCCGTCGTTTACGAGTTCAGGGATCAATTCGTCCCGGTTAAAGGAATAGGGATGAGCCAAAACAGGGATGCCCTTTTGCTCCCTGATCAACCTTATGGCTTCGGCGGGAGTAAACCTGAAATTGCAAACATACGCGGGGCAATTATCACCGATATATTTCTGGAAGGCTTCGTATATGGACCCCACAAACCCATTCTTTACCAGGGCCCTGGCGATATGCAGCCGGCCGACGGTACCTTCTTTAGCCATGCCAAAAACGGACTCAGGTTTCAACGGGATCCCCATATCTTTCAACCTGTCTGTTATCTTATACACGCGGTCAACGCGGTTTTTTTTCAAAAAATCAAGCTTCTCCGTAAAGCCTTTTCCCTTGTAATCGAAAAGGTACCCGAGGATATGCACTTCCCTGCCGGAATACTCGGCTGTAAGCTCGATCCCGGGGAGGACTTCGATGCCATGCGTCTTCCCGATATCTATAGAGGGCGAAACCGCGTCCACGCAATCATGATCCACGACAGCGATCGCGGAAAGCCCGCTTGTTTTCCCGGCTAAAATAAGCTCTTCAGGCGTATAAGTGCCGTCCGAAAACAAAGTATGCAGGTGAAGGTCGGCAAATTTCATTCGGCCTTTTCCTGCCTTACTTTATCCAGTATGCCGTTGACGAACTTACTCGCCTCTATGCTCGAATATTTCTTGGCCAGTTCCACCGCCTCATTAATGGATACTTTAAAGGGGATATCTTCGCGGAACATCAGCTCAAAACAGCCGATCCTCAATATATTCTTATCCACTACCGCCATGCGCTTAAGCTGCCAGTTAGTGGCGTGGGCGGCTATCTTCGCGTCTATGGCTTCCAGGCTGTCCATCACGCCTTTAACCAGCTCAACAGTAAATCCCTTCGTCTGCTCTTCTATTTCTTCGTCGCTGTGGGCCTGCCAGAAATTACCGAGGGCGGCATCCGCGCTGTCATGGGTGATCTCCGCCTGATACAGCACCTGTAAAGCGAATTCACGGGCGAGGGTACGTTTACGCATTTTTTATCAAGTTAGCCATTTCGATCGCCGACACTGCCGCGTCCCGGCCTTTATTGCCTTCCTTGGTCCCGGCCCGCTCCACCGCCTGCTCGATGGTATCGGCGGTAATTACCCCGAAAATAACCGGCAACCCGGAATCCAACGAAACCTTGGCGATGCCTTTCGCGACTTCAGCCGCGATATAATCGAAATGCGGCGTGGAACCGCGGATCACCGTGCCCAGGCAGATCAACGCGTCGTAAGATTTAGATTTAGCGAGTTTCTGGGCGATGAGCGGCATCTCGAACGCTCCCGGGACCCATGTAACCGAAAGGTCTTCCCCGCTTGCCCCATGCCTTATCAGCGTATCCATACAACCTTCCACTAGCTGCTTGGTGATAAAATCATTGAAGCGGGAAGCCACGATCCCGAATTTTTTCCCTCTTGCTATCAGGTTACCTTCGATCATCTTTACCATTTTTTCCTCCAAGTTAACCCCGTTTATGTTCGCTTCGCTCCATAAATTTTGTCCTCACTTATTCTATGTTCAAATTATGGCCCATCTTATCCTTCTTTGTCTTAAGATAATTGTAATTCAAAGGATTGGGCGCGATCTCCAAAGGCACGCGTTCCGTAACCGTTAGGCCGTATCCCTGCAGGCCCACTATTTTCCGCGGGTTATTAGTCAAGAGCCTGATATTTTTTAAACCAAGATCCGACAGGATCTGCGCGCCGATCCCATAATCACGAAGGTCAGCCTTGTGGCCCAGCGCTTCATTGGCTTCTACGGTATCCATGCCTTTATCCTGTAAATTATAGGCGTGGATCTTAGCGGCAAGCCCTATTCCCCTGCCTTCCTGCCCCATATAAAGGATAACACCTTTTTTTTCCCTGCCGATGATCCCCATCGCTTCTTTTAACTGCTTCCCGCAATCGCAGCGCATCGAGCCGAATACGTCGCCTGTCAGGCACTCGGAATGCACTCGCACCAGCGTCGGAGAAATATCCAGGTCCCCCATCTTTAAGGCGGCGTGGAATTTGTCGTTGATCGTGTCCCGGTAAAGGATAAAATTAAAATTCCCGAACTCTGTGGGGATGACGGTTTCGCAAAGCCGTTCGATGAGCTTTTCCTGCTTCCTGCGGTATTCGATCAACCCGGCTATGGAACAGATCTTCAAATTATGCTTCTTTGAAAACTCAAGCAGCTCGGGGAGCCTGGCCATCGTCCCGTTATCATTCATAATCTCGCAGATAACGCCTGCCGGATATAATCCCGCCATTCTCGTCAAATCTATGGTGGCTTCGGTATGGCCCGCCCTTACCAGTACTCCGCCCTTGAGCGCCCTTAGCGGAAAGATGTGCCCCGGCCGGATCAGGTCTTCCGGTTTAGACTGCGGGTTAATAAGCACTTCTATGGTCCTGGCCCGGTCATAAGCCGAGATCCCCGTTGTCACGCCTTTTGCCGCGTCTACAGAGATTACCCATGCAGTAGACAGCGGGTCCTTCCTGTTATAAGACTCTTTATTCTCCAACATCGGCCGCAGCGCCAGATCGCTCAATCTTTTTTCTTCCATAGGCACGCAGATAAGGCCGCGGCCGTTCTTAGCCATAAAATTTATGTCTTCCGGCTTCACGAAAGAAGCGGCCATCAGCAGGTCGCCTTCATTTTCGCGGTCTTCATCATCTGCGACGATGACCATCTTCCCGCGTTTTAAGTCCTCTAAAATTTCTGGTATGGGATTA
>JAQUPI010000065.1 GCA_028716705.1 Candidatus Omnitrophota bacterium | reverse complement strand
ATAAAGATCCCCAAAGAGATAGAGGTCACTTCCGATCTTGCCTGGGCAGTCAGCTGCAGGGAATTGATAATCTTCGCCATTCCGTCCCAATACCTGCGCCAGGTATTAAGGCAGTTCAAAAAGTTCGAACGCGGGCAGGAGGCGCCTTATTTAAGCGTCGTCAAAGGGATAGAGACCGGTTCCCTAAAAAGGATCTCCGAGGTAATACATGAGGAGATGGGTAACGTAAGTCTGGCGGTACTTTCCGGGCCGACGATAGCGCATGAAGTCGCCTTGCAAGTCCCCACCACAGCGGTGGTCGCCTCTAACGACAAACAGCTGCGCGGTTTACTTCAAAACGTTTTTATGACCGAGAGATTCAGGGTTTACACAAATGAGGATGTTATCGGCGTGGAATTAGGCGGGAGCCTCAAGAACGTAATCGCTATCGCCTGCGGGATATCCGACGGGCTGGGTTTCGGCACAAATACGAAAGCGGCCATCCTCTCGCGCGGGCTGGCGGAGATCTCAAGGCTGGGGCAGGCTATGGGGGCAAAGGTTAGGACTTTCAGCGGCATAAGCGGTTTAGGGGACCTGGTCACAACTTGCGTAAGCCCATACAGCCGTAACAGGTTCGTCGGGCAGGAAATAGGGAAAGGGAAGACTTTAAAGGACATAAGGGCGCATATGCGGATGGTAGCCGAAGGCGTGCCCACCGCCAAGTCAGCTTACGGGTTAAGCTTGAAATATAAAGTGGACATGCCCATCACGAAAGAAGTGTATTCTGTTCTTTACAAAAATAAATCGCCTGAAAGAGCGGTCAGGGAATTGATGACGCGGAAGAAAAAAGAAGAGTAAGACAAAAAGATTGACGGGGCGTGGCTCAGTTTGGCTAGAGCGCTTGAATGGGGTTCAAGAGGTCGACAGTTCAAGTCTGTCCGCCCCGACCAATTTTTCCTATCTTTCCGGAGGCTGCCATGGTGGAAGAGAGAAGGAAGTCGGTTCGCATTAAGAAAATGCTCTCGGTCCGTTACGCGTATCCGGACGAGAACGGCGTAAAGAAGTGGGATATCACCTCCGTAAGGGATATCAGCGAAACCGGGATGAGCATTACGACTGAGCATGGATTCTCCGCCAATGATACGCTCACGTTCCTGGTGAAGATCCCTTCTAAGCCGTTAGATTGGGAGGAATTCACGGGCAGGGTAGTATGTTCCGAATCCGCGAGGCCGGGATCATCCCCGCTGCACATTACCAGGGTGGAATTCATAAATTTGAGAGACGAGCAGAAGCAGCTGGTCAGGGAATATATAAGCTGGTTTTTGGCAAAATAAGGAGGGGCAGGAATGAAATACGAAGGGCCGGAGAGAAGGAAGCATCCCCGTATCGACGCCCGTTTCATTGTCTCTTACCGCGTTTTGGAAGAAACGGATAACGTGGATTTATCCCAGACGAAAAACGTGAGCCTGGGAGGAATGCTGTTGACCACGAACAGGAAATTTGACGCAGGCATTAACCTGGCTCTCGAAATAAGGCTGCCTTTCGATTCCCATCCCATTATGATCGTGGGAAAGGTCCTGGAATCGCGGGAGATCAGCAAGGACCTGATCTATGATACGCGGATCGTTTTCCTGGCTGTGGACGAAAGGCACAGGAACGCGATGAAAAAAACCGTGGATTATTATCTTAAGAAGGGGCAATGATGCATAAAATAAACGTGGGTTTGATCGGTTTCGGGAATGTCGGCAGCGGCGCGGTAAAGATATTGTCCGACAGGAAAAGCCTGCTCAGCAGCAAGATCGGCCTTGACATAAATATAAAAAAGATCTGCGATAAGGACGTCCTTTCCAAAAGGAATGTTTCCGTTGATAAGGGCCTGTTCACCAGAGACGCCAAAGATATCATCAACGATCCCCAGATTGATATAATCGTGGAGCTGATAGGCGGGATACACCCGGCCAAAGAATTCATAATGGAGGCCTTAAAAAAAGGCAAGAGCGTCGTTACCGCCAACAAGGCGCTTTTGGCCCAGGAAGGGCGGGAATTATTTGCCCTGGCGCGCGACAGGGGAAAGAGCATTTATTTCGAGGCATCCGTCGGAGCTGGCATACCAATAATTAAGGCGCTGAGGGAAGGCCTCGTAGCCAATAAATTTTCCGGCATCTTCGGGATCGTGAACGGCACTTCCAATTTTATTTTGTCCAACATGTCGGAGAACGATCTCAGCTTCAGCGTGGCCCTTAACGAGGCAAAGGCAAAGGGCTTCGCGGAGAAGGACCCGACCCTCGACATCGAAGGGATAGATTCCGCGCATAAATTAATACTTTTGATCTACCTGTGTTTCGGAAAGTTTGTGGCGCTGGAAGATATATTTATCGAAGGGATATCGCATGTATCCCTGGCCGATGTAAAATACGCCGCGGACCTGGGGTTCGAGATAAAACTGCTTGCCATCGCCAAAAAGGAATTCGATGAGCTGGAGGTGCGGGTCCACCCCACGCTTATTCCCAAATCACACCTGCTTTCTTCGGTTTCGGGCGTATTCAACGCCATATATGTTTCCAGCGACCTGGCGGGGAACCTTTTATTTTACGGGCCCGGCGCGGGCCAGCTATCGGCCGCGTCCGCCGTGGTATCGGACCTGGTCGACCTGACCCAGGGTTTAAAGGCGGGGATGTTCAGGCCTACGCTGCATATAGTGGAGGACAGGTCAATAAAAAAGCTGCGCCGCATCGGCGAGATCAAAAGCAGGCACTACATACGCCTCGTGACCGCCGATAAGCCGGGAGTGCTCGCCAAGATCTCCGGGGTGCTCGCCAAGTTCGGCATCAGCATAGCTTCCGTTAATCAGAAAGAGAAGCAGAAAGCGAAAGTCGTGCCCATAGTGATGGTCACTCACGAAGCCAGGGAAAAGGACCTGCGTTCCGCGCTGGAAATGATCGGGCGCTTCGATGTTATAAAAGAAAAGCCCGTGGCGATAAGGATAGAGGACGTATGAGTTATAACGGCGTGATCGATAGATACAGGAAATACCTGCCGGTCAGCGATAAGACCCCCATTATAACCCTGAACGAAGGGAATACGCCGCTTATACCCGCGCCTTACCTGAGTAAATTGCTCGGCAGGAATTTCGAAGTCTATCTCAAATATGAAGGGCTTAATCCCACCGGGTCTTTCAAAGACAGGGGCATGACTATGGCCATATCCAAGGCCTGCGAAGAAGGCTCGAAAGCGGTAATGTGCGCTTCCACGGGGAATACTTCCGCGTCGGCGGCGGCATACGCCGCGCGGGCAGGGATAAAGTGCGTAGTGCTTATTCCCGGAGGGCATATCGCGCTGGGAAAACTGAGCCAGGCGCTTATTCATGGAGCCGTGGTTTTGGCTATAGACGGGAATTTCGATGAATGCCTGGATCTAGCCAGGGACATCACCGGCAATCATCCTATTACCCTGGTTAATTCCGTCAATCCTTACCGGATCGAAGGCCAGAAGACTTCGAGTTTTGAGATTTGCGATACGCTGGGGGACGCCCCGGACTTCCAGGTAATGCCCGTCGGTAACGCCGGTAATATTACCGCTTACTGGAAAGGGTATAAAGAGTATAAGGCAGCGGGGAAGATAAGCCGCCTGCCGAGGCTTTTTGGCTTTCAGGCGAAGGGCGCCGCGCCGATAGTGAAAGGGCACCCGATAAAACATCCTAAAACCATCGCCACCGCTATACGCATCGGCAACCCGGCGAGCTGGAAGCAGGCGGAAGACGCCCGCGACGAATCAAAGGGCATGATCGATATGGTCTCCGACAGCGAGATCATCTCGGCCTATAAATTGTTAGCCGCTAAAGAGGGCGTATTTGTCGAGCCGGCTTCCGCCGCGTCGATCGCGGGTTTATTGAAGCTGGCGAAGAACGGTTACTTCAGGAGGGGCGCGGGCGCGGCAAAAACGATAAGAATAACCTGCGTCCTGACCGGGCATGGTTTGAAAGACCCGGACAGGGCGATAAAGAGCGTAAAGCAGCCGAAAGCCGTAAAGCCGGACCTGAATACGGTGCTGAAGTTAATTTTGTAATGAGCTTGAGAGATAAAAAGATACTGATCACCGCCGGCCCTACCCTGGTTCCCATAGACAGCGTGAGGGTTATTAGCAATACCGCTACCGGAGGAACCGGCATATTGCTGGCCAGGAAACTGCAAAGTTTGGGAGCGAAGGTTACGCTTTTATTAGGCGGGGCAGAGCCCTGTTGCCTGGATAAGAAGATAAGGCTGATCCGTTTCAGGTTTTTTGACGAGTTAAAGCGCGCCATGCTAAAAGAATTGAAAAAGAAATATAATATAGTCATACATTCAGCCGCTGTTTCGGATTACAGGCCTTTAAAAAGTTACGGCCATAAGGTGGGGTCGGGCAGAAAGGCCTGGCGCCTTGACCTGGTACCCACGCCTAAGATTATAAATTTGATAAAGAGAACCGACAGGTCTTTATTCTTAGTGGGTTTTAAATTTGAGCCTGAAACACGCCGGAAGATATTGATAGATAAGGCAAAAAGCTTAATACGCCGGGCTGATCTGGATCTGGCTGTCGCCAATACCGTCGATAGGAACCGGTATCAGGCGTATATCTTGAATAAAGATAAGATCCAAGACCATGCCAGGAGTAAAAAACATTTAGCCGAGAAATTAGCCGAGTCTTTGTCAAAGAGTTTCAATTACTAGTTACTTGTTACTAATTTACTAGTTACTAAATTATGAAATACATCATATTAGTCGGGGACGGTATGGCCGATTACCCTTTAAGCGAACTCGGTGAACGCACTCCCTTGGAGGCGGCGCGCACGCCGAATTTAGTTTTTATCGCCAAGCACGGAAGGCTGGGCAGGGTCAAGACCATCCCTAAGAAAATGGCGCCTGCCTCCGACGTGGCGAATATCTCGATATTAGGTTATGACCCGGCGAAGTATTACTCCGGCAGGGGCCCGCTTGAAGCGGCCAATTTGGGCGTAGAACTGGGAGAGGGGGACATTGCCTTTCGCTGTAACCTGATCACCGTTTCAGGCGATAAGCTTATTGATTACAGCGCGGGGCATATCAGCTCAAAGGAAGCGGGGATACTCATAAATTTCCTTAACGAGAAGCTGGGTTCGGAGAGCATCAGTTTTTTCCCTGGGGTAAGTTACAGGCATCTTATGCTTTTGAAAAACGCTTCCCCGGGACTCCTCAGTTTGAAATGCAAGCCCCCGCACGATATCGCGGGGCAAAAGGTATCAAAAAACCTTCCGAAAGGAGATGAGGCCGGGCTTTTGGTAAAATTGATGCAGGACTCCCGCAAGCTCCTGGAAGGCCATGAGATAAACCATGTGAGGATAGACCTGAAAGAGAATCCCGCGAACATGATCTGGCTTTGGGGCCAGGGCGCGAAGCCGAGCATGCCTTCATTTAAGGAAAAATACGGGCTTACCGGCAGCGTTATTTCGGCGGTGGACCTTATCCGGGGCTTAGGCAAGATACTCGGGTTGGACGTAATAAAAGTCCCGGGCGCCACCGGTTATTACGACACCGATTATGAAGGGAAGGCAAGGGCCGCGCTAAAATCACTGGAAAGGCATGATTTTGTTTTTGTGCACGTCGAAGCGCCCGATGAGGCCGGCCATAACGGCGACCTGCGGGAGAAGATCGCCGCTATTGAAAGGTTTGACCAGCTGGTAGCGGGCACCATCTTAAAGGGGTTCAAGCGCAATAAGAATTTCCGCATCATGGTCCTTCCCGACCACGCTACTCCGGTTTCCCTGAAAACGCATACCGCGGATGCCGTCCCGTTCGGCATATTCGGCAAAGGGGTCCTGGGGAGGGGCTTTTTGAATTTCAGCGAAAAAGAAGCGGAGAAATCCGACCTCTTTTTCGAAAAAGGATACGAGCTGATGGATTATTTCCTCAAGGTGAGCGAGGAATAGAAGGTGAGCTCTTTAGTTATCGCTGTCCCGGCGCTAGTCCTGTTTTTTTTAGCGTATAAGTTTTATGCCGGAAAGCTGGAAAGATTATGGCATATCGACAAAGACCGGCAGACTCCCGCTTTCTCCAGGTGCGACAAGATAGATTATGTGCCGGCTAAGAACTGGCTCGTGCTTTTTGGCCATCATTTTTCTTCCATCGCCGGGGCCGGGCCGATAATCGGGCCGGTCATCGCCGTCGCGTTATGGGGCTGGCTCC
>JAQUPI010000064.1 GCA_028716705.1 Candidatus Omnitrophota bacterium | reverse complement strand
CACCCGGCGCAAGCCACAGCTGCGCCGCACACGCATTGCATTAGCAAGAAGGCAGCCGGCCAAGGCTGCCGCCAAAGGAGCCCCGCTCCCAAGCGGGGCGACTGATAGAACGCTCAATGTGGGAGCGCCCCCCAGGGCGCGGTGCATTCTAAGCTGTTTCCTTAGAGACTAAGCTTTACCCTGGTATTAGAAAACAAAAACGACAAAAGGCGGGGCAGGGCGTCGATTGATAGCGGGAGAGGTTATTTCCGGGAAAAGGTTTGTTTGCCAGGGGCGTGGGGATAGAGATGTTTCAGTGCTTTACCCGGGGGAGAAAAATTTTGAGCGCTTCGCACGATCAAAACTTAATTCGATTTCTAGAGTATCTGGACCCCATTTATTATTTCCTCGGTTTTCGACGATGGAGCGGGTTAATAAAAATAGTTGACATCGTTCTCAAATATGATACAATTGTTCTCAAAAGGAGAACAATATGCTGCAGAGCTTAATAGGTTCAAAAACCCGTCAAACCCTTCTTAAAGCATTCTTTGAAGCACCCAATACAGAGCTTTACACCCGCCAATTAGCTAGTAAATATCATATGTCCGTGGGGACGCTTCACAGGGAGCTGCTGAAACTGAGTATCTCCGGAATACTTAAATCACGTAAAATCGGCAACATAAAATTATTTTCCTTAAATAAACAAAATCCCATTTACGAAGAAATTAAAAACATTATTTCTAAAACGGAAGGGGTAATAAAGTTTATAAAAGATGCCATGTCTGGTATAAAAGGCATTAAGGTTGCTTTCATATACGGTTCTTTTGCTAAGGGGGATGAGCGGCAAGATAGCGATGTGGATATATTTTTGATAGGGGATAGTATTGATGATAATGAATTGGTGATAAAAATTAACAGCCTGGAAAAGAAATTATTTAAAGAAGTTAATTATACGTGTTATACCAAAAATGAATACAAAAAGGAAAAAAAGAAAAAAAATTCATTTGTTTTAGAAGTAATGAAGGCTAAAAAGATATTTATCAAAGGAGAAGAAAATGACCTCTGATAGATTTTTGAATGAGTATATAGAAAAAAAATTGTTAAAACCGGAAAAGATAGGCCTTGATCAGATTGAAAAAGTAATAAAGAGCACAGAAAAAGATCTTAAGGTTGCAGAAAAATTGCTTTCAATTGATGAAGGTCATTCTTATGATACGGCTTATACCGCCATGCTTCATGCTGGTAGGGCATTTGTATTTATCAAAGGTTTCAGGCCAACAACTAACTTTCAGCATAAGACCGTTGTGGCCATTACCGCTCATTTTTTAGGTGATAAATATAAAGTCTTGATTGAAAAATTCGATTATATGAGGAAAAATCGTAATAACTTTATCTATGAACCTTGGAAAATCAATATTTCCATGACTGACGCAAAAAGCGCTTTAAAATCAGCTCAGGAATTTGTCAAGATTATTAAAGACGAAATTCAGCGGGAACATCCGCAGATTAATTTTAAATTCTAAGTTTTGTTTTTCCTCCCCCTAAAAATTTTGGTAGTTTTTTGATGGTACAGGAAAGTATAAAACACTTTCCTATCCACTGCAAAAATCGCTTCAAGTTATCGCCGAAGGCGATTTTCTTGAAAGATAGCGCCAGGCGGGGCGCGGGGTGGGGGCCGCGCCCCGCCCAAGCAGTTCTTTGAAGCATTGCCCGGTTAGGGCATTGAGGGAATTATATTATATTCCTGACTTTTTCAGGTCAGGCGTTTTTGATAAAGGTGCGTATCAAGGAATCTCCGAGGCGGCCGCGGCGCCTTTCTCTTGTAATTACACTTAAGAAAAGGCGCGGTGATGCGGATAAGAAGAAGAGTATTTCTTTAAAGGTAAAAAACTTTACCACAAAAACAATCTTCCAGAGTATCTTCACGTACCTGGAAGGATCATAGAAAGTAAATTTGATCCTGCGGCCTATTTTTTTCAAGGTAGCGTGGCTGTAGGCATCGGAATATAGCTCGCCTCTCTCGGTAATGTGGTACCCGGGTGTTTTTTCGGCGAGCTCTCTGAGGGAAGAGAATTTTTCGATCCTGAGCTTATTGCAAGCAATAGCATCGACTCCGATCTCCTTGGCAAACTGCCCGATATACAACATTTCTTTTTCCGTCTCGCCGATATTCCCATAGATAAAATAACCGCTGTAAAAAATAGGGTATTTTGTCAGGACCTTAAAATATTTTCGTATCGCCGCTTGATTAAAACCTTTATTAAGCTGTTTTAATATCCAGTCATGCGGGGATTCGATCCCGATCAAGAGCGCCTTAAATCCCGCCTTCGCCATTTTTTCAAGCAGCTTGGGGTATTTCGCGATATCGATGCGTGCCTGAGCCATATAACGTTTTTTGATCTTCTTTTCAATGAGCAGATCGCAGATCTTCTCCGCCCTCTCCGGATCGGCAAAAAAATCATCGTCACTCAGGATTATCACTCCTGCCTTTAAGTTCTGTATTTCATCGACCACGGACTCGACGCTTCGGGCAGTATAGTTCCTTTTTTGTCCGAGGGGATTCAGGCTGAAGGTGCAGAATTTGCAGTTAAAAGGGCAGCCCCGCGCGCTTAATACGGAATCAAAACTTATATCCGCTATTTTTATGCCGTTTAAGGCAAAGGAATACTCGCTTTGCCGCAGGGAGCGGTCAGGCGCGCCTAACGTATTGATATCGGGGAGGGGGCGGTTCGGGTTATGCTTTATTGAGCCGTTTTTGCGGTACGAGATACCCAGGATATCCTTGAGCGGGTTGCCTTTTAATATTTCTTTAATTGTTTCTTCGCCTTCGCCCCTGACAATGATGGTAATCGCGGGGCATGTCTTAAAGAGTTCTTCTACTTTTTCGGTCGCCTTATATCCGCCTACGACGAGCGGTATGCGGCTTGGTATGCGGTTAAGCATTTGGCAGATCTCGTCAAACTGGCGGTCCCAACCAATACCGACGCAGAGGATGTCGATCCCGCTTGAGATAAAGGAAATGAGCTTATCCGTGTCGGATAGATCCGGCTCATGTCTTAAATCCATAAGGGTGATTTTGTTGACCAGTCCCTTTGCGCTCGCAGCTACATATTCAAGCCCCGTAGGAGGAAAGAGCATCATTGTGCTGTTGGCGCTGCTTTCAGTATAGGGATTCAGGAATAAGGCGTGGTTATATTTAATGTCAGCCTCCTTTTAATTCATAGGTTTAGCGATATAACTATATCATTGGATAATAGGTTAGGCAACAGGTATAAAGCCTCTCTAAGCCTCAGTGGTGTATATCTATAAGCGAGATATCGTGTTATAATGCATGAAAAAGGCGGACCTTCTAACAGATACGAGCGCGGTAACCGATAGCATGGTCAGCAAGCTGCATGATTGCAAGTGCTTGATAATTGAATGTAATCATGATACAGAGTTAGCGTGGGAATGAAACTTTACACTAATCAAACAATAGCAAGAGACTATCTTCCAGCAGATCTTGATATAAATGATGAATTTAAATCAGCATTTGATCTTATGGAGTATACCAAGGAATGTCTTTTTATTACAGGCAAGGCGGGCACTGGTAAATCGACACTTCTAAAATATTTTAAAGCTAATACCGGTAAAAAGATAATCGTTTTAGCCCCGACAGGTGTCGCGGCCATTAATGTAGGCGGTCAGACGATCCACTCCTTTTTTAGATTACCTCCCAAGATTATTCAAAAGGATGCCATAAAGCGCCTTAGAGATAGAAGCCTGATTAAGAATCTAGATATGGTAATAATAGACGAGGTATCGATGGTTCGCGCAGACCTTATGGATGGGATCGACTATGCATTACGTTTCAACTGCGGCAGAATGAAGACGCCGTTTGGCGGAGTCCAAATGGTATTTTTTGGAGATCTTTTCCAACTATCTCCTGTGGTCGAGAAAGAAACAAAGGAACTGCTGGAAGAGCGATATTCAAGTCCTTATTTTTTCAGCGCTAAAGTGTTTAACGATTGTAATATCAGGTCCATCGAGCTGTCGACTATATATAGACAAAAAGATAGTTCGTTTATGGAACTCTTAAACAGGTTCAGGAATAAAGAGCATACTGAAGAGGATCTGGACACATTAAATGATAAGGTCCAAAAAGATATGGCGGTTTCCAGTAAAGACGATACAGTTATCCTGACAACGACAAACAGCTTGGCAAACACAATAAATCAGGAGCGTTTATCGAAACTTTCCGGTAAAGAGATTGTATACGAGGCTATGGTAACCGGGAAATTCGAAGAGACAGCATATCCTGCTGATGCATCCTTAAAACTCAAAAAAGGCGCGCAGGTAATATTGATAAAAAATGATCCCGAAAAACAATGGGTCAACGGCACGCTTGCCAAAGTCGCCGCTTTATCGAAAGATTCAATAGTTGTGGATATCAACGGGCGTACATGCGATATCCCCGTAGTCAAGTGGCAGAAGATTAAATATAACTATAACGAGAATGAAGACAAGATAGAAGACGAGGTTGTGGGGGTCTTTGCGCAATATCCTATAAAGCTGGCCTGGGCCATAACTATTCATAAAAGCCAGGGTCAGACTTTCGATAAGGTCATGATCGACCTGGGGCATGGCGCATTTACTCATGGCCAGTTATATGTCGCGCTTAGCAGGTGCACATGCCTGGATGGCATAAGGCTTAAGCGGCCGGTGACTCACAGCGACATTATATTTGACCGGCGTATCCATGAGTTCAGTTACCGAATTGTCGGTTTGTTTTAATATGAATACAAAAGTCCTGCTTTTTAATTTACCTCCTTTGGGAGGCGGTCTTGATCGATAATGAGGCTAAACTAAGAAGTGAGGGCGGGGGATTGACAATTTGGCCTACCGAAACATCGTTTTATGGAGTATAATGATCTTTGAAGAATAAAAAAAATAGGAGCTTGCCTTGCTGCTAAAGTCTCTTCAAGACTATATTTTGCCCCTTAGAATACGTTTGGCCGCCTTTCTGCCTAAGAACAGGATCGTCGAGGAACAGCCTCTGCGTGCCGAGCTTTTCAGTATTGAGCAGTTCAGGGCGCATGCGAAAAACCTGGCTAAAGGGCAGATGGTTAGTTACAAAAAGGGGCGCAACAGGCTATTGTTGCGGCTGAAGCAAAACGAAAAGATCCTTGCCAAGATCCACGAACTCCTCAATGAGACCGGCAAATCCAAACGAAAGATCTCGCCGGCAGGGGAATGGCTTCTTGATAACTATTATCTTATTGAAGAGCAGATAAGGCTCGCCCAGAAATACCTGCCGGAAAAGTACATCCGCGAATTGCCCCATCTTTCTTCGGGGCCGCTTCTCGGTTATCCGCGAGTTTATGAACTTGCCATGGAGCTCGTCTCTCACGGCGACGGACGGCTGGACAACCAGGGGCTTACGGAATTTGTAACGGCGTATCAAACCGTAAGCCACTTGAAGCTTGGCGAGCTGTGGGCGATTCCTATCATGTTAAGGCTGGCGCTTATTGAGAACTTAAGGCGCGTGTCCTCCCGGTTGATCGTGGCGCAGACGGAAAGAGATAAAGCGAATTATTGGGCAACGCGGATCCTGGAAGTCTCGGCCAAAGATACCAATGGGGTAATTTTTGAAATGGCGGCGATGTCCAGGAGCAACCTGCCGCTTTCCGACGCTTTTGTCGCGGAATTCACCCGGCGTTTGCATGGTCAAAGCCAGGCGCTCAATCTTCCTTTTGCATGGCTGGAAAAGAAACTTGCGGAGCAGGGAGAGACGCTCGACAGGATGATCCGGGCTACCAGCCAAAAACAGGCGGCTGACCAGGTTTCGATCGCGAATACGATCGGGAGTCTGCATCTTTTGGGAGTTACCGATTGGCATGATTTTGTCGAAGCCCTAAGCTTTGTGGAAAAAATTTTAGGTCAGGACCCCACGGGGGATTATACCCGGATGTCTTTTGCCACCCGTGACCGCTACCGGCATGTCGTTGAGAAGCTCTCCCTGAGAAGAAAAATCGCAGAAGAAGAGGTTGCGGCGCGGGCCATCCGGTTGGCAAAGAAGGCGGAAACGGAAAAAGGCCCTGGCCACGTCACGGCGCATGTAGGGTTTTATCTTCTCGACCGTGGTTTGGAGCTTTTTTGCCGCGAACTGGGCATGCGATTGCCTCTGCGGCAGCACCTGCAGGCAAAAAAAATTTTTTGGCCGTCTCTTCTTTTTTTCAGTTCCATTATTTCTGTGACCTTGGTTATTACCATTGGTGTTTTCCATTGGATGCAGCCGGCGGAAATCTTGAGCTGGCCGTGGCTTGTTTTATTCTGGATATCGCTTATGCTTACGTCAAGCCAGACCGCGGTCTCGCTGGTGAACTGGTTTTCCAT
>JAQUPI010000063.1 GCA_028716705.1 Candidatus Omnitrophota bacterium | reverse complement strand
CAAAACAGGCCTGGCCAAACAAGGCGGCCTGCTGGTCTCCGGCAATGCCGCATATCGGGATACCCGCCGGAAGCCTGCCGATCCTGACGGTGCGGCCGAATTCTCCAGACGATTTTTTCACCTCCGGGAGCATCTGACGGGGAATGGCGAACTCTTCTATCAGGTCGGGGTCCCAACAGAGCTTTTCGATATTAAACAGCATGGTGCGCGAGGCATTGGTAAAGTCGGTCGCGTGCCCTGCGCCGCCGGTTAGTTTCCACAGGACCCAGCTGTCGGTCGTGCCAAAAAGGGCTTCCCCTTTGCGCGCCTTTGCCCGCGCGCCGGAAACATTCTGTAAAATCCATTCTAACTTCGTCGCGGAAAAATAAGCATCGATAGATAAGCCGGTGCGCCTTCTAATGAACTCGGACATGCCTTTTTTACATTTAAGCGCGGCGCAGCGTCCGGCTGTGCGCCGGCATTGCCAGACAATGGCGTTATGAAGGGGTTTACCGCTCTGCCTGTCCCAGACAACCGTCGTCTCGCGCTGATTGGTGATGCCGATGGCAGCAATCTGCGCACCGGAAACCTGGGCCAGCACTTTTTGGATGGAATGATCCACGCTGCGCCATATCTCATCCGGGTCGTGTTCGACCCATCCGGGATGGGAAAAATACTGTCTGAACTCCTCATAAGCGCTGGCGACTTTTCTGCCGGACTTATCATAAATAACGGCGCGGCTCCCCGTCGTTCCCTGATCAATGGCTAATATGTATTTCACTTCTCGCCCCCCTTTATCCGCAGACGCACCCACTGCAGGATGTCTCCGAAGACCTGCTCGCGCCCCAGCTCCATAGAGAGCGAATGAAACAGCTCATCGTATTCGATAAACTTCTTGTCGCGCGCCCGCAGATGCCCGCAAACTTTCTTCGCGGCCGCGGGATCGACCAGCATGTCGTGAACGCCTGAGACCAGAAACAAAACAGGGATGTTAAGCGCGCCCGGGCAAAAGCGCGCGCGCCACCCGGCAAGGACGATCTGCAAAAGAAGCTGCGGGGTCGCATGGCGATGTTCATGATGATCGCGCTCGATCTCTTTTATGCATTCACTATCGCGCGTGCACATGGCGGAAGTAAACGACAACTTAATAAGTTTCTTAACACCCATGATGCAGAAAAGATAAGCTCGCAAGCGCCTCTTCCATCCGAACTTCAACCTGCTCTTGAAGGCCGGAGAAAGACAGATCAGGCCCGCGAAGGCGCCCGGGCGGCGCTGCGCCAGAGAAAAAGCAATAAGCCCGCCCATGCTTTCTCCTATGAGAAAAACAGGTTTGGCGCCGCATTCGCGCTTGATGATATCCGCGAGCGCCAGGATATCTTTAAAATAGAAATTGAAAGAGTCAACGTGGCCTTTTGGCCCCGGCGTCTCGCCAAAACCCCGCAGGTCAATGGCATAGGAAGAAATGGAGTTCTGAAGGAAATAGGCCGCTAAACGCTCCCACCTGCCGCTGTGAGCGCCGAGCCCGTGGACCAACAAAAAAACCGCATCCGGCGATGCACACGCCCAGCGCCGATATACCACCCCGGTCGCTTCATCTTTGTTTACGGCAGGTAATATCATTTAAAGTCGGACGACCTATATCTTCTTCAAATCCTTCGTCAGAAAGTAGCTTAAGACGGTCCGGACGACCACGATGGCGCCTAAGACACCCAAGGCCTCCCAGGTGGGAGTGATGATCGTCTTGATGATGTCGCTCGCGATAAAAAATTCCAACGCGAGAACCAGATAGCTGCCCAGCTTGATGCGGACCAGCTCATTGGTCTTGATGCAGTCGTCTTTGCACGAAAATTCTTTCTTGATGAATTCAACAAGTGAAATGAGGATGCCCCATACGGTGATCGCCGCGCCAATAATGCTCAAGAAAAAACTGATGACATTAATGACGATATGAAACATATCCATGCTCAACCTCCGTGTTTTAAGCTACAGGCAATGAGCCGTGAAAAACAGGCATTTTCTTTCTCGGATAAATTAAAACCCTCACGCTCTTGCGGCTCGCAAGAGCCTGTGTTCGCATGAGGGCAATAAATGGGGTCCCAGGAATATATCACCCTGTCAGACCTCTCTGAATCCACTGGTTTCCATTATAGCCAAATAGTAGTAGGAAACAAGAAAATTCGGCCATTTAGAGAGGTTTTTTGAACACCTTAATGTATTTATCTAGTGAAATACTTGCGTGAAACGCAAGTGCCCTCACCAATTTTGTCCTATTTGTCCAGTATTTTTTGACTTAAATATCTCTAACTCTTTGTTATTAAAAGAGTAGAGAAATGTCCACCCTTTGACGGTGGACATTCAGCGCGACTTACGGTCGGAAAATCATCCTATATGTTTTTTAATTTAAGCCAATTATGGATAATATTCTCAATAAAAGATTTTGCCTCAGCAATGGTCATGGGGTCGCTAGGGGCTTGCTGCCCCGCTCTCACTCCATGGCGAGACTCATCGCCTGTCACTGCGGGACAATTGGCCGTATGAGTAAAACGGTCGATCGATTTCTTAGTTACCCACTACTTACGAGCCAGAAAGGCTGCCCCTCTCATATCATTTTCAATTACTTCATAAATACGGTATATATTTACCCAATCGTAATTACCAGAACCGTAAAGCCTAAGAACTTTCGAGACATTCTTATCTTTTTGAGCGAGCGTAATCAAAGCTGGGATCGGATCGGCCGGATGAGACTCCTCAACTGTACCATCTCTCCTCACAATTTTTACACCAACTGTCCCCACTTTTATATGTAAGGATAACGCTAATGTTTCAACAAAAATGTTGCGTTTCCCGGAAGCATCGACTTCTATTACAGCTCCGGATTCCAAGGGTTTCCTGATGCCTAAAAATAATCTTGCAGATCCATTTAGAGAGGAAATAATCTCCTTGCCCATGCTTGATACTTCTTTGTGATCAGTCAAAGAGTCAAAATCTTCGGAACCAAGGACAAAACCATCCCTGTCTTTGGTAATATACAATTTCTTTGAAGTGAAAGATTTTGACAATTCTTCCAGATCTGCATAATCACCACTTATGCTTACCAACCAGCCCATAAATCACCTCATCCAAGGGTTCTATCCCAGATAACGGAATCAAAAAAATCCCCATCTTAATGCTCGATAAGAATTAATTGATAATATGTCTTAATCTCTGGATAGCATCCCTTGTTTTTTGGCAGAACGGATGATTTTTTAAAAATTCATCATCTACAAAACCCAGAGATTTCGTGATGAAATCAGTGCCAGCTTTGAAAAGTTCTGGCGCTTCTTTGTAATACAGCATGACTGCGGGCTTTGCTTTTTCTATAGCTTTATCTATTGCTTCCAAGGTTGGATATTTTTTCAAATTAAGATCTCTCAAAATTAAACTATTTATTCTTTCATTTACCTTCATGGGCATGGCATTATATTTTGTTTCTGTATAAATTTTCAAGGTTTCTGCATCGACAGGCTGGTTAAGAAAACTTGGCCGATCTTCAACCTTATTTTTAATTTCTTCGACATACTGGTTTATTGCACTTGGAACTTTATCAAATATTCCCTGAGCAATCTCCAACAATGCCGCTACATTATTAATGTCTCTTTTTAATTTATCTGGAATGGACGATTCATTTTTATAAATTAGGTGATGATTTATAATAGCCCATGCATCCTGTAGGATTGTCCTTACTTGTATTTCGCATTTCAAACCGCGCAAATCATCATAGCGCGGTCCTGAATATTGGTCTTTTAGCTCAACTACAAAATGCACTCCTAAATAACCCATCTTATCTAAGCCAGCGTCTTTATACTTATCAACTACCTCGATAACCTTAAATTCATCGCGAATAATTTCTCCGACCTTTTCTATGTCTGGTTCATATAAACAAACGACTCTTGTGCCGGCGAGATCCGCAATCTCAACCAGGGGATCGCCATGGGGTTTCCTTTTGGCCTTTTCAAGAAAACTTTTAAGAGTTTTTGCTCTAGGGATTAATGACGCAGTCTTTATCTTTGCTCCCTCAATTCTAATCTTCAAAGCTTCGGTTATCTCTATTGAAAGTTTTTCATAGAGGGGACGTATGCCTAAGTATTGTTCTCCCGGGTTCATGTTTTTTCCCTTATTATTATGCTAATTCTATCCGTACGTTATCGCCATCTACCAAGGCATGCGGCTTAACCAACTCTTGCTCCGCAACTATTTCAATTATGCCTTTAGGCACCCTAGAACCTATTCTTCTGAATATCCAACACCCAACAGGTTGAGTAAATTTCTCACATGACAGAATGCATCTCCAAGCTTGCCCATCACCAATATACTCGGGCATCCCGGTTAATTCCGTTTTAGGAATCACAAAATTTGGTCGAGGATTTCCCTTATCAAGATCTTGCTGTAAACTTTCTGGCTTATCTATCTTTATATTAACAGATCCCGGAAACAGAAAAACCAAAAAATATTTATGAAATACTTCTTTGTTTTCGTTAATCAGAATTTTAAATTTGCCAACAGTATGGACCAGATTCAGTTTACCTTCAAGTATCATATTTTCCATTTTTTAAGATTCCCCATAAATTCATAATTCGTCATGTCACAATGGATGGGCGTGATCGAAATATAGTTCTGCCTGATTGCTTCAATATCTGCATCTTTTTGGCCATCCGATTCAATGACCTCACCGGTCAACCAATAGTAGGTACGCTTATGCGGGTCTTCTCTTTTATCAAATCGCTCTTTGATGGCCGTCTTACTTTGCCTGACGATTTTAACCCCTTTAATACGCTTTTTATCTACTACCGGAATATTAACATTCAACAAAGTCCCTTGGGGCAAACCTTCATTAGCCAAAATCTTCTTGGCGAGCTTTTTGGCGAAATCGGCGGCGACAGCATAATCCGGATTTTCAAACGTGGCCAACGATATGGCAAACGACGGAATACCTATAATCGCCCCCTCTGTCGCGCCGGATACTGTGCCTGAATACAAAACACTGTAGCCCGTATTGGGACCCAGATTAATTCCCGATACGACCATGTCCGGCTTCTTCTTCAAAATAGCCCAAATGGCGAGCTTTACACAATCCGCAGGTGTGCCTGTCGTGGCATAGCCAAAGAAGGCGCCGTCCCTTTTAACTTTCTTCACTCTTAATGGATCGGAAAGCGTAATCGCATGCCCAACCGCGCTCCTTTCGGTATCCGGAGCAACGACCGTAACATTGCCTATTGTTTTAAGAGATCTGTATAAAGCTCTAATGCCTTCGGAATAAATGCCATCGTCATTGGTTAAAAGTATATTCATTCTCTACTCCTAAAAGAAAAAACCTCCGCCTTTTTTGGCGAAGGTTTTAATTGATTAAAGTGGCGGATTTTAAACCTTTGAAATCGCCAATCTCATCTTTCATCTTTTTAATCTATTCTTTAATTCATTTATCCCGTTCATTGACATTTCTCTTCCTTTATATTTAGGAGGTGGATAATTACAATCCTCCTGGCCCCATATCCACTTATAAGCTTTCAATAAAACCTCCGGCTTCTCGCCAAAGGGATTCCTTAGCTTCATTTTCTTCAGGACTATATCAGGATCCGATCCTTTATAAACTTTTGCTAAAGCTTCTATAATTCTAAGTGCTTCCTTTTTATTACGCATTGCTTTTTCCTCCAAATCTTCAAAAATATTCTTATGCGATATCAACCAAAGGGTGTCTTTTTTAGGATCGTGAATCCAGACCATAAAATCGTCTCTTTTTAATATTCCAAAGCTAAATTTTCCACCTGGCTTAGTAATTACTATCTTTCTGCCATCGATTATATCTTCCACAACATAGCCTTTATATTTAATCTTTTCTCAGGATATTCTAAATTTCTCTCTCGTTTGATTCTTTACAACAAGACGGGAGAGATCAATAGCATGCTTGTATATGTTAATCTTAGCTTTTTTTGCCATACCCAAGCTCCAAGCTATCTTTAAAATCAGAAATATTTTCGCTCTTTTGTGGTTTCCTAAAAATAAATAGATGTTCGTGCATGATTAGTAAAAAATCTTTATTTTGAGCATTCCAATAGCGAGTCGTAGCGCAGTTATGTTGGAGCTTGATAATGTCTTCTTTTAGTATAAAACCAGCTTTTAGAAAACGCTGCATGACGTTAAAAGCAAGAGGAACAAAGTGACGCCTTCTTCTCGTATCGCCTATAAGAATTGCGCAATATTTTCCAGGCTTTAAAACACGAAAAGACTCTTTTGCTACCAGTTCAATTTGGTCACAGAATTTCTGCAAATTGCTTATTCTTGATAAATCGCCTTCGACTTCTTTTTCGCCATATTGGATAATATTCAAATAAGGCGGGTGAGTTATAGTCAGATCTACAGATTCATCATTAACTTTATTCAACTTTGTGGTATCGCCAATTTCAATTTCCGGTTCAAACATGCCTTTTTCTTTTTCAAAACGACAGCCCTCTCTTGCTAACGCAACGACTTCCGGGTGAATATCAAAACCCAAGCCGCGTCGTTTAAGAAGCTTTGCTTCTATCATTGTTGTTCCGCTCCCAACCATTGGATCGAGAACAATATCATCTTCCTTTGAATAAAGAAGAATTAAATTCCTCGGAATCTGAGGAGCCCAATTACCTCGATATCCTGGGTTATGAGTCGCCCATTTGCCACGCTCAGGAAATGACCATACGGTTGTCGTTTGAATCTGTGTATCAATATCTGCCTTTTCCTTTTCTACCATTGACTTCATCTTCATCTGCCACTCCCTACTGGCAACCCGAGCCATGCAAGAGGCAATTCGTTAAACCGATAATGGCAATTAACGCTGTGTATGTATTCCGGAACATCTTTATATTCCGGCTTTTTAAACCAATCACTCAAAACGTAAACATATTCGACTTTTAAGCCTAAAGACGAGACCAACTTCAGATACTGTTTACGTTTAAAATCGCAGGTCTGGAGCTTCT
>JAQUPI010000062.1 GCA_028716705.1 Candidatus Omnitrophota bacterium | reverse complement strand
AAGGACTGTGGACATCCAGGCCTGGGAATTCACCGTAAAAGGGATAAAAGACAGCGATGTGCCGGTTTATTACCTGGACGCGAATATCCCCGAAAACAGCGAATATGACCGCGGATTAACCAGTTTTCTTTACGGAGGCGACCAGCAATACCGTTTATGCCAGGAGGTCATCCTGGGTATAGGCGGGGTAAGGATGCTGGAAGCGTTGGGCTATAAAAATATCCAGAAATATCACATGAACGAAGGCCATGCCGGATTGCTGACATTGGAATTACTGGACAAGATCAAAAGGGAACGCGGGAGCGCCGTCAACGATGAAGACATCGATTCAGTCAGGAATAAATGCATTTTTACAACGCATACTCCCGTTCCGGCGGGCCATGACCGGTTTCCCGTGGAGCTTGTCAGGACGGTCCTGAGATCCGACCTGCCTTTTGCCAGGCCGGATATATTTTTATCCGGCAACGAAATGAATATGACTTTGACCGCCTTAAATCTCAGCAGATACGTAAATGGAGTGGCAAAAAGTCATGGCGAGGTATCCAGGGAGATGTTCCCCGGCCATTCAATTGATTCCATAACCAACGGTATACATTTACGCTCCTGGGTATCCGGGCACTTCAAGAAGCTTTTTGATAAATACATCCCGGAGTGGGAATCGGATTACTTTTCTTTGCGTTACGCGCTGAGTATCCCTAAAGAAGAGATCTGGCAGGCCCACCAGGACACAAAAAAAGAGCTGATCGATTATGTGAACGACCGCGCCGATCAAAAGTTGGATTACGGCGTTTTCACGGTAGGTTTTGCCAGGCGCGCTACGTCTTACAAGAGGGCGGACCTTTTATTGATCGATACCGAAAGATTAACGGCAATAAACGGCATAGCGGGCGGGATCCAGATAGTCTACGCGGGCAAAGCGCATCCGCGTGACGGCGAAGGCAAAGAATTGATAAAGAGGATCTTCTCAAAGATTAAAGCGCTAAAACCCGGGATCAAGATCGTTTATCTGGAAAATTACGATATGGAATTAGGAAGGCTCATCACTTCCGGCTCCGACCTTTGGCTGAATACGCCTATGAAGCCCCAGGAGGCATCCGGGACAAGCGGCATGAAGGCCAGCCTGAACGGGGTCCCCAATTTAAGCGTTCTCGACGGCTGGTGGGTAGAAGGGTGCATTGAGAGCGTAACCGGATGGGCGATCGGCTCGATGCAATCCGAAGGCACCGATAGCGCACAAGACGCGAAGGATATGTACCGGAAATTAGAAGATAAAATAATCCCTATGTTTTACGGCAGCAAAGATAAGTGGATCGAGATAATGCGGCACGCGATAGCGTTAAACGCCTCATTTTTCAATACGCAGAGAATGGTCCAGGAATATGTGCTCAACGCCTATTTTTAATGGCCTTAACGATGAATAAAACGGAATGGTACAGTAAGCCCGTTGAAGAAGTTTTCACGCGCTTGTCTACAGGCCGGTCAGGCCTTACGCAGGAAGAGGCGAAGAAGCGCCTTGGAGAATTCGGCCATAACGAATTAAAATTCAAGAGGCGCTCAAGCCTGGTCAGGTTCCTGCTTCAATTCCATAACTCATTAATTTATATTTTATTAGTTGCCGCTTCCGTTACTGCCGGATTGAGGGAATGGCCGGACACAGCCGTTATTTTATTATGCGTGATCGTAAATGTGATCATCGGGTTTATTCAGGAAGGTAAGGCCGAGGCCGCGATAGAGGCATTAAAAAAGATGATCGTTTCCGAATCCACCGTGGTTAGAGACGGCCAAAAAAAGGTTATCCCCAGCCGGGAATTAGTTCCCGGTGACTTGGTCCTGCTTGAAAGCGGCAACCGGGTGCCCGCGGATCTGCGCCTGTTTGATATCAAGAATTTTAGCACGGACGAATCTATACTTACCGGAGAATCCGTGCCTGTAAATAAAAGCGTTGAGCCTGTGCGGGGAGAAAACCTGCCCTCTTCGGAGCAGCGCTGCATAGCCTTTAGCGGCACTTTTATCGCGCGCGGCCAGGCGCAGGCAGTGGTAATAAATACCGGAGAGAAAACCGAGTTCGGGAAGATCGCCGGGCTCATGAAACAGACGCGCAAGATCGCCACGCCGCTAACCCGCAAAATAGCCGATTTCACCCGTTTTTTAGTTATTGCCGTGGTTATCATTGCCGCGATCAATTTCATATTGGGGATAATATTTAAATATACTCCGGCCTACTCTTTTCTTGCTTCAGTTTCTCTGGCGGTAGCGGCGATACCGGAAATGCTGCCTGCCATAGTAGTGGCGATCTTGGCCCTCGCCTCTGTTTCCATGGCAAAAAGGAACGCGCTTATCAGAAAATTGCCCGCGGCCGAAACGTTAGGCTGCGCTACGGTGATCTGTTCGGACAAGACCGGCACCCTTACCAAAAGCCAGATGACGGTAATTAATATCTACGCGGGGAACAGGGATTATCGCCTAAAAGGCGCCGGATATGAGCCAAAAGGAGATTTTATCCTGCGAGAAAAAGCGGTTAACCCCGCCGATGAACCCGCGGAGTTCATGGAAACTTTAAAAGCCGGGTATTTATGCAATCACGCCGAGCTCAACGGGGATAAGGGCAGGTATAATATAGTGGGGGATTCCACTGAGGGGGCTTTGGTGGTTTCCGCGGCTAAGGCCGGCCTCATGGAAAGATCCGATATGATCGATGAGATACCTTTCGAGCCGGAGCAAAGATACATGGCGACTTTGCATAACGCCGGAGACAAAAATGTTATCTATGTGAAGGGCTCTCCGGAAACGCTGCTGGATATATGTCAAAACCAGTTAGTCGAAGGAAGTGCCGCCTCATTAAACAAGGAAGGGATCTTATCAAAAGCCAAAGATATGGCAGAGGATGCGCTGCGGGTCCTGGCGATGGCGTATAAGTTCGTGCCCAAGGATAAAACCGCGCTCGGCCAGGAGGATATCAAGGAGTTAACCTTCCTCGGGCTGCAAGGCATGATCGATCCGCCAAGAGAAGAGGTGATCGAAGCGGTTAAAAACTGTAATAAAGCCGGGATAAAGGTGGTCATGATGACCGGCGATCATGTCCAGACCGCAAAGGCGATCGCCAGGCAAATAGGGATCGCCAAGGAGGATGACGCGGTATTGACCGGAGAGGAATTATCCCGGATGAGCGATGAAGATTTGTACGCGGCGGTGGAAAAAGTTTCCGTGTACGCGCGTATCGCTCCGGATCATAAACTAAGGATCACCCTTCAACTGCAAAAAAGGGGCCATGTAGTGGCGGTAACCGGAGACGGGGTAAATGACGCGCCCGCCTTAAAAGCGGCGGATATAGGGATAGCCATGGGGATAACCGGTACCGAAGTAAGCAAGGAAGCTTCGGATATGGTTTTAGCCGATGATAATTTTGCCAGTATTGTAGCCGCGGTTGAGGAGGGCAGGCATGCCTGGAAAAATTTCCAGAAGGCGGTCCTGTATACCTTGCCGACAAACGGCGGGCAAGCGCTCCTTGTTATGGGCGCGATATTAGCGGCGCCGTTCATCCCTCTTTTTAAGGTGCGCCTGCCCTTAGAACCGATACACATACTTTGGGTAAATCTTGCCGATTCTATTTTTCTTACTATGCCGCTGATGATGGAACCGAAAGAAAAAGACCTGCTTAAAAGCCCGCCGCGCAGCCAGAAAGAGAGGATCGCTAATCCTTTATTTTTTGTAAGAGTGGGTTTGGTTTCATTGGTAATGGCGCTTACCGGATTTGCCGTATACTACCATTTCGGTAATCCCGCTGTCCCCTCGCGGGACGCCCTGCGGTTAACCCAGGCGCAAACAGCCGCCTTTATCGCGGTGCAGTTTTTGCATTTGGGATTTTTGGCTACGGCACGTTCAATACATAATTCCGCGTTTACTTTAAACCCGTTCTCGAATAAATGGGTCATTATAGGCATGGTGATAACGCTGCTTAACGCGTTTTCGATCGTTTACATCCCGTTTTTCCAAAGTTTATTCAGGACGTCTTCTTTCCCGGCCGCTTGGTGGCCGGTCATAATCTTGGCCTTATTCCCCGGGTTCGTAGCGGTAGAGATTGAAAAACTCCTGAGAAAGCCGGGAAATGCTCCTTAAAACACTTCTGGCGGCATTTATTTTCGCGGCGGGTATAACCGCGGCCCATGCGCAAGGAACTCTCGTTGGAAAGTTAACTCCTGAAGAGATACGGCTTATCGGGGAAAGGGTCTTTGAGAATGAATGCGGCGCGAAAGACGGGAACCTGGTTACCTGGAATGAAGGGGAGGATTTCTTGTCTTTAGGCATCGGGCATTTTATCTGGTACCCGGCCGGCGGCGATAAAACTTTCCTTGAAAGCTTTGGAAGGTTTATTGAGTATGCCAAGGCCGATGGCGAAAAGATCCCCCTTTGGCTGGACAAAGAGCCGTTCCCGCCATGTCCCTGGAGTTCGCGCGGGGATTTCTTAAACGCGGGGCCGGACCCCAGGTTAAGCGAGCTAAAAGATCTTTTAAAGAATACAAAATCCGTACAGGCTGAATTTATTGCGAAGCAATTGGAAGATTCTTTGCCGCTTTTGATAGAGAGCGCACCCGAAGGCACCCGTGATAAAATAACCCTTCAATTCAACCGCGTGGCATCTACCTTCCAAGGGATATGCGCCCTGGCGGATTACCTTAATTTTAAAGGCCTGGGAATAGCGCGATCTGAAAGCTACCAGGGTAAAGGCTGGGGGCTGCTTCAAGTCCTGGAAGGGATGAGAGATGAAAACGAAGCTCCGGACGCGCTGTCTGAATTTACCCGGGCCGCGAAAATCGTACTTGAAGAGCGGGTGAAAAATTCACCTCCGGGCCGTAACGAGCAAAAATGGCTCCCGGGGTGGAAAAAAAGAGTAAATAAGTATTTAGACCAATTATGACGGTTTTATGCTATAATATTTCACTAATTAAAAAGGAAGGCATATGCAAAAAGTAAAGGTTTCGCATAAAGGTAGAAAGTGTAAATTCCTGCACTGTAAGCACGTATTAAGTATTTATAACCATGAGGAATATTGCCACATACATCTAAGTCAATTTCCTCACGTCTACAAATTCAAGATAAGTAAATGAATCCAGCTTCCGGAGCTTCCAAGGCGTTTAACCAGGATGTAAAAAGTTTCTACGGGCTCAGTATCGCGCCGAAGATCCTGGATATCCTTGAGCGCATAAAGTTCAAAATTCCCACGCCGATCCAGTTGAGGGCGATCCCCCTTGCCATCGAAGGCAAGGACGTTATCGGCATAGCGCAGACCGGTACCGGAAAAACCCACGCCTTTGCCGTGCCTATGATACAGCGCCTGGCCGCGCGGGAAAAAGGCGTAGGCCTGGTACTCGCGCCCACGCGTGAATTGGCCTTGCAGATCGATGAGGCCTTTCGGGTAATAGCGCCCTCATTCGGTATGAAGACCGCCTGCCTTATCGGCGGGGCTCCTATGGAACCGCAGATACAGGCCCTGCGTAAAAATCCCCGTATTGTCATCGCTACCCCCGGCAGGCTCCTGGACCATATCAGCCAGTGGAATTTTCTGCCCTTAGAAGTTACGATGCTTGTCCTCGATGAGGCGGACCGGATGCTCGATATGGGTTTTCTCCCGCAGATCACGAAGATCCTGCGTTCCTTGCCTAAAGAAAGGCAAACGATGCTTTTTTCCGCGACGATCCCGAAAGAGATCATGCAGATAGCGGCCCGCTACATGAAGCTGCCCGTTTCCGTGGAGATCGCCCCCTCGGGGACCACGGCCGAGCGCGTCACCCAGGAATTATTCATAGTGAAAAAGGAAGCCAAATCGCGCCTCTTGGGTAAAATACTGGCGCAATACCACGGTTCAGTCCTTTTGTTTTCCCGCACGAAACATAACGCGCGCAAGATCACGATGTCTATCCGGAACATGGGTTACAGCGCGGCCGAAATACATTCTAACCGTTCCCTGGGCCAGCGCCGGGAAGCGCTTGACGGCTTTAAGTCAGGCAGGTACAAGGTGCTGGTGGCTACTGATATCGCCTCCCGCGGGATAGATGTCGCCGGCATAGAGCTGGTTATTAATTATGACCTTCCTGAAGATGCCGAGAACTATGTGCACAGGATCGGCCGCACTGCCCGCGCCGGGCATAAAGGCCACGCGATCTCGTTCGCTACCCCCGACCAACGCAGAGACGTCCAGGATATCGAAAAGCTGATCCGGTCGGCCCTTCCCGTTTCAAAACATCCCGAGGTTCCTTCCGAGGCATTTTCTGAAAATTACCAAATTCCCAGCCGTCACAAATTTATCCCCCGTTCATCTTTCCCCCGTTCATCTTTCAGGCATAGAAGATAGGCTCCTATCCAATCTCAGAAAAAAGTCAATACAAAGCAGAATCAGGCAATTTACAGTTTTCCGCGGAAAGTCTAATATAATCTTTAATGCCTTGGAGGGGCTTATGTTGCGCAGCATAAAAAGCATGAAAGGTTTTAAGATAAGGGCAAAAGATGGCAATATTGGCGAAGCGGTGGATTTCTTATTTGATGACGAACGCTGGATAATCCGTTATCTCGTCGCGGACACTAAAAGTCTCCTGCCGGGCAAGAGAGTTTTGATATCTCCCGCCGCTTTTTACGGGACACCCAAATGGGAAGATAAAGAATTCCCGGTGATCCTTACCAGGGAAATGGTTAAGCAGTGCCCTAACGTGGATACGGCCAAGCCAGTATCGCGGAAAAAAGAAACGGAATTGGCAAGATATTACAATTGGCCTCTTTATTGGAGCCAATGGCCCGGGACGAGCGCGCCTCCCGTATTCACGCCGAAAGAAGGGCCGTTGGGAGAAATGATCCCCGCCGAAGAGGGGGAGGGGTCGCATCTGCGCAGCGCTAAAGAGGTATCTACTTATCATATTCACGCGCAGGATGGAAAAATAGGGCGCGTCGAGGATATTATCTGTGACGATGAAGCCTGGAATA
>JAQUPI010000061.1 GCA_028716705.1 Candidatus Omnitrophota bacterium | reverse complement strand
ATCCACGACCAAAGGATTGTAATCCAATGTGGCGCGGATGGCGTCGAACGATTTGCGGGCGCTCAAGTCACCTTCAGCCAGATTCGAAGCTGCTGAATAGATGTTGGTATCCGGATCGCCGACTATCAGATCATTGCCGAAATGCAATTCCTGGCGGCCGATCATTAAGGTCAACGGTGAATACAGGAACTCTTTCAGGGTGATATATGCTAAATCCACATCAACGCCATGCTCATTGGCTGTTGCGCCGTTTAAACCAATGTTGGAATTGGTCTGGCCGGCTACAATGGCTTCACCGTTCCAGTTTCTCTCGTTCAGCAACCTTACCGTGGCAACAACATTATCGGTAAGATCAGCATCCACGCGGATCCTGGCGATCGAAAGAATGTCTGCGCTCTGATCGTCAAAATTGGTCGCGGTTCCAGCACCATTGGTGAGCTGTTCCGATTGCGTTTTAACCAGATCAAGGTTGTCGCGGGCAACACCTTTTACGGTGATGTCTCCGCTGACTTTCACGTTCTGGACCTCTGCGTATGCCGCGCAGGTGATACCAAGCGCGAACGCGAGTACCAGGATTAATATCAAGCGTTTACTCATTTGTTTTAACCCTCCTTTAAAAAAATATTTGAAGGTAAATATATGTAACTAGGTCTTTAATTTCCTAGAGAATTTCTATATATGTATATCACTGGATTTTTGCTGGCCTCGGGCTTATTTTAATTTTCACCTCCTTTACGCCTGGCATTAAAGCCATCTCCAGTGGTATAACCGATTTAAAGAGCGATTTTATACGATATAACCTAGTTTCATATCTTTTATCATACAAGGCCTTGTTTGTCAAGGACTTTTTTCGGTTACTTGGACTTACTTACCTTTACCTAATATTATATGTTTTATGGCGATTTTGGAGGGTGGAAAAAAGCTAGAAAAAAGTAGAATAAAGCCCTTGACAAAAACGGGGTCAGAATTATTTTTCTTCGTTCTTAAAACAACTAAAAAATAATTCTGACCCCGTTTTTTTGACCTGTTTTATTACTTCACCGGCTTTTCGGATTTTCTGGGTTTGAATTCCGACTTAGGACCCACCGAGATCACGAGCGATACGCTCTTGCCTTTATTGGTGAGGTTGACGATACAGCTTTGCTGCTCGCGGTCGAAGTTCAATAAACGCTGGCCGTATTCAACGGCATTAAGGAGGTTCCAGTTGAACAGCGGCATCTGGTCCTTGTAGAAATTTACCACCTGGTCTACATCGGCCTTGCCCTGATACTTTAATACCGCCACTCTTACCCCGCCGCTTTCAAAACTGTAGGATTCCTGAGAGAGGAACTTGAAGTTTGAGGGGACAGGAATATCACTGAATTTGGAAGCCGCTTGCGGTTCCAAAAACGTTTCTTCTTTGGGCAATGAGGATTTATTGGCCGCGCTTGCGCAGCCGGCAAAACCGGCAACCAATAAACCCAGTGTCCCGGCAGCGAAGATCACCAAAATAGTTTTCTTCATTTTACTCCTTTCTTACGAAGGAAATCTTTTATATTAACGCAAACGGCTTCGATATTGCTCTCGTTTAAGGCCGCGCCAAAAGCGATTTTTATTAATTCCCGCGGGCTGATAATATCCTCCGGCCGGTGGCTGTCTGTGCTGAAGATCAAATTCGCCTCCGCCCTCAACGCCTGTTCCGCCACATGCAGGTTAGAATCCCTGTGGCCGGAGCGGCTGGTTAATTCCAGGAAGACACCTTTCTCCGCGGCTAATTGCGCGTCTTCTTCGCTGATCAACCCGGGGTGCGCCAGGATATCCACCCCTGCCTCCATGCAGGCGCGGTTTGTGCCCTTTACTACCGGCTCCGCGGTAGTTTCCCCATGGCCGACAATGATCTTCATCCCTCTTCTTCTAGCTTTCTTCACTAAGGGCTTAAATTGCTCCAAGGGAAGATGGGTCAATTCCACCCCCGGGAGGACCTGTATCTTCGAATCTTTCGGCCAGTGGGAGATAAACTTAAGGATGCCGTCCATGACAAAATCTATATTGCTGTAATCGGCGTGGTCGGTGATGGCGATGGCGAAATAGCCTTTTTCCGCGTAGTGGACAGCTACTTCGGAAGGGAGCAAGATCCCGTCGCTGAGTAAGGAATGGCAGTGCAGGTTATACATCTTTTAAAAGTGCCCCTGGCAGGAATCGAACCTGCCACACGCGGTTTAGGAAACCGCTGCTCTATCCTTATGAGCTACAGGGGCGATTGTCAAAATTTTATCAATGAAAAAACCGGGTAATCTTTGAGCTTTTCTTTGCCCTTTAAAAACTCCAGTTCGATCAGAAAAGCGATGCCCGAGATATCCCCGTCGAACTGCTTTATGAGGTCGGTGACGGCCTTTACCGTGCCTCCGGTAGCCAGAAGGTCGTCCACTATCAAAACCTTCTCGCCGGGGTTGATGGCGTCGTGGTGCATCTGCAGCGTATCTGTCCCGTATTCCAACTCATAAGTAACCGAATTCGTCTTCCAGGGGAGCTTGCCTTTCTTGCGCACCGGCACGAATCCCGCGCCCAATTTATAGGCCACAGCGCCTCCGAGTATGAACCCCCTTGCCTCGACCGCCACTACCTTATCTATCTTCTTGCCCTTGTATTTCTTTATTATTTCGTCCAGGGCCTGCTTGAAACAGCGCTTATCCATCAACAGGGTGGTTATGTCTTTGAACAGGATCCCCTGTTTCGGGAAATCCGGGATGTCCCTTATGCAATCCTTAAGCGCTTTTCTTTTCACATCAAGCCCCCTTCCGGCTGCTCACTCATGAATTTCCTCAACTTTTGCAGAGCGTTCTCTTCTATCTGCCTCACCCTCTCGCGGGATACTTTCAATTTGTTGGCGACCTCCGCCAGCGTGTGCGTCCTGCCCGAATCCAGCCCGAAACGCATATCCAGCACAACCCTCTCCCTGTCGCTCATTATCTCCAGTATGCTGTTTAGGCGTTCCTTGTCGAAAACCTGCTCTATTTCGGCGTCGGGGGAAGCGGCGGACTGGTCCTGGACCAGGTCGATGATCTGTCCTTCATCGTCCTCTCCTAAAGGCGCCTCCAGAGACGAGGTCTTCGTGGCCAGCCAGAAGTTGATCTGCTTGACTTTTCCGATGGTAAGGTTCAGTTTTTTACCGATCTCGTCATCGCGGGGTATACGTTTTAATTTCTGGCTAAGCTGCTCCTTTGTTTTCTTCCACTTGCTCAACAGCTCATTCATGTACACCGGCATGCGGATGATCTTGCCCTGCTCGAATATCGCCCGGGTGATCGCCTGCCTTATCCACCAGGCGGCGTATGTCGAAAATCGGAATCCCTTGCTCGGCTTGAATTTATCGACCGCCTTCATCAGCCCCAGGTTGCCCTCCTCTATTAAGTCGAGGAAAGGCGTGCCCAAGTGCATGTACCTCTTGGCGATGTTGATCACCAGCCGCAGGTTCGAGCGTATCATGGTCTTGCGCGCCTGTTCTCCCTTGCGCCCCCCCCTCTTGATCTGCCGGCTTAAGCTTTTTTCCTGCTCGGCGGTCAGCAAAGGGATGCTCCGGATCTCTTTTAAATAGAGGCGTAGTGATTCCATAGATCTTTATTTCTTTTTGTTTTTCAATACTGCCTGCGCCGCGGCCAAAGACGCGATCGGCACCCTGAACGGCGAACAGCTCACGTAATCCATGCCTACGCGGTGGCAGAATTCAACCGAGCGCGGGTCTCCGCCGTGCTCGCCGCAAATACCGACTTCCAGGTCCTTGCGCGCTTTGCGGCCGCGTTCTATCCCTATTTTGATCAATTCGCCGATCCCTTCCTGATCGATAGTCTGAAAGGGGTCATCGGCAAGTATACCCTTATCGAGATAGGACGGCAGGAAACCGCCGATATCGTCGCGCGAGAAACCGAAACCCATCTGGGTCATGTCATTGGTACCGTAGGAGAAAAATTGCGCTACCTGCGCCAATTTATCCGCCACGATCGCCGCGCGGGGTATCTCGATCATCGTGCCGAACATATGCTTTATCCGCTTTAGATTATATTTGGCTAATACCTCTTTGTAAATATTTTTAGCGATCATCAGCTGGTCGTCAAGTTCTTTTACGTCGCAGACCACCGGGATCATTATCTCCGGATAAGGCTTTTTGCCTTCTTTTACCAGCTCCGCGGCCGCCTCAAGGATCGCGCGGATCTGCATTTCGCTTACTTCAGGATAAGTGACCCCTAAACGCACGCCTCTATGGCCCATCATCGGATTGGATTCGTGCAGGGCATCGGCGCGGCCGGAAAGCTCATCCAATGTTATGTTCAGTTCGCTGGCTAACTGTTCAAGCTTAGCGGGATCGCGCGGCACGAATTCATGCAGGGGCGGGTCCAGCAAACGTATCACCACAGGAAAACCGTCCATTGCCTCAAGCGTTCCTTTGATATCTTTCTTTACGTAAGGGAACAACTCTGACAGCGCTTTTTTCCTCTCATCTACCGTCTTGGAGACGATCATCTTGCGCAGTAAAAAGAGCGCTTCATCCGAGCCTTTACCGTAAAACATATGCTCGGTCCTGAAAAGCCCGATCCCTTCGGCGCCAAACTGTCTTGCCCTCTTGGCGTCATCCGGCGTATCGGCGTTGGTGCGCACACCCAGCCTTTTTATGGAATCACACACCTTGAGGAAGCTCGTCAATATTTCATTTTCTTCGGTGGCGTCCATCATCGGGAGCCTGCCTTCATAGACGTTGCCTTTGGTCCCGTTCAATGTGATCCAGTCGCCTTCTTTAAGGATCTTGCCGTCGATCAAAAGCTCTTTTTTGGCGTACTCCACGTGCATTGCTCCGCAGCCGACGATGCAGCATTTACCCCAGCCGCGCGCGACCAAAGCCGCGTGCGAGGTCATTCCGCCGCGGGCAGTTAAGATCGCCTGCGCCGCGCGCATCCCTTCGACATCCTCGGGATTGGTCTCTTCGCGCACTAAAATGACCTTATTGCCTTTCTTCGCCCATTCCACGGCATCCGCCGCGGAAAAGACTATCTGTCCGGCCGCTCCCCCGGGGCCCGCCGGTAAACCTCTTACCAAAGGCTTTTTGGTCAGCTCTACCTTGGGGTCGATAATGGGGTGCAGCAATTCGTCCAATTGGGACGGGGTCACGCGCGTGACCGCGTCTTCCTTCTTGATCAATTTCTCCTTTAACATATCAATGGCCATGCGCACCGCTGCCGGGCCGTTACGTTTTCCCACGCGGCATTGCAGCATGAACAAGCGGCCTTTTTCGATGGTGAATTCGATATCCTGCATGTCATGATAATGCTTTTCGAGCCGGTTCTGGATACTGAATAATTCTTTGTAAATGGCCGGCATCGATTTATCAAGCGCGACCAGGTCCTTATTGTGCTCCGATTTGGAATATTCATTTATAGGCGCCGGCGTGCGGATACCCGCGACCACGTCTTCGCCCTGCGCGTTGATCAGGTATTCCCCGTAAAATTTATTTTCACCGTTGCCGGGGTTGCGCGTAAAAGCCACGCCCGTCGCGGAATCCGCGCCCATATTCCCAAAGACCATGGTCTGCACGTTCACGGCAGTCCCCCACTCGTCCGGAATACGCTCTATGCGGCGGTAGCTGATCGCGCGCTTCCCGTTCCAGGAAGAGAACACCGCTCCGATACCTCCCCACAATTGCTCTTTAGGCTCATCGGGAAATTCCTTGCCAAGCGCCTCTTTTATCTTATCCTTGAATAAGGCGCACAGTTTCTTCAGGTCATCGACAGAGAGGTCCGTATCCAGCTTATAACCCTTCTGTTTCTTCATCTCGCCCATGATCTTCTCTAACTGCTTACGGATCCCTTGTTCATCTTTAGGTTCGATACCCGCCGCCTTCTCCATGACAACGTCGGAATACATCATGATCAACCGGCGGTAAGCGTCGTAAACGAAACGGCCGTTGCCTCCGCTTTGTTTGATCAGGCCGGGTATGGTCTTCTCCGTCAAGCCGACGTTAAGTACCGTCTCCATCATCCCGGGCATGGATTTCCGGGCGCCTGAGCGCACCGAAACCAAAAGCGGGTTTTGCGCGTCGCCGAATTTCCTGTCCATCAGCTTTTCGACCTTTTCCAGCGCCTTCTCCACCTCTTCCCTTAAGCCCGCCGGATATTTCTTCTTGTTCTCGTAATAATATGTGCAAACCTCGGTGGTAATGGTGAATCCCGGGGGGACAGGCAGTTTCAAGTCCTTATGCCCGGCCATTTCCGCTAAATTCGCTCCCTTACCGCCCAAGAGATTTTTCATGCTTTCATTTCCGTCCGCTTTGCCGCCTCCGAAGAAGTAAACATATTTCTTTGCCATTTCTTTTTAAAACCCTCCTTTTAGGGACACCCTTTTTGGTAATCGAGGGACACCCTTTTTGGTAAAGCTAAGGGTGTCCCCTTATCCCGTTTTTTAGTTTAAAGCTGTCCTTCTAACTTTTCAGAAAGATACTGTTTCAGCTTGTCAATACCGATGCGGTCCTGTTTCATCGTGTCTCTGTCCCGCACTGTAACCTGTTTGTCTTCCAAAGATTGCACATCCACCGTGATGCAATAAAGCGTGCCGACCTCATCCTGCCTTCGGTAGAGCTTGCCGATAGCCGCGCTGTCGTCGTATACCGTAATAAAATGCTTCTTTAGATCTTTAGCCGCCTGCTTGGCTAATTCTACCAGCTCCGGCCGGTTCTTCAAAAGCGGCAGCACCGCCGCCTTTACCGGGGCCAGATCCCTGTGTAATTTCAAAACCACGCGGATGTCCTCTTTGACCTTCTCCTCGTGGTAAGCATCCGTAAGAAACGCCAAAACGCTCCTGTCTACCCCGCCCGAAGGCTCGATAATATAAGGATAGAATTTATCATTAGCGACATTGTCGAAATACCGCAGCTCTTTGCCGCTGAATTTGGAGTGCTGCTTTAAATCGAAGTCGGTCCTGTTGGCGATACCTTCCAGCTCCGACCAGCCGAAGGGAAAATTATATTCAATATCCGTGCAGGCCTTGGCGTAATGCGCCAGCTCCTCCTTGCCGTGAGGGCGCTTCCTCAGATTCTCCTTCTTTAA
>JAQUPI010000060.1 GCA_028716705.1 Candidatus Omnitrophota bacterium | reverse complement strand
AATATTACCGGGGTTCCTTAGTTTCCGGTGATGTTGTATGCGGTTCTGTGGATAAAACCGTATTGATTTCCAATAGAGGTATTTGTACCACCTGTTTTTCTGCCTACGGAGATGCAAAAAACAGGAGTTTGGCAGAAATTCTCCAGAGTAAAGAAGCCTTATCCGCTAAAGAGGAGACGGGAAGATGCAGATGGCCTTGTCTGCTGCCCTGTTTTTGCGACCATGAATTATAAATATCTGTGTAGTTTGTTAAGAACAAACTTTCTTTTCTGGCTCTCGCGTAAAATAAACTATCCCCTGGTGCCTCCAGATTTGGTCCAGATTAATTTTACTTTCGATTGCAATCTTCGTTGCAAGATGTGCAGTATGCATGACCAGTTGGATTTTCTGAAGAAGCAGGGGAAGAGGGTAGAAATAGACAGCCAGGCGATGAGGAAAATAATAAAAGAGACCAGGGATCTGGGGACAAGGACCGTTTTGTTTATAGGGGGGGAACCGCTGCTGAAGAGCGATCTTTTTGAGCTCATCACTTTTACAAAAAGTCTGGGCCTGTCACCGATTATCGTTACCAATGGAGTTATGCTGGATAAGGACAATATTGGAAAATGTTTCGAATCGGGGTTGGAATGGTTGAGTATTTCCATAGACGCTGCTTCTGAGGCAACGTTCGCCAAGGTCAGGGGGGAGAAGGTTTTTGGCAGGATTACCGAGAATCTGCGTCTGTTGAATTCCATGAAAGATGAGAAGAGGATCGAATTCCCCAAGGTAGTCAGCGTATGCACAATCATGGATGATAATATCGAAGAACTTATGGATGTAGTGGAACTTTGCAGGGAGCTGAGGATCGAGAGGGTTATCTTCCAGCCGGTTGTCGCCAATAATATCGACCAGACGCAGAGAGATGGAGTTTTCCCGGGGTTTATACCAGAGGATAGACTTAAGATTATGGATGAGGCAATCGACAGATTGATCCGGTATAAGAGAAGTTCCCCGGAAAATTTCTCTTTTATTGCCAATTCCGTCAGGATGCTCAATCTTTTAAAGAAGTATTTCAGGGGTAAAATGAAACCGAAAGACCTGCCGTGTTACGCCGGATACAACCGGTTGCAGGTGGTGCAGGAAGGCAAGGTATATTTTTGCGTAGACCAAAATAAGTATGTGGCTAATTTTGGAGATATCGATAAAGATACCCTGAAAAACCTATGGTATTCCCCCAAGGCCTCCTTCTATAGAAAGTTAATCAGAAGATGCGCGTCTCCTTGCCTGCAATGGTGTTCTTACAGGGACAGCTTTACCGAAGTTTCGGATCTTTTCTGGAAGAAGATATTATTTAAAAAATAAAGTATATGCTTAGACGGGTTTTAATATTATCTGCACTATTAATAATAGGCGCCGTTTTGCGCCTTCTCCCCCTTCAAAATATTACCAGAGGGAACCTTTCCTATAATGAATCTTTGGCGATGGCCTGCGCCTCGCAGCCGCTCAAGGATATCCTTTCCCAGTATTTTGATATCGGATTGTTTGACAGGCTGAAAAGAGCCTATCCCGGAAGGAAGGCCGAGATATATAATTTCAGGATTGCCTCCCAAAGGCGTATCGCGGATCTCCTGGGAGTGGGCGGGGATAAAATAGCGGTTTCCCGGAGTAATGAAGCAGGTAGCATGCGGCATTCCCAGTGGACCGGCGTCGAATCCTCTGTTCCCGCGGTCAAAGAAGCCCAGAGGAGTTTTATTGAGGGGGAATACGGCAATTCTATAGCAGCACTGAATAAGTGCTTGACGGAGAATAACATTTCCGAAGATTCATTAAGATTGATTTATGCCGGTCTGGCAAGCAATTATGTAGAACAGGGCATAAAAAACCCGCGACTGCGCCCGAAGATGTATTGGCGGGCAAAGATTTTTTTCTTAAGGGCAAAGGGGCTGCCCGGGAAAGAAAACCCTTTGAATATATCAATTTATTCAGGGCTGGGGTTTTTATACCTTCAAGAAGGTGACTATAAGACGTCTCTCCGGGTTTTGAGAGAAGGGTTATCTTTCGATCTGACAGGTTTTGAAAAAGAAAAACGGGATATGTGTATAAATCAAGGCATAGCCTACTTTCATTCCGGCAGAAAGGACGAATCTGAAAATAGCCTTAATCAAGCCTTAACGTTGCATCCTACCAAAGAAGAAAAAAATAATATATATTCACTCCTCAGGGATTTATACATAAACCGGGGGTTTGCGTATTTGAACTCCGGCCGGGAGAGCGAGGCGGAGGAGGATCTGATTAAACTTCTTTCTTTGGACCCCACCAGAAAAGAGAAGAATAATGTATGTTTTGCATTAAGGAACCTGTATATAAGCCAAGGATTGGCTTTTTTCAATTCCGGGGATGAACCCGGAGTTGAAGATAGTTTTGTGAAAGCGCTGGCCTTTTCTTTCAGCGCAAAGGAAAAGAGGGATATTTATTGTACCTTCCGCAATCTTTATTTAAGCCGCGGGTTTGCTTATTTTAATTCCGGCAGGAGGGACGAGGCAGAAAGCAATTTTTATAAAGCTTTGTCCCTGCGCCCCACCGGCAAAGAGACGAGAGACATCTATTCCGCTTTGAGGAACTTATACATAAACCGGGGGTTTGCGTATTTGAACTCCGGCCGGGAGAGCGAGGCGGAGGATAATCTTGCGAGGATTTTTCCCTTAAAGCCTGCTAAAAAAGAGAGAACTGATGCTTCCTCCGCGTTAAGGGGCATATACATGAAACGCGGTTTTATGTATTTAAACGCAGGAAACAGGAGCGGGGCAGAAGATAATTTCAATAAACTTTTATCTTTGCGTCCCTCCCGGACAGAGAGGGATTATATCAAATTATGGCTCAAGCCTTTGAGTTTTGTCTCTATTTCTCCTGACCAGGCGCCATTGCGTTATATAATCCTGCACGTATTTATGTTTTTAGGGAACAGTGAATTTATCGTTCGTTTACCATCTCTTATTTTTGGTTTGGCAGGCGTATTGGCGGTTTATCTCTTAGGAAGCCTATTTTTCGGTTTCCCCACCGGCATCCTAAGTTCTTTTTTACTGGTTTTTTCCATGTGGCATATGCGTTATTCCATCAGCGCATCAGATTACACGCTTTATGCGCTCCTCTCTTCATTGAATGTTTATTTCTTTTACCGTTCTTTCATTAAGCCTTCTTCTCTACCTTTAAGAATAGCGTTCATAGCCGTTTCCGTGCTTGGGCTGTATTCTTTTTACCCTATCGCTTCGATACTCCTGGCGGAGATCGTATTCTTATGCCTATTTACTTCAGGCGAGAAGAGGAATAAAGAGCTTGTATCATGGGCAATTTCGTTTGCGGCAATAATACTTTTGTTTTCTCCGGTTTTCGACAGGTTCTTCCATGGGTTTACCTGGAAGCAGGGGTTCGGCGATTACCGCTGGGGCCTGTCTTTAAAAGAGCTTTTTCCCGCGTTGGCATCCGTTTTCAACGGGCTTAATATCGCTATGCCGGTTAATTTTATTATTTTTGCTTCAGGCTTGGTTTTTGCATTTTGTTTCAGAAGAAAAAGCAAGGAGGCGTTATTATTAGTTTTGGTTATTTTAATACCTGTTACCATGCTTTTGGCATGTTTTTTCTTGAAGATAAACCTGGCGGAGCGCTACCTTTTCTTTTTGTATCCATTTTTTATCGTTTTATGCGCGTATGGCGTAATCTGCTTAAAGAATAAAATCGTTATTTTATCCTTGTCGCTTATCTTCAATCTGGCTTTTGTACTGTTCTTTATGCCGTTTTTCGGTTTCTCCGTGAATAAGTATATTCCCCGGGATTATTTCAGGTGCGATGCGGACTTCCGCTCTCTAAAAGAATACTTGCAATTAAACTACCGAGAAAATGATGCCATTGTCGTGATTAATTCTACAGGGGCATACGCTTTGAAATATAATCTTGACCCTTTAAGCACGCGTAAAGTTAAAAGAGCCCTTCCAGGGGTTTGCAAGCAGTTAAAATACGATGGAGAGAAGATCAGGAATGTCACGGGGCTTTATATGGCATGTGACCTAAAAGGGAATATAGAGTCTGTTTCCCAAGGGTTCTTTCGCACTTGGGTTATAGATCTTGACATGATCCGGTATGCCGATCCTTCCGGGGAAGTGGAAAAGTGGCTTTCCGGGAAAGCCAAATTAAAGAATAATTTTACAGGGATGACTGTATATCTCCTGGAAAATAAAACACCGAGGTAAAATAAGATGAAGGAGTTATTGCACGCCGGCTTAGCAGTTCTTGGCGCCAGGTTCTTGAATAAGAAAAGCCCGGCGATAGTAAGCTGGTCTTTGACCGATAAATGCGACCGGCATTGCGTATACTGTAACCGCTGGGAGAGCCCTCAGGCCGAACTGAATACCGAAGAAGTATTTTCTGTCCTTAACCAGTTGTCGGACATGAAGACCCGTATAATAATTTTTACCGGTGGGGAGCCTTTTGTCAGGCAGGACCTTAAGGAAATTATAAATTATGCCCATAATAAGGGAATTTATACAATGTTGCATACCAATGCAGGGTTGCTTTCCAGGCGGGCTGGGGATATACGTAATTTAGATAAGATAATATTTTGTATCCTCGGCCCCAGAAAAGTAAACGACTCTTTGCGGGGAGATGGGGCTTATGACAATGTTTTATCAGGGATAGAGATTGCCAGAAGCTATGGCGTAAAAGTCGGTTTATTAACCGTGCTCTGCAGGCAAAACCTGGATTCTTTTGAACACGTGCTTGATCTATCCAAAAGTTTCGATGTGCGTACGGTATTTCAGCCGCTTGTCAGTCATCTTCTCAACCCAGGCAATGCCTGTCTTGTCCTGCCCGCAGAGGAGCAATATCGAAAAGCCGTACATAGGTTGATTTCGCTGAAAATGAAAGGGGACCGGCATATAAACAATTCGCTATCCGGTTTAAAGCACCTTTTGCTATGGCCGGATCCGGTTCGCGTCAAATGCCCGGGAGGTTTTGTTTATTGCAGGATAGACGCTAAAGGCGATATTTCATATTGCGATAGACCTGTTGGCCCCGAGGGGGCAAACGTTTTAAAAAACGGATTAAGCCGTTCTTTCAGCAGTCTTGTTCCCCGCTTCTGCGATTCCTGCTGGTGCGCCATGAGAGTGGAGCTCGGGAATTGCATAAAGCTCGATATGGGCTGTTTATTCAACTTCTTGGAAATGAACCTGTTTTAACTATGAGCGTGTCCTGATATGATTTCGGTGGTAATTCCCTTTTTTAATGAGCGCGATAATTTAATTCCTCTTTTGAAAAAACTGAAAGGAGTGCTTGAAGCCGGCCAATACGATTATGAAATAATTTTTGCAGATGACGGAAGTACCGATAAGGGCGGAGATTTGTTAGAGAGAGAAAAAAACAAAAAAGTCAGGGTTGTCCGTTTAAGAAAAAGGTATGGGCAGACACAGGCTACTGCGGCGGCATTTTCCTGCGCCAAAGGCGAAGAAATTATCACTATGGATGCAGACCTGCAGAATGATCCGTCCGACCTCTGCCGGATGCTGGATAAATTAAGGGAGGGGTATGATTTAGTTAACGGCTGGCGTGTGGACAGAAAGGACTATTACCTGACCAGGGCTTTTCCTTCTATCGCAGCCAATGCTTTAATTTCACTGGTTTTTGGAGTTAAGATTCATGATACGGGATGTGCCTTTAAGGCTTACAGAAGAGAAGTTATCGATAAGCTGGTTTTTTGTGGTAATATGCATAGGTATGTACCTTTGTTTGCGTCTTTTGCGGGATTCAGGGTCACGGAAATAAAAATAAACCATTTTCCGCGTACTCATGGCAGGTCCAAATACGGGTTAAACAGGATCCCGGTTGTCATCTGTGAATTGCTGAGAATAGGTTTTAACAGGTTTTTGTTGAGGAAAAATACCTTTTGTCCGGGGGGAACCGTTCTTCCGGACGATGCCGTAGAACGTTGATCTTCAGAGTTTGTCTTATTTTTGCGAGTCTTGATTTGCGGGATCTGAAATGAGAGTTGCTTTAATAACTTGTCCTTTTAGTTTTATCCTTATCGCCCCATACAACCTGGCCCTTCTTTCCGCTTGTTTGAAGGAGGGCGGCAATGATGTTTTTTGTTTTGATTTTAACATCCAGCTCCAGAGGTATAATGAATCCAGGGTTAGGACAGACGCACGTTGGCCGAGCGTGGCTTCCCTGGATTGGCATGATAAGGATAAAGTGCTGGAATTTATGAGCCAGCATGACCACTACATAAATCTTTTGGTAGATGAGGTGTTAGAGAAGGATATACAGGTGGTCGGGTTTAGCATTTATGATTCTTCCAGATGGTTTAGCGAAGAAATTGCCTCTAGAATGAAACAAAAAGATCCCTCTTTGAAGATTGTCTTCGGGGGGTATCCTTGTTTCCGGGAGGGGTTCCCCCTGCGGGTTATAGAAAATCCTAACGTAGACGCGGTTTGCCTGGGCGAAGGGGAGGTGTCTTTGGTAAAATTGGTCAGGCAGCTGGAAGAGAAGGGGCAATTCTCATTTTGCCCGGGGTTTGTCTACAGAGGTCAAGACAATAGTATCGTAAACTGCGGCAAGGAACCCCTTATCCAGGATCTTGACGCGACTCCTTTTTCGGATTTTTCGGATTTCGACTTAAGGCTATACGAAATGAAAGGTATCGGTATCGCTACAAACAGGGGGTGTTCCAATTGCTGCTTGTTTTGCGAAGAAGCCATGCTTTTACAGCCATTTCGCAGAAGAAGCGCGCTAAACATTTATTCCGAGCTGTCGTTCCAGTTCGAGAAACACCCTTCTTTAAAGTATGTTTTCTTTAATGATTCGGCAATAAACGGCGATATGCGCCAGTTCGAAGACTTGGCAGACCTGCTTATAAAGAATAAGCTGAACTTTTTTCAATGGGGAGGGCAGGCGAGAATCAAAAAGGGCATGGACCGCGCTTTCTTTAGGAAAATGAAAGAAGCAGGATTTTCTTTTGTCAGCTATGGCCTCGAAAGCGCCAGCCCTAAGGTTGTGAAAATGATGGGGAAAAGTTTTGACGTCGGAGTCGCGGAAAATGTGATACGGGATACCCACGAGGCGGGGATTAGGTCGGCGGTTAATGTTATAGTGGGTTTCCCCGGAGAGACGCAGAAAGATATATCGATAACTTTGCGTTTCCTGCAGAGAAATCTTGAGTTTATCGATGACATATATATTCATACGCTGGTGCTTCTCCCCAACTCCGTGCTTTACCGGAATAGGGATAAATTCGGGATTGTCATTTCCGGGTCACATCCTGCATCCGGTTGGCGCAGCCTTGATGGGAGCAACGATTATGAATCCCGGATGGCGAGTGCGCGGTTTTTGAAAGAAGGTTTAGGTAAAAAAGCAAATTTATCCTGTTAAAACCCGGGAGGAAAAATGGTCAAGAAAAATGGCAGTTCGGGCAAGGGGAATTGTATCCAGATATCGATACTTGCAGCTTTGATAGTTGCGGGGATTATAGCATTCCTTCCTTTCGTACCTGAA
>JAQUPI010000059.1 GCA_028716705.1 Candidatus Omnitrophota bacterium | reverse complement strand
TCTTCTTTTTAAAAATTTTCTTTTTTTGTTCTTTGAAGCAACGAGCGTAATTGTGGGGCGGGCGTGCCCGCACCACGCCCGCCCCATAAGTTTTGCTTTAAAGTGTTGATCGGGAGAGGCGCAGCAATGCCGCGTTCGAAGCTACCTTCGGGGAGTAATAGCGGCAGCGGACGAACCTCTAAAAAAATTTTGTTTTTAGCTTGTAAGAACGTGCCGGGTGAGGACGCTGGTGTTGCGGCCGCCCCCACCCGGCCGCAACACCAGCTGCGCCGCACACGCATTGCAAAAGCTCGAAGCGAGCGGCCAAGCGAGCGCCATTGAACGCGAGATGCGGGAGCGCCCCCAAGGGCGCGGTGCATTTAAGCTGTTTCCTTAGAGACCAGCTTTACCGGGTATTAGAAAACAAAAACGAAAGGCGGGGGTTTCAGAGGTTGGGCGATCAAAATTTGATTCGATTCCTAGAATATCTGGACCCCATATCTTCGTTCGCCGTTTCGGCGAGCGTTTTGAATTCAGAAGTATAAGAAATTATTAGGTTTCCATCGAGGAGCTTCAGGTTCGATACAGCCCGGAGCAAAAAATCGCGCTGGGCTTCGAAATTTGCCTGTTAAAATATTTTGAGCTATTGAGGGCTCAAAATCTTATAACTGTCTGCTCTACGAGCAGACCCTCTGCGGTGTAACGCCAATTCTTGGCAAAGCCGTCGCCAATTTCCTAAAGGAGGTGTTTAATGAAATACTTCTTATATGCGCGCAAGTCTACCGATACTGAAGATAAACAAGTCCTCTCTATTCAATCGCAGTTAAACGAAGTCCGCGAATACGCAAAAAAAGAGAATCTTGTAATAGTGCAAGAGTTTCAGGAAGCGCGGACAGCGAAGTCGCCCGGACGCCCGATATTTAACGAAATGATTAAGAGAATTGAAAAAGGCGAAGCGTCCGGCGTAATCGCTTGGCATCCGGATAGACTTGCGCGCAACTCGATAGACGGCGGGAAGATAATTTATTTAGTAGATACTGGTAAGATTATTGACCTCAAATTTCCTACTTATCGTTTTGATAACAGCGCACAAGGCAAATTCATGCTCAACATTATTTTCGGACAGTCTAAATACTATGTTGATAATCTGAGCGAGAATACAAAGCGTGGCTTGCGCGAGAAAGTAAGGCTTGGCGAATTCCCCGGCTTTTCGCCTATCGGCTATCTTAACGACAGAAATAAAATAATTGTAGATGAGGCGGCCGCGCCATTAGTGAAGAAGTTGTATGCCTTGTGCGCTGAAGGTAACTATACTCAAGACCAGTTGAGAAAATTGGCGACGGCTTTGGGCTTGGTGAGCAAGAGGCGCAAACGTCCCCTCTCTTACAGCAACGTCCACCGCATATTGACGAATCCCTTCTATCTTGGCCTCTTTGTGTATAAGGGCGAGATTTTCCAGGGAACTCATCCGGCTATCATCGAAAAGCAATTGTTTGATAAGGTGCAGGAGATTATAAAGTTTCGCAGCCGCCAATCTTTGACTAAAAAACATTATTTTGTATTTAGAGGGTTAATAAGGTGTGCTGAATGCGGCTGCCAAATAACAGCCGAAGTCCAAAAGGGTCATCGCTATTATCACTGCGGAAAGAAACGCGATCCCTGCCCGCAGTCATCGGTTTTTATTAGAGAGGAAAATCTCGCCCAACAAGTCAAAGAGGCCATCTTGAAAGTTGCGCTGGATGATCGGGCTTTTTCCTACATGATGCAAGAGCTCAATAGAGAAATCACTCTCGCTAACGCCGAGCGCGTACATAATCGCGTATCTGCTGAAATTAAGAACCAGGAAATTGACGACCAGCTAAAACGCTTGCTTGATCTATTAGTGCGCGGCGTTATCGGTGAAGAAGAATATAAGCGGGAAAAAGCCCAGCTAATTAATAAGAAGTTCGATAATTTGGATGGGGGTAACCCTGACGGGGACTGGCACGAACGCTTCAAAAACTTCTTAACTCTTGCTCACCAAGCCAGTTACATCGCAGCGGAGGCAAATTTCGAAGCCCAGCGCGATTTTTTGCTCCGGGCTGTATCGAACCTGAAGCTCCTCGATGGAAACCTAATAATTTCTTATACTTCTGAATTCAAAACGCTCGCCGAAACGGCGAACGAAGATATGGGGTCCCTGACGGGACTCGAACCAACTGCTTAATCCTGTTACTATTTGTTGCTCTAACCTTAATTATACTTAACCCTTCTTAACCAGACTTAATCATTTTCATATTATAGCGAACCTTGCCAAAAGGTACGACGTAATAGACTCAGCCCCCTGATTGAGATTAATATTTCTCTCTCCTACACCATCATAACATCCCCCCGTGACCCTATCGTAAACAACCTGTTTCAGACTGTTATCGCCTAAAAACCAGTTAAAAGCTTCATACATAAGTTTTTTATAAGAATCCTTTCCAGTTATTGAATGCGCCGTAGCAAGAGCGCAAACCATCGCCGATACATCCTCCGGTTGTTGATCAAAATAGCGGCGTTCTCCAATCCTATGATGCCAACCATCCTGGCCTATTGGCATATATATCCCACTGACAAAAGTCTTGCCTATCAGAAAATCCAACGTCTTAGTTCCTATATCCAAATATTCCCTATTACCGGTATGCTTATATCCCAAAATAAGAGCCTCCGGCAAAATAGCGTTCGAGTAAGTCAAGTAACTTTCAAACCACTGCCACTCCTCGGAAGATACACCTCGATATAACGATATCAACCTGTCGCAGTGAGCGACTAACAGCTCCTTTAAGTCCTTACCTCCAATCTCTTGCATCTTTTTTAAGAGGAAACTCACCCCCTTTGCGTAAAAAGCAATTGACCGCGGAGATTCAAACATCTTGTATATTTCTATCCTTTTCTTTAATAAGAAGATGGCTTTATTCCTTGCGCTGTCCGGCAGGTAATCGGCCGCGGCAACAACCGCCAATGCCCAAAGAGCCCGGCCGTTAGCATCATCAAGATTGTCCTTTTTGTTAAGTTCGAGATCTACTGACCTGTCAGATCTTATATAATTACAAAACACGCGATCCTCCCCTAAAGCAGACTCGATGAAGCCTAAATATATTTCTATGCGCTTGAGTAGTTCACTTTTCTGCTTATCAGGATAAACCGCCTTAAGCGCTCTTCCCAATTCGCCATAACACACACACGCAACTATCAAGGCTCGCGCATTATCATCGAGCGTATAACCCGATGAGATATCCGGTAAAGATAGCTTGGCGAACTGTATGATCCCGAAATTATCTGTCAGGCGAAACATGTGATTTAGGTTAACGCGGGGAATTTTTTTGTGCTCGCTTACTTCGGCGATGTCGAGGGAATATTTTGAGAATAACTTTGAATACTCAAGGGCAACATTTTCCCATGTCATATTGCGGGTCCTAAAATACGCATTCTTTCCCATCTGCTCTCTCAAGGAAGGATCTTTCAAAAGCCTCATAATGGCTTCAGCATAAGAACCAGGATCCCTAAAATTAACTAATATCCCTGCCTCCGAGGTAATAAGCTCCTTGGCTTGTGCAAAAGAGGTGGAAATTACCGGCCTTCCTGAACCCAGCGCATAAGAAAGCGTGCCTGAAACGGCCTGATTCGGATTGAGAGAGGTTGCGATATAAATATCCGCAGCCTTCAAGAAATTAAGGAGTTCATCTAGAGAAACGTATTCATTATAGAAGTTCACGTGGGAAGAAAGATTAAGATAGCGGACCTTTTGAATAAGGAAATTACGGTAGCTTTCCCCTTCTTCTTTTAGGACATTCGGATGAGTAACGCCTAAAATTATGTATATAAGATCCGGATAGGCCTTAACGACTTTAGGAAGCGCTTCTATGACATATTCCAGCCCCTTTCCTCTATTTAGGAATCCGAATGTCAAAAGGTTTACTTTTTTAGAAATTCCTAAAGCGGACTTATGCCTTGCGCTGGAGTTATATGGCATAGAATGGATGCCGTGCGGTATCACCGAAATTTTTTCGTCAGCTACCCCATATTCTCTAATAATTATTTCTCTTGAGAGATTAGTCATTGCCGTTAAGCCGCTTGCTTTTTCGGCTATCGAACGGACTATATTGTAAAACTCTTTGTCCGGAGAAGGCAGGATACTGTGAAAAGTCACGATCGATGGCTTCTTGAGTACCTCTAAAAAGGAAAGGATATGCGCGCCGTACTTTCCTCCGAAGATGCCGAATTCATGCTGGATATTGACAAGCTTGATATCATTCATCCTGTTGATCTTTTCGGCCGTCTCAACATATTCCTGCCGGGAATACTGGTCTATCTGAAATATGACTTTTCTCGGATAGTGGTAACGCGATATATCGTCTATATTGACCGCGGCTACCCTGGACTCGAAAGCGGGTGCAAGCAAATCATCCATTGCCGCCGTAAGGTCTGCGGTAAAAGTAGCTATGCCGCACTCCCGGGGAGGAAATGTTGAGACATAGGCAATCTTGATTGCTTCTTTCATCTCTGCACTGTGTTTCTCTTGAGTTCTCTCAGTAAATCCTCCATATCCACAGATTTTGCCGCAATGCGTTTGTCTGCCGCACCGTAATAAATATAGAGCCTGCCGTCTTTTATCACGGTACCCGTAGGAAAGACTACATTGTTGACATCGCCCTTTTTCTCCCACTGCTGGCCCGGAGAAAACAACGGTTTCTTCATACGTGCGATTACTTTTGTAGGATCATCGAGATCAAATAGCGCGGCTGCGGCATGGTAAATTCTACCTAAGTGAGAATCCTCGACCGCGTGATAAATTAAAAGCCAACCGTCCATTGTCTCGATAGGAGGACACCCGCCACCGATATTGCGGCTCTCAAACCTGTATTCGGGATCAAGCATCACATATCGACCTAGGTCTTTAAGATACTCCCTCCAATAGTCATCGGTGAGTTCTTTAAAATCATCAAAATAGATCACCTGTATCCCGGGCAGCACCCGGTGGACGAGGGCGAATCTGTTATTTATTTTCTTCGGGAAGATAAACGCATCCTTTTCCCACAGCAGGATATCGCCTCCCTGTCGGTCTTTTATATATGACTCAAAGAAAAAATATTTCTCTCTGATTGTTACGGGAGAATTACCAAAAAGCCTCCCTGCCTCAGCATAGGTGAAACGCGGAGAGATAATGCCATGTTTTTGAAAATTGATAAGGTCACTGCTAGTGGCATAGGCAAAGAGGGCGTTAGTACCGTCATAGACCGTATAAAAAAGGTAATAGATGCCGTCCAGAAAGACGATGCGCGGATCCTCAACCCCTTTTCTCTCGTAATCGTATTCGGGAAAGAGCACGGGCTTCTTGGAACGCACGACGACTTTATTATCCACCAGTTGACAGTAGCCGATTGAAGAACGCATATCTACTTTGCTGACAGCCCGATAGAACATATGCGTGGTGCCGTCTTTTTCGATACAGGCGGGGTTTAAGACCGCTTGATTCTCAAATTCATTCTGCGAACTTTCAAGGATTAAACCTTCGCTGCGGACTCGCAACATATGGCCTCTTTTTTTATTGGGTGAAATCTTATTTTTTAAAGTTTAAGAAGCGATTTCTCTCTCTCGTATTTGTATTATAGCCTCAACGCCATACCTTATCAATTGTTTTCAATTATGCGGTATTCCTGAAAGATATTTTACCCGGGCATTAATATTGCACAAAGGGACTACCTCTCCGCACACAGTTATTGGTAAATTCGAAAGATATCCCCTTCCGCTCACACAGAAATACGGAGCGACAGAAGAACCTCTCTATCTTATCCTCAAAAAACTGGCCTATTTCTTAGTTTATGGCATATTTTGACTAGTCAATATTCGACAATATCGCAAAATAGCCATAAACTAGCGGGCAAAAACTAGGAGAGGTTTTGGCCAAATTCGCCAATATTTTCTTGCCCAAAAACTCTCTTTTCCGACGCAGATTTAATTATGGAATATTCTAGGATTTCTCTACGGGAAAAACGCCCCAACTCCTAGGGACGTCGCTACATGAAAAATCTTCGGCGGGTTTATCCGTCGGATACTTGTCCTAACTCATTGCGGCACAGAGAGATAGGATATGTTGGGGTGGGTGACGGGAGTCGAACCCGCGACCTTTAGAGCCACAGTCTAACGCTCTAACCAATTGAGCTACACCCACCATAAAAAAACCTAAACTTTAAAAATTTTGCAATCTAACCTCCCGCCAAAAACCGGCGGGATTAATTCGGCCAAACAACTTACTCGCACTTGCGTGTTCGTAAGTTGTGGCCTCATTAAAATTGAGCTACACCCACCATTTCATTATCTTGCTTCAGGAAATGGTGGTCCTCCCGCGATAATAAGGATTAGGAGGACCTCCATGTAATCTATTTTCTACAACTTATTATAACCTATTTTTTTTACCTGCACCAGCTTTTGGTCCAGGGCCTTTTCCGGGTGGATCATATCCCGGGGGATTACCTGCACCTTGCCCAGGAGGATTATATCCCGGAGGATTGCCAGCACCTCTCCCTGGCGGATTATACCCTGGAGGATTATCCGGCCCAGCACCTGGGGGGTTATATCCAGGAGGGTTTCCTGCGCCTTGCCCAGGGGGATTATATCCTGGTGGATTATTTGGGCCAGCGCCCGGAGGATTGTATCCCGGAGGATTCCCTGCGCCTTGGCCTGGTGGGTTATATCCCGGAGGATTCCCCATCTCCTGCCTTGCTTCTTTTAAATCTTGCCGATCCTCGATTTTTTCCTGCAGATTCGCCTCATGTACTTGCTTTAATTGCGCTCTTAAACTTTCAGCTGTTGCTTTATCCCCTGATTTTATTGCCTGGTCGATCTGTTGCTTAATCGAAGCTTCTTCCTGTTTTGCTGCCTGCGCATTTTCTTTGATCTCATCTTTTTGCTGCTGAACCGCATTTGTCCCCGTAGCTAAAACGGTGCCTGTGGATGCATCCTGAGCCAAAACTACTCCCGCAGAAAATAAAAACAGAAAAAAGCTTACTGCGAAGAACAAAATCCAAATCTTCTGCCGCATAAACCCTCCTCCTTTTTGTAGAAAAACTTATTTCTGCACGTTAGCTTCGATTGTCTTCATCGGCGGCTTAGGAATCTCCTTGCTCTTTACCAGGAAACTCTGTAACGCATATTCCGGCTGCATTAAAGGCTTATTATACGGCGGAATCGCAAATGTTACCACATCAAATAATCCGGTTAATCCGCGTAAGCCGGCAGTACAAAAACCCTCTACTACACCCAAAGTCATTCCGGTAAGCGGGTCTTTTTCCTGCCCCACCTTGATTGCTTCTCCGGGGATTTCCAATATACAAGTCAAAGCATTGATAAACCCCCTTCCTAATTTATTAATCGGCGTCCTATTATAAGGGATATCCCGGGAATCGATCAAAGCTTGTGGCTGCGTTGTGCATTCCTGCTCTGCCGCAACAGGCGTAAAAAAGAAAAATGAAAACAATAAAAAATACCAGGCAAAAGTTTTACGCATTTTTACCCCTTTATTTTTTTTACCGTTGCAACAACTGCTTTTTTAAATAAATTGGCAACCGCGTAAGTGCCGCTAAAAACCGCCTTCGAAACATCAGTCGCGCCCCGGGCAGCACCCTCGATGATTTTTCCGGGCAGCATCACTACGGACCTGGCGGTTAAGCCAGGGCCCCTGCCCTGGGCAAGTTTCTCTTCAAAAGCCATTCTAATATTCCCAAAGCCGAATTCCGGCTGGGACATTTTGGTTTTGATGGTAAAA
>JAQUPI010000058.1 GCA_028716705.1 Candidatus Omnitrophota bacterium | reverse complement strand
CGGTTGCGCGAAAACAACGTTTCTCTCGCCTGTGTCTCCTGTTCGATGATCTGAATGATGAGTCCGTTTATGTTTTCGATAATATCGCTTTCGCTGTGGCCCAGCGAAACCTGGTTCGACACCTGGAAAAAATTCCCCGCCGCCTGGGTGCCTTCCCCGTAAAATCCGCGAGTGGTAAAGCTCAGCTTGGCGATGGCTGAAAGCACGCGGTTAATGATGTTCGTCATCACCAAGGCCGGCAGGTGCAGCATGACCGAACCGCGCATGCCGGTACCCGTATTTGTCGGGCAGGCGGTCAGGTAACCCCATTCGGCGGAAAAGGCGAAATTTAATTCCTTTGCCAGCCCGTCGTCGATCTTATTGATGATATCCCAGGCCTCGAAGAGGTTGAATCCCGAACGCATGACCTGCATCCTGATATGGTCTTCTTCGTTGATCATGATCGACACAACTTCTTCCGGGTCGACGGTCACGGCCTTATGATCCGTCTTTTGCGCGTGTTCCCTGGACATCAGGTGCCTTTCCACTAAAAATTGCCTGTCCACGGGGTCCAGTTGAGCCAACTCAAAAGTCGCGGCTGATTTAAGGGAATCCGCTTTTCCGGCCGCTTCGGATATTTTTTTAAGCGATTCTTCGCTCTGTTTATTATCCGACCAATTAGGAAAAGGCAGCTTTTCCAGATTGCGGGCCAAGCGTATGCGGCTGGATATGACTATGTCAGAGTTAGGGCCTGTCCCCTTAAGCCATTCGCTGGTATGGTTCATCAGGTCATTTAAATTCATGCCTTTTCCCTCTTCTCGAGTACTTTTATCTTGTCGCGTATCCTGGCCGCTTCCTCGAACGCTTCTGTATCTACGGCGTTTTGCAGCTGGTTACGCAATTCCTGCAGCTCAGCTCTCTTATCCGGCTGCTTTACGGACGCCTTATACGGAGATTTCCCAAAATGGATTATCGAGCCGTGGATCTTCTTTAAAAGCGGCCCAAGATATTTTTTGAAAGCGTCATAACACTCGCTGCAGCCGAGCCTGCCGATCTTCTTGAAATCAGAATACGAGAGCCCGCAATTCGCGCATTTGACCTGCGGGGCGGCGGATTCCTTTTCTTTGGGGGCCGCTTTTTCAAAACCCGCCATGCCGCCTAAAAGTTCGCTCAATCCAAACTGCTGCTCCATCTGCATGCTTTTTTGGCGGGCGCACTCTTCGCACAGGTGCAGCTCGTTCATCTGATCATCGATGATCTCGGTCAGATGAACGGTTGCCGGATTTTTACCGCATATATTACAAATCATAGGGACACCCTTTTTGCCAATCGGGGGACACCCTTTTTGCCAATCGGGAGGGTGTCCCTTTTTTTCTCAATTTGGGACACCCTTAGCTTCAGCAAAAAGGGCGTCCCTTCGGTTAATATCTGGTGCCTTCTTTCTTTGTCAGCTCTTTGAATTTTTTCATTAAATTCAAGGTGATCTTTCCCGGCTTGCCGGAGCCGATCATCCGGCCGTCGACTTTAACCACGGGGATGATCTCCGCCGCGGTCCCAGTAAGAAAACACTCATCCGAAATGTAAACCTCATGGCGCGTAAGCACGTGCTCATGCACCGGGACCTTATTTACCTTAGCCAGCTCTAAAACGCTGTCGCGGGTGATGCCCCTTAAAGTCCCCATACACTGCGGGGGCGTATAAAGATGGCTTGATTTCACGATGAAGATATTATCCCCCGTGCATTCGGCGACGTACCCCAGCGAATCCAGCATTATCGCCTCTTCGCATCCGGCGGCTGTAGCTTCGATCTTTGCCAGGATGTTATTCAGGTAATTCAAAGACTTGATCTGCGGGTTAAGCGCTTCGGGAAGGTTCCTTACTGTGGGCACGGTAACGATTTCCAGCCCGTTCTTGTAAAATCTTTCCGGATATAAAGCGATCTTATCCGCGATGATGACCACGGTGGCCCCGCCAACGCATTTACGCGGGTCGAGACCAAGATCCCCTTCCCCCCTGGTTACCACCAGCCTGATATAGGCGTCGGAAAGCCCGTTCTCTTTTAAGGAAGAAATAACCGCCTTTATTACCTGTTCTTTAGTCAGGGGGATTTTCAACATAATAGAATGCGCCGACTCAAAGAGCCTGTCCACATGCTCTTTCAGTTTAAAAACAAGCCGATTATAAGAACGGATGCCCTCGAAAACTCCGTCGCCGTATAAAAGCCCGTGGTCAAACACGGATATCTTCGCGTCTTGTTTATCGTAAAATTTTCCGTTGATGTAAATTTTCATTTTGCCTCCGGGTAGTGCCCCTGATCAAATAAGGATCCCATCTTTCAAATTATATACTATCTGCGCCGTTTTTGCCAATTCCGCGTTATGCGTGACCAGGACCACGGACATGCGGTTTTCCTGGCTTATTTTCTTTACCAATCCCATGATCTCCGCGCTGGTCTCGGAATCAAGGTTGCCGGTAGGCTCGTCGCATAAAAGCAGCGCGGGATCGTTCATCAGCGCCCTCGCTATGGCGACTCTCTGCTGTTCCCCTCCGGAAAGCTCGCTGGGGAAATGTTTTACCCTTTCGCCCAAGCCCATATCCCGCAAAAGCCTCAACGCCTGCTCGCGCGCCTTTGGGGCCTCCTGCCTGCCGGGGGATCTCGTATTGATCAGCGCGGGCATGGCCACGTTTTCCAGGACGTTGAATTCCCCGAGCAGATGATAGAATTGGAATACAAACCCTATCCTTCTGTTCCTTATCCCGGAAAGCTGCGCGTCGCTTAATCTGTAAATATCTTTTCCCTCGAAGATCACTTCGCCTTGCGTCGGGATATCCAGGCCCCCTAAAATATGCAAAAGGGTAGACTTTCCCGCTCCGGAAGGCCCCACGATCGCCGCGAATTTTCCGTCATCTATGCTTAAATTTACGCCTTTCAAGACTTCTAATTGTTTCGCGCCGTTATAATAAATCTTACGGATATCTTTCGCTTCTAACATATTACCTAGCAGCTCGAAAAACGGGGTCAGAATTATTTTTTACACTTCGGCTGTCAGAAATTCTGACCCCGTTTTTACTCATATCTCAACGCCTCAACAGGGTTCAACCTGGACGCCTTAACAGCCGGATAGATCGTCGAAATAAGAATAATGGCCGCCGCCGCCAAAAGGATCAAGGCGATATCCGGCCAGAATTCTATATAGACGGGAAGCCTGTCGATGTAATAAATGTCCTGCGGCAGCTTTATGAATTGGTACTTTTTTAACAGGCCGCATAAACCTATGCCTCCGGCGGCGCCGAAGAAAATACCGAAGGACCCGATGATCAGTCCTTCGCAGGCGAAGATCCTTCTTATCCCCGCGGAGGTCATCCCTATGGATTTCAATATGCCTATGTCACGGGTCTTTTCCACGACCATGACCACCAGCGTGCTGATGATATTAAAGGAGGCGACCAGGATTATCAGGGTTAAAATAATGAACATGGTCAATTTTTCCAATTTCAGGGCGGCGAAAAAATTCTGGTTCGTTTCCATCCAGGTCTTCAGGTTATAATCAAACCCGAGCAGCGCGCTCAATTCGTTTTTGACCTTATCCGCCAGGTTAAGATTATCCAGCTTTACGGCGATAGCGCTGTATTTATCCTTTAAACCCAGGATATCCTGCGCGGTCCCGATATCCGTAAAAACCAGTTTTAGATCGTATTCGTACATCCCGGAATTAAATATTCCCGCCACCTTCAGTACGCGCTCCTTGCCGAAGGGCGAATAAGTGGTAATATCTGAGCCCGGCATTAATCCGAAATATAAAGCCAACTCCTTGCCCACTATGACCCGGTCCGGCCCCAGATCGTCCACGCTCCCGGCGATAAGATATTCTTTTATTTTGGTTACAGAGGATTCCGTATCCGGATTTATGCCTTTCAAATCCACCGCGAAGAGGCGCTTTTCTTCCTTGATCAGGAACTGGCCTTGGACGTAGGGGCTTACCCCTTTTATCTGCCTGTTCCGGTAAAGTTTGTCCGCTAAGGCCTGATAATCCTGCTCATTCAAGCCTTTATAGCTGGATATAATAATGTGCGAATAATTACCCACGATCTTATCGCGGAGGTCCTTGTCAAAGCCGGTCATTACGCCGATGACCACGATCAGCGCCGTCACCCCGATGGCGATGCCCAGGACAGAAATAACGCTGATCAGCGAAATGAATTTTTCTTTCCTTCTTGTAAATAAATACCGCCAGCTTATGAACAGTTCCGTTTTCATTTTAATTAGGGACAGCCCCTTTATTTCTCCGGCCTCAAGAGCGGGAATAAAATTACGTCCCTGATGGAAGGCTGGTTAGCGAAGAGCATTACCAGCCTGTCTATACCGATGCCCAAGCCGCCTGCCGGCGGCATCCCGTGCTCAAGCGCCAGAAGAAAATCCTCATCTATTGACTTCTTTTCATCGGAAGGAAGATCCTTGATCTCTTCTTCGAGGCGCCTCTTTTGCTCTATGGGATCGTTTAACTCGGAATAAGCGTTGCCAATTTCCATGCCGGCGACGTATAACTCAAACCTCTCAGAAATAAGAGGGTCTTCTTTTCTGCTTTTAGCCAAAGGAGACATGTTTGTGAAATAATCAGTGACAAAAGCGGGATTGACATTCATCTGTTGTTCAAGTATGTCTTCTATGAGCTTGGCCACCTGGGAACGGGTCAGCTTTCCCGCTCCCTGGGCAAAACCTGCGCCCTGCAGCTTCTTTAACATGATCTCCGGTTCATCGCGGGGTTCTATGCCGAATTTTTCCTTCACCATACCCCCGAAAGAACGCCTTTGCCAGGGCGTGCTTAGATCTATAGTCTTATCCTGATAAGTAAAACTCAACGCGCCCAGCACTTCTTTGGCGGCATAAGTGATCATCTCCTCCGAAAGGCGCATCATATCTTCGTAATCGGCGAAGGCGGCATAAACTTCAAGCATGGTAAACTCAGGATTATGCCTCGTGGAAACGCCTTCATTGCGGAAGCTGCGGTTTATCTCATAAACCTTATCCAGGCCTCCGACCAAAAGTTTCTTCAAATACAGCTCGGGCGCGATCCTCAAATAAAGGTCTGTATTATATTCATTATGATGCGTTTTAAAAGGCCTGCCCGCGGCGCCCCCGGGTATGGGATGCATCATCGGGGTCTCTACTTCCAAAAAGCCTTTAGCGTCGAGGAAATCCCTGACCGCTTTGATGGTCCGCGAACGCGTCAGGAACACCTTCTTTACCTCTTCATTGGCATTCAGGTCCAAATAGCGCTGCCTGTAGCGGATCTCCACATCTTTTAGGCCGTGCCATTTTTCGGGCAAGGGCCTTAAGGCCTTCGCTATAACCAGGAGATCTTCAGCCTTGACCGTAGGTTCACCGGCATGGGTCTTGAAAAGCTCCCCTTTTACGCTTAAGATGTCCGCGATATCGACATCCTGCAGGATATCGAATCTCTCTTTGCCGATAATGTCGAGCTTGACATAAAGCTGGATCTTGCCCGTAGAATCCCTTAAATCCAGGAAAAACACCTTGCCATGGGCACGCTTGGCGATGATCCTGCCGGAAACGCTCACTTTTCCGCCTTCCTGAAAATTCCGCAGGGCTTCCCCAATGTCAACGCGGCCTTCAAAAGGGCGGTTATAGAATAAATTACCGCTTTTTTGCGAAAGATTCCCTAATTTTTCCCTTCTTTGAGCAATAATATCGTCTAGTTCCATAATTTATATACTCCTGAGCTCTGATATTGCGCCCTTAGCTGCCCTATATTTTACTAAATTGGGCTTCATAATTATAACGGAGAAATGAAGTTATGTCAATTGATAATCAGGATAATCAGGGACAGCGCCCTATTTTAAGAAAGGGAAAAAAATAGGGCGCTGTCCCTGTTAAAAACGCTATCTCCCCTGTTTTAGGACTTGAATTCGGAAAGATGTTTTATGCGCTTAAGCATGTTGGGGTGGGTGCCTAACGCCTCCAGCAGCCTGTCGGCAAAAGTCAAACGCAGTGTTTTTTGCTTAAGCGTTAACAGCTCGGACGCTTCGATAGTGCCGCTTTTGTCCAGGTCAAGCTGCCTTAGATCCCTGATCTCGTTTAACGCCCGCGATGGGTCATTGACAAAAAAAGCTTTCAGCCCCTCAACTTCTTTTAATGATTCCTTGTCCATGCGCGCCGAGCCGTACGCGAGTTTATAGAGGCTTGAAGCCAGGGATGAAGGCTGATTTCCCAAAAGCACGGATCCTCTATCCGCGAAATACTCCCGTATACGAGAGGCATAAAGCACAAGCAGGTTGGTGATAAAATAGAAGAGGAACGCTACCAATCCGATGAGCGCGGTGTTGCCTCTGTCATCGCGCCTTCTCCCGTAGAATAAGAAATGCCACGCTATTCTATACATTATCATGGGTATGACCGAAAGCATGGTTATGGTCAAAACATCACGATTCTTTATATGGGTCAACTCATGCCCGAGCACCGCCTTTAGCTCTTCTTCGTTCAATAATCTCAAGATGCCTTCCGTAACGCATACGCGCCCGTCCCTTTTGCCCCTTCCGAAGGCAAAGGCATTGGGCAGGGCTATCTGGGAAATGCCGATTTTAGGCACGGGTATTTCGGCGCGCATAGACAGGCTTTCCACCATCTGGAACAGGCGCGGGTTTTCCTCTCTTTTTATATATTTTACGCGCATCGACCATTCGACCAGCTTAGGCCCGATCATGTACTGGACGAACATCATGGCCAGGGAAAGAAAAAGATAAAAATAAAAGCTGGTTATACCCGCGGCGTAACTCAACATCGATACCACCGCGTATACTATGGCGAACAGGACCCCCAGCAATAACCACATCCTTAATCTAAGGCTCCACATTTTCCCGGTCCTCCGTTTATTTTATTACGTCCGCCTTAATTATAAACCTTACGATAGGCTTGTCAAGATTATCCGTATGCACATAAACGAACTGCTGAACGCTTCCGGAATAACCCTTGCTGTTGAACTTAACGTCTATTGAAGTGCTCTCTCCCGGGGCAATGACTTTATCCTTGGCCTGGGAAACAGTGCACCCGCAGGAGGTATTAACGTCTTTTATCGTAAGAGGGATCTCAAATTCATTTTTAAGGGCAAAGGCATGCTTAAAGACTTGCCCCTCTTTTACCTGCCCGAAATCCCAGGTGTCGGGGCCGGTTTCCGCTCCCGGGCCGGGCGCTTGTCCGGTTTCCCCGGCTTGCTCATTAGAATAGCAGCCCCCTAAGGGCAAAGACAAAAAAATGAGTATCAAAATCAAGCTTCTCATTACGGCCTCCATAATAAAAAAACGCCTAAGGCGAAAAACAACGCGGCCATCAGTATCTTCACGGTTCCGAGGTGTTTCCTCATGGCGCGGGAGAATTGCTCGGATGTCACTCCCAACAGCGCCAATAAGAATACTATAAGCAGCGGAACGATAAACATCAGGTTGTAAAGCAAAAGGTACGCGACGGCCTGGAATTTAAGCCGCGTGGTTTTAAGGACGAAGGTGATGGTCGGTAAATAAACCTGCCCGGTGCAGACCGCCTCCAGCAGGGAAACCAAAAACCCGACCGTCAACGCGCTTAAAGCAAGCTTCAAAAGATGCGGCCTTAAATTCTGCCCGGTTTTGGGTGTTCTATAATGCTGCCCTATGACGGAGTGTATCCTTCTTTTTACGGCCTCCGGAAGCTGCAACAAAAGCCCTTTTGTGTCTTTGGTCTTTTTAAATTTAAAGAAATCATAAAGGGCAAATGATCCCAGCAATATACTGAGCGCTCCCACGGAAAGATTGAAGATCTTCGAGATCATCCAGAAGTTGCCTGCCCTGTAAAGGAAACCAAAGAGGCCGATGCCTATGGCCAGATAAGTCATGAATACCGCGAATACGAAAGTAAGCCCGATAAGGATCACTTCCCTTTTTCTGTAACCCTGCAGCGATAGGAAGGAGATGAAGAATACGATCACCGTAAACGCGCAGGGGTTTATTCCGTCGGTGAGGCCGGCGCCGGCGACCGCGAGCGGCTGGAAACTTTTAAAATACGCGATCAGATCTACGGATGAGGCCTCGCTGCCTCTCCTGGGCGCCTCATGCAATGATCCGCTGATAAGGGCCCGGAGCCCCTTTTCCACCCTGCCCGTCCCGTTCAGTAAATGCCCCTTAAAATAAAATACGGGCATAACGTTTTCTATGGTTGAGCCGTGCCTCTCCTTAAGCTGTACCATCAATTTATAATTTTCTATCTCGGAGATATCCTTGTATTGGATCCGGATGCCGGGGAAATCTTTCTCTATTCCGGGCATAACTTCCGATTTTATCTGCATGCATCTGTGGCAGGTAGGGGAAAAAAATACGACGAGGGTATCCTCCCGGGGCAGCTCCTGGGCGGCGGCCCCGCCGGTAAGACCGGCCATAAATGCCAGGGAAAGGATAAGTATGAAGGCCGCCTTTTTCATTTGGAAAAATCCTTTAGCTCCGGTGGGCTCCATTTTTCAGGTTATTGAAGATGTTGCAAGCTTTCTTTAAAGAGGCGTTCTCATGGACTATGCTGCGGATCGCGGTAAT
>JAQUPI010000057.1 GCA_028716705.1 Candidatus Omnitrophota bacterium | reverse complement strand
CCGATGATCCTTCCTGCCATCGTACCGGCCAGGTCAATGCCTGTACCTTCCACAAGATTCGATGCCGGAATATCTCCCGCCGATATAGTATTTCCTCCGGAAAGATTTCCAAGATCGTCATTCTTAACGAATCCGCCCAAAGTCATATCGCCTACTCTCACACCGCCCGCGGAAATATGCAGCCGGGCGGAAGGATCGCTTACTCCGATGCCCACATTGCCTGCGTCAGAAACCAAGACTCCTTCGTCTTCCCCGTCACCGGAAAGCCAGTTGCCGTTTAATTCGATATTCTGGGTAGCTATGTGGTTACCCAGGTTATCCGCCCCGGAAGGTACGGGCTGCCAGGTCCCTACTCCGAGGCTATTGGAAGTCAATATGTATCCGGAAGAAGTCGTGCCCGTTAATTGTAAGCCCGTCATTTTAACCGTGCCGTCAACGTCAAGTTTTGCGGTAGGCTCCGTAACGCCTATGCCCACATTTCCCGTCACTGTAAGAATATTACCGATAGCCGCATTGTTGTTGACGGTCAGGTCATTGTTAATCGTCAAATCATTAATGGTCATATCCACATTAGGAGCGTCAAGCGTGCCTTCGACGTGGAGGGTATCCGCGGATGCGTCTCCCAGCCAGGTTGAGCCGTCAACTTCCAGGTTCCCCGCGATATAAACGTCTTCTCCGGTATCCGCATGCCCTACCCCGGATTCGGCGGAGGGCAAACCCACCTGAAGGCGCGCCGTGGGAGAAGATGTTCCGATACCAAGAAAATTATTCGTTTCATCCCAATACAGCTCGGAAATATCCTGTCCTATGCCTCCTAATTCCTTACCGAAAAGCACACCGCCTTGCGAGATCCCTTCGGAGACAATATTCCCATGCAGGTTATCAGCGTACACATTTTGCCAACGGACGGTGTTGCTCCCTAAGTCATAGGTGGAATCAGCCGAAGGACCCATGCTCCCCGCGGCCGCTACCTTGAATAACGAAGGGCTAAGCGTCCCTATCCCGACGTTACCCGCGTTATTAACGGCTAATACGCCTGAAGTTCCGCTGTAAAGCCGGAGTATATCCCCGCCGCCTGACTGAGTAACCGTTAAGGCGGTTTCTGACCCGCTGTAATTCAAATCAAGGTAACTCGTCAATGTCAGAGGCGCTTCCATAGTATCTTCGATGTCCGAACGCAAGAACCCTGACGAATCCACCCCGTCGAAACGGTCTGAATTAAGGGAAAAGAAAGATGGGACCAATTTTATGCGCGGGGACATCTCTCCGTCGCCGGCTACTTCTATCGATAAGTAGTAAGCTTCGTTATAATCCAGGCTTTCCGGAAATCCCGTTACGCTTCCCAAGTAACAGGAAACGATCCCTGACGTATCCGGAGTGATAGTCTGGGTTTCACTCCATAACGCGCTGCCACCGCTGGAAGTCGAGTATAAACGGAAGGTCACGCTGTTCGCGCCCACAAGCAGGCTGCCGTCGCTCTTAGTGATCTTCGCTTGGAAAAATATCTCCTGCGGCAGCTGGGAAAAGGCGTATTCCCAGAAAAATATTGCCCCGATCAAAAAAGATATCAGGCTGACGCGGGTAAATAAACCGGCTCTTTTGGCGAATTCTCTTGAGATCATTTTCTCCTCCATTTTTGATGTAATTAATTTTTTAAAAATTATAAAGACGTTGAAAAGCACTTTTTAGCGCCTCCAGAACAATATGCGTTCACGCAATTTCTCAAAATATCCTTTCGGCCTTATTGACCATGACCACTGCGCCGGTGTCGGGTCTTCTTCATCGGCGGTAATCTCTCCGTCGCCGTTGGAATCGAAGCCGCTTTTTACGTAAAAATAATGGTTTCCTTCCGCCAGGCCGTCAAAATGCGCCGTATTCTGCTCGACCCATCCGGACCATTCAAGGTTGTCTATTTTGTATTTGAACTTACTGCCTTCCCTCGAAGATTCATAAAGGAAATCCGCCGCCGTCTCCTCGGTGACCGTGGGAGGACCGGAAATAATGCGCGTGCTGGGAGTAATAAGCTCGAGGGAGATTTCGTCTTTATAGGTGGGTGAAATGTTCCCGGCAAAATCTTCGAATTTAGCGTAAACGTATTTTACCCCGCTTACCTCCGGCTCGCGGAGCAGCCAGTCAGATATGGACGGGCTGTATGGATAAGGATTGTTTAATTCCGTGTCAAAGATCCCGTCGTTGGATAAATAAATATTTTTGACCCCCGATGTAGCGTCAATTGCTTCGATATTTATCGTAACGTAAGGAGAGCGCGTGATCTCCTGGCCGCCGTTGATCAGGACGCTTCCTTCCGGCGCCAGCGTATCCACGATAAAATTCCACCCATTGACCACGAAATTACCCACCGCGTCAACAGCCTTTAACATGACAGCGTTATCCCCTTCGGCGTAGGCGGAAGCGGGCTGGTGGGTAAGCAGCCGTGTTTCTTCATCATACTCGAAAGAAGCCGGCTGATTGTTTATGGTCAAAACCGTGGAAGCCTCATCCATGCCCGAATCTGAATCATATAAAGAACAGGTTATTGGGATCAGATTATCTGTGATAAGCGCGCCCGACTGGGGCTGTATTGAGCCGGCGACAGGCGGGTCAATGTCGACCCAGATCTGGAAGGAAAGCAGGTTCTGCTGCTCCCATCCTCTGGCCGGAGTGTAAGGCAGGACATAAAAAATGTGTTTTCCGGAAGATATGCTATCCGGAGAGAATTGATACGCCGGTTCGTCCGTGTTTATTTCCAGCTCGGGCAGATTATCCAATGAAACCGAGTACCCGTCAATGTTTTCGGGAGGAGAAACATCTACATCCCAGTAAAAATAAGGGTCGTTATCTTTCTGCCATTCAGATTCCGGAATAATAAAACCTAAAATGTCTGTTTTTGCCTGAATATTCGAAATTATCCAGTTCATCCCTTCTTCCGGAGACGCAAAAAGATATAACTGCCCTGCCAGAAGCGTAGAATAACCGGCGGCGCGAAGCTGTTGTAAACTGGCGATACCTTCTCCGACAGCGGTCCAATTAGCCTTACTCACCCCGGAAGACGCGCCGCCTCCCTGCATAAATGAAATGACCCCCATACTGTAATTCGGGCTGGAAACAGTTAAGGCGCAAGCTGTACAGACGGATAAAAATACAAATAAAACTAAAATTATATAAGTTAAGTAATTGCATGATCTTTTATTCCTGAGAAAACAGCTAAATAAAAAACCCGCCATTTTGCTTCTAATGACGGGTGCGCTCTTTATGCGAATCTTTCGCATTCTTGCTCCATTAATGTCTCATCCCTGCCCCCAAAGATGAGATCAATACTTTTACGGCCCTATCGGGATATTTACCGCGAATTCCTGGTCTTTATTATCATCCTCGAATTTAAAGTTTACCTTTACCATCCGCGGCAATTCCTGTGGCTGCGGCCATGTATTCTGCCATGCCTGGCCGTCCCAATATGTAAATGTCCAGTAGCTTAAACCCTCCAGCAAGACTTCTCTAGATTGATAAGTGCTGCTTTTATAATCAGGCGGCTGCTGATAGAAATGCTCCAAGGTGTGCTCCGAAGGATTAAAGACATAACCGGATTCTATCAGGCTATCCTCCCGGCTGTACACAAAAAAAAACTATTTTCTTCGCCTTCAAAATAATTCCCGGGATAACTTATGCGCGTAAGCGAAGAAAGCTCTTTACCTAAACGAAAGAAAACGAACCTCTTCCTCTGCTCCCTCTGCGCTATCTTCTGGCCTTGGTTAAAAGAGCGGAAACCCGCGACTATGACCGTCATGACGATACCCGAAATTATCAGGAATATCGCCATAGCCACCATTACTTCGACTAATGTAAATGCCCGTTTCTTCATCCTGCCGCCATAGCCAGGGCTTTGCGCGCGTTTTCATCCTGCGGCCTTATGCGGGCCGCTTCTTTTAGCTCGATCCGGGCCGAGTCAAGCATGCCCCTGCTCATATATATTAATCCTAAATTAAGGCGCGACTCAAAAAGGTCAGGGTTAAAAAAGATGGCTTCACGGTAAAATTTAACCGCCTCTTCTATATTCCCTTTATCATGATAAATATGCGCGAGGTTATGGTACGCGTCGGCGTAATTTGGCCGCAATTCTATCGCCTTTTTGAATTCCCTGATCGCCGCGTCCAGGTTGCCTTCCCGGCCATAAACATCGCCCATGTTATTGTGCGCGCGGGGGCTTTTATTGGAAACTAAAGCCGTCTGCCGCCAAAACCTTTCCTGCGTTTTCCAGTCCTCGTTCCTGGCCACTGTCCTTACTCCTGACGCGCAGATGATAAAGACCGCCGCTCCCAGCAAAATTGGAGCGGAGCCGTTCTGCTTAGAGGTTTTTTTCTCATAGATAAATGCCAGTAATATGCTCAATATCACGGATGGGAAATAAAGATACCTCTCCGCCACCAGCCAACTGACCATAAACGGGCTGTACGTAGGCGCGAGGAATAATATAAAGAGTCCTAACCCAAAGAAAAGTTCCTTAGATCTTTTAAAAATGAACGGCAGGCTTATCGCCAAAATTACCAGCACGAGAATTTCGGCGCCTAAAACTTCCCGGGAAATGACCGCGGGTTCGTGATACAGCGTCAGCCTCGCCGGCCAGAATAAAAGCCCTAAATGCGAAAAGAAGGAGTACGCCAGATTAAAAATGAAATTAGAAGGCCCCGCCTGTTGGCCTATCTCACGCGACACAAAATCTATCCTCTGAAAGATCATGTTTCTTGACAATAGAAGGACCTTTATGGATGTAACCGCTATAAACGGAAGCCACCATTTCCAGTTCCTGCGCCAGGAGCCGAACGTTAAGTCAAAAAGGATGATAAAGAAAGGGAACGCGAAATAAAAAGAAAGGCTGGTGAACATATAGTAAGAAGAAATAACGAGGCTAAGCAAATAATCGCTGACATTGGACTTTCTGTTTCGCGTTAAAGATCCTCTTCCAGTAGCCCGGTAATATAATAAAAACGCCCCGAGAATAAATATGCTCGTGATTATATAAGGCCTGCCGGAGATCCAGGTAACTGCTTCGGTATGGATCGGATGAGCGGCGAATAAGCAGGCGCCCAGAAAACTTGCTTCTATTTTGAAAAACAGGCGCAGGAAGAAAAAAACAAGCGTAGTATTGAAGAAGTGCAGGACAACATTGACCAGATGGTGCGGGAAAGGATTATTACCGGCAACCCTGTAGATCAAAGAATTTAAGATATTGAAAGGGTTTAACCGGTAAAAGACCTGCGATATATTGGGATTATTCAATATCGCGGCTATATCGTCAGAAATAAATTCGTTATTCAGCGAGTTAGCGTATAATAAAAAGCAGGCCGCCGCGAGTATAAAAATGGGGACGGTCCTATTTTTATACGAAACCTGGAAGTTCCTAAAAATAGAACCGCACCCTTTTTCCGCTTTTTCCTTGGCTTCTTGCGTTTTCATCCGTATAAAATATGAACGCTGTTTCTTTTTAAGCGCCTAATATGCGCATTAATTCCTGCGGGCTGGTAGTGCCGCTTGCTACCTTCTTCCAGCCGTCGTCATAGAGAGATTCCATCCCCTTAGACCGGCAATACGAAGAGATCTGCTCTGAACTGGCCTTTTCCACCGTAAGCCGGCCTATCTGAGGCTCCATCTCCATTATTTCATATATACCAACGCGACCCGCAAATCCGGTATGTAAACAATTCTGGCACCCCTGCGCCTGGTATATATTGCGCCTCTGGTCCTCAGTGATCTCCTTCGGGATCTTGAAAGAGGAATTCTTCAATGCCTCTTCGCCCATCGGTTTCTTGCATTTCGGGCAAAGGACTCTAAGCAGCCGCTGCGCCACCACGCCGTTAAGGCAGGATGCGATCAGGAAAGGCTCGATACCCATGTCGATCAAGCGCGTGACCGCGGACGCCGCGTCATTTGTATGCAGAGTGGAAAGGACCAGATGCCCGGTCAGGGCTGCCTGGATGGCGATCTCCGCGGTTTCGCGGTCCCTGATCTCGCCTACCATAATGATGTCCGGGTCATGTCTTAAGATCGAACGTAAACCGGTGGAGAATAAAAGATTTACCTTTGGATTTACCTGTATCTGACGGCAAAAATCCAATTGGTATTCTACCGGGTCTTCAATGGTGATTATATTCCTTTCGGCGCTCTTTATTATCATTAAAGAAGCGTAAAGCGTAGTAGTCTTTCCGCTTCCTGTGGGCCCCGTAACCAGGACGATCCCGGAAGGTCTCTGGATCAGCCTTAAATATTTACTGAAGTTTTCTTTTGCCATGCCTAACTCTTGCATGGTCAAGAGTTTTTTATTCTGTCTTAATAGCCTGAGCACGACGCTTTCCCCCTGGATAGTGGGTATTACCGAAACACGCACATCTATGGAACCCTCTTCCAGGTCGATCTTAAATCTGCCGTCCTGCGGCAGCCGCCTTTCGGCTATATCCATGTTCGACATTATCTTTATGCGGGAAACCAGCACATTGTAAAGGTCCTGTTCGAACGGGCTTATCTCTTTAAGCACCCCGTCAACGCGCAAATGAATGCGCATCTTCCCTTCCTGGGGTTCAATATGGATGTCAGAGGCGTTCACCCGGGCTGCCTGCAAAAGAAGAAGGTTAACGGCTTCAACTATGGTCGGTTCGCTTACCTCTTTTACCGCGGCCTCCACCGACACGCCTGCGCCCTCCGCCCTCTTTGTTTTGCGCCTGTCATAATACTTGATCAGGGCGTCGTTTAATTCATCTTCCCGGACCAGCTGGGGCTTGATGAATAATCCGGTACGGAATCGCAGTTCTTCTAACAACGCGGTATTCAATGGATCGATCAGCCCTACTACCAGCTCATCATGTTCCCTGGATAACGGTACAACCCTGTATTTCCAGGTAAAATCCGCCGGTAAAAGCTGAAGGATCTCCTTCGGCGGAGTAAAATCGGCCAAATTGAATTTTACAAGGCGCAGTTTCTTACAGAGAAAATCGATCAAAACATCTTCCGGCACGAATTTCAGCCTGTGGATCGCCTCTACTAACGTCACCGCGCTTCGCTGCTGTTCAAGCTTTAAAGTCTGAAGCTGGGACGCGGAGATTATCCCTTCCTTTACCAGGCTTTCTTCTATATTTAATTGTTGCTGCATATCTGTCTCACTTGTTAAATACTACAACCTCTTCCCCGGAGGAGGAAAGGACTTTAGCGGTAACGAAGATCAAAAGATTCTTGCGCTCAACATTGTCGGTATTCTTCTTAAAAAGAGCGCCGAAGATCGGTATATCGCCCAATATAGGTACCTTGGTTTCCGATTTTGTGCGGCTTTCCCTGATCATCCCTCCCAGAACGACAGTGTCTCCGCTGGATACGACCACGGATGTAGAGAGGTTTCGCGAAGTAAACAACGGCAGCCGGACGTCACCTGTATAAACAAAACCGTCCGCGGTAGCCTCGCTTACTTCAGGGATAAGGGAAAGGTTTATGGTCTTTTTATCGGCACCTACCGCCGGAATTACCTTCAGGATAAGCCCCACGTCCCGGCGCAGGAAATCCTTGGGAACGTTTTTGTAAGTAGTCTCTCCCGTATCGGTGAAATCACCATCGCTGTTCAAATCCACCTGCACGATCTCATACTCGTACCTGGTAGGATAGATCCATTCTTCCACGACCTTGATCGTCGCCATCTGATTGTTCAGCGTGGTTATGCGGGGGCTGGAAAGGGTTTTGATCTTCCGGCTTTCTTCCAGCGCGTGAAGCACGGCCTGGAATTGAGAATTGGAAAGTAAACCCTTATAAGTAAAGTTTAACCCTTCGGTTGCCCTGGAAAAATCTGAGAAATTCACCCCGGTACCTTGGCCAAGCCCTGTCTGAAAACTGCCGTCGCTTTTCCTGCTAAAAGGGAACTCGCCCTGCGTAAGGTTCCAATCGACACCAAAATCCTTAATATCGGTAATGTCTACCTCAATGAACCTGGCTTCGATAAGGACCTGCAATGGTTCTACGTCCATATTAAAAAGTATATCTTCCAACATCTGAAGGTACTGCGGGGTATTCCTGACAAGCAGGGCATTAAGGCGTTTGTCATAAGAGATCTTTGAGCCGTCAGGCCAGGGTATTACCTCTTTCAAAGTATCCTCTATAGTCAACACTTTATTGATCTGGGCGGAACTGCCCCCAAGGCCCGTCTCTGTAGTGGTGGCTGATACCGGGCTGAACTCCGTAAACAAGCCTCCTCCTTTATTAAGGTAATAGATCCGGGTTTCCATGGGTTCGTTATCTACTTCTTCGGGAGAAGCGATCCACACAACTTCCTTGTCAACACGGTAAACGAGGCCTAAATTTTTGGTTATATACTTGATCACTTCATCAAGCGCCGTATCCTTGAACCTGGCGCTTACCATAGGCGCCAGTTCCAAAACTCTTTGAGAGGCAATAAAATTTATTCCGGACTCCTGGGCAAGGAACCCCATGACGGACTTCATTCCCACCCTGTCAAAGTCCATTGTGATCTTAGCCCCTTTTAGCTTCTTCCTGATTTCAGGGGGTTCTATCAGATAAGCCGCCTCTTTCGGCGGTTCCATTTTTAAGGGCGGATCTAAATATGGAGGCACCTGTTTTTTCGCGACTTCGTTAAGCATTTGTATTTCGGAAAGTTCAATTTTCGCCTCAATCGGGCCTTGTTTTTCCTGCTCCATTCTTGATCTGGCCTTCTCAATAAACACCTTCGCGTCAGGTGTGTATTTTATGCGGGGATTGCCTTCCAACCTGATGATCTCCTCAAAGTCTTTGATCGCCGCTTCGTATTTCTCCTGGTCGTAATATTTCCTTGCCCGTTTCCATAACCGTTCAATTTTCTCTATCTTTGCCTTGTCCTCTTTTTGCTTCTTTAACATCGCCTCCGTAATTATTTTTTCCTGGGAAGCCGCTTTTTTCGCCTCGCTGATCTTGTTGTCGGCTTCTTTCTTCTCCAGGGCCAATTTGTCCTGGCGCAGGCGCAATTCGTCCTGTTTTTGCTCTTCTTGCTCTACCTCGAGCTGGGCTTCCTCTATTTTGCGCTGAGCTTCGAGCCGGCCCAACTCTTCCTGGCGGGAGATCAATTCTAATTCTTTCTG
>JAQUPI010000056.1 GCA_028716705.1 Candidatus Omnitrophota bacterium | reverse complement strand
AAAGAGGCAAAAGATAAAGAATACATCAAGAAGCATTTTGTAGCCGTCTCTACCGCCAAAAAAGAGGTAGAGGCTTTCGGTATCGATGCCGCCAATATGTTTGAGTTCTGGGATTGGGTAGGGGGTAGATACTCCTGCTGGTCAGCCATAGGCCTGTCCGTTGCCTGCTACATCGGTTTTGATAACTTTAAAGAGCTTCTTATGGGCGCGCATGAAATGGATAACCACTTCAAGAGTGAGCCTTTTGCGAAGAATATCCCGGTTATCCAGGCGCTTCTAGGCATCTGGTACAATAACTTCTGCGGCGCCCAGACACACGCGCTGCTTCCTTATGACCAGCACCTGCACCGTTTTGCCGCTTACTTCCAGCAGGGCGACATGGAATCAAACGGTAAAAGCGCAGGCCGTGACGGTAAACCCGTAGACTATCAGACCGGTCCGGTCATCTGGGGAGAACCCGGGACTAACGGCCAGCATGCCTTCTATCAATTGATCCACCAGGGTACTAAATTAATTCCCGCTGACTTCATCGCCTTCGCCCAGAGAAGCAGCCAGGCGTTTGATGAGGATCCAGGATTAAAGAAACGTTTAGATGAGCACCACAAGATCTTCCTTTCTAACTTCTTCGCCCAGACCGAAGCCTTAATGAAAGGAAAATCTTCTCAGGAAGTCGTTGAAGAATTCAGGAAAGAGAATGAAAAACTCAAAAAAGCCGGTAAGCCCGAGTTATCCGATGCGGAAATAGACCGTCTTACGCCGTTTAAGGTCTTCGAAGGCAACCGTCCCACTAACTCCATTCTAAGCAAGAAACTTACACCTCGTACCCTTGGAACACTCATTGCCATGTATGAACATAAGATCTTTGTGCAGGGCGTGATCTGGAATATCTACAGTTTCGACCAGTGGGGCGTGGAACTCGGCAAAAAGCTTGCCTCTGGCATCCTTCCTCAACTTGAGCCAGGTTTAACGGTTAGCGGCCATGATTCCTCCACCACCGGCCTGATCAATACCTATAAGGAGATGTCCAAGAAGCCCTTCATGGGCGGGACAGTGACTCCGGAGCAGTTTAAGATGCTGGTTATCACCGGACAGATAAATAAGGCCTGTCTTGATTATGAAAACAGCACAGAGAAAGAAAAAGAAGGCAAGATCAATATGCTTTTGCAGGCAGCCAGGCGCGCCACCAATAAGCAAAAGCGCCACATACAGGATTTCCTAGCAAAAAATGAAATTTATGCCACAGCAAAAGAGCTCCAAAAGAATTTGAAGCTTGCTGGAGTGGGTATTATGGCGAATGAAAAAGCATCCGGAAGAATAAAAGATATCTTTAAAGGCATAAAGAACAGGCTAAAGAATATGTCTTACCCGTTTCCGGTAAGCGAGGAGTCCATAAAACAATCCGAAGTGAAATTCGGTAAAGATGCGGTTCTGAGCAATGTAGATATTGAAGGCCTTACTTTAAGGTATCCGGAGAAATTCAAGGATGATCACTTCGAAATCTTGAAGGAAAGGCTTGAGCAATTAGAAAGACTTCTTGGCCGGGCGCCTCCGGAGCTTGCCACATGGAGACTCATCGTCACCACCGATCTATCTCTTACCCAAGGCAACATCGCATCCTGCAACATCAACTCCAAGACAGTTTATATCCATCCGTATTTCTTCAGCATATCCGCAGAAGACCTCAAGAAAGAAAGAATCTCATTAGAAGAATTACAGTTAAAGGTCCTTTATCACGAGCTTATCAGCCATATCGCCAAAGCTTTGCTCGTAGAAGGAGAAGCGTTGGCCGATAGTAAGGCATTTATTCTCAAGCATAAGATACTGTCAGTCTTGTCGCAACCTATGGTTGGCTCTGAGCTTTTCGCGGCTTTAGGCATAAACAACATAGAAGACGCGGTTATGGTATACAAGATCTGTAAATCTTCTCATGAAATAGAAACCCTTTTCTCCGGCACTAACTATTTAAGGCTGTGGTTAGGCAAAAACAAGGTAATGGGCGGAAGGTTGAGCCCTTCGATCCTGCGTTCATTTTTGGATTATGAGGTCGTTGGACGCAAAGGTGATTCGAACCTGGCGATGGCTGTCCGGAAATTGGAGGCCAAAAGAAAAGAAATAAGCCTTCAGAAGGAAGATTATGCTAAAGCGCAAACCAGCAAGATATTCGGGAGATTCGTGGATGAAAAAGAAACCGCATGTTATATCTGCGGCGATATAGCGCTGGGAATGGCACACAAAAATACCAGGACCCTGGTCGTAGGAAATAGCGGCATTCAAGAGATAAACGCCAAAGGATCAGATATGGACGTAGTAATTGTTAGCGATCATGACCTGGCAAAGCTCAAGGAATTAGACGATTTTTTAAGCCAATTAAGGTGGACCAACCTGACCTTGTTCGGGGAAGACCTGGACTTTACATTAGTCACTTTTGATCAGATCAAAGGATATATAGAAAGCAAAGACTCGGCTAACGCCATAGATCTAAAAATGCTGTTGGAAAGCAAATTTTTGTGCGGGAATGAGGATTTATACCTGAAGACGAGAAAACGCCTGCTGGAATCACGTTGGCCGGCCGTCTTTGAAGATTGCCTTCACGAAGCGCATAGAAATAGGCGGGTCTCGGAAAAGATAGCCATCGAATTAACGACAGACAATTGGAACGCAAACTTAAGCCAAGAATTCCTGGGGGACCGAGAAACTTTCGAATTCAAGACCGAACACTTAAAATTCAGGCCTTCTTATCCCGCATTGCTTCCGATCAGCCAACAGGAGCGCGATAAGATCTCAGCGGAGAATAAAGATAATTTGTGTAAATATACAAATCAGGCAATTGCGTTGCTGGAGACCAAGGTTCGTGTGACTTTGGCCGATAGGGCCGGCCTAACGCTGGTAGAAGTGGATAGGCAAGGGCGTAAGTTAGAATTGGATTGGAGTTTAGCTGCGCGCGCCCCGCCGTTCGATCCGCAAGATTCCGCATCAAAAGCCTTCCAAGCCCTCATAAACGACATAATTGTCTTCCATGAAGTCCTCGGACACATTCTCATAGACACAGATGACGAAGAACTTGCCTGCCAGCCAAGCTACGAACATTATAGGAATAACAACGATGATTTGATCCTGCTATTAAGGGCATTCAGTCAGTTTGGGGTCGTTCCAGATGCGCAATATGCGGCCGGGCTGAATGAGATCCTTGAAGAAATAAAAGCATATTACGCGGATCATTGCGATTGCCCTCAAGAGATAATAGGAAGCGAGGCGGTCATTAGTGTATACAAGATAAATAATCCCGGTTACAGAGAAGAAGATATCGAGTTGATCAGAAACATTTATGAAAAGGTAGAATCGGAATATGAAAATAGCCGGTTCCCGGATAAGGAATCCTATATACACCATACCGCTATCGTTGCTTATACCGTCGCCTGCTGGGGAGCTGACGCAATGACCATTGCTATCTCATTACTCCATAAGGTCAACACAGCAAGCGACAGGCTGGGGTCGATCTTAAAAGAAATGCAAACTGCCGGGCAAATAGACGAAACTAGCGCCTCAGAGCTTTTCAAGGCAATTGTCAAGCTGCATAGAAGTTTGCCCTACCTGGAGAGAGGGGTAGCTACCTTAGGCACGGATACAACTTTGCAGAATTACATGAATTTCATTCTTCAGTTGACTGAAGGAGACCATCGTGTGACCTTGCATACATTTGCCGACCAGATACAATCGGTTTACGCGGCGTCACAGAAAGATAAAAGGATACTCACGCAGAAGATCAACCACGTTTATGCGCCGCTGTCCGGGCGCTTCATACACCGCATTTACACCGTTATGCGCGACCGCACTTTCGAATGGAGCCAGCCAAAAGAATACGCGGAAACCAGGGCCAGGATTAACCAGGCGCACGGGATAGATTATGACAACCTTGAGCAGCAGATAGCCGGCTTTAAGAAAGAGCTTATTCAGACGATCCTGGGGGTTGACAGCAATGCCCGGGTTTATTACAGGAAGAAAGGCATAAAAACTATCTATGAGAAAGCAACCAGCGGCAGAAGGAAGGGATATCATGAGATCGAGGAGATCGAAGATCTGAACGGCTTGATGGTAGTTACAGAATCTCTGAATGAAGTGGCCAAGGCTATTTCCTATTTCCTTGCCGAATCCAGGATCACAAACCGTTCCGAGTGGAAGACCAGGAGGGAGCTGGGCTATGAAGCAGTTCACATAAACTTTTTCCCGAATGAAACCGGTCCGTGGGAGATGATGATAATGACCGGAAGGGATTACGGATTATACCGGTTCGGGCTTTACGATCAGTATTACGCTGTAGGGCCCCTAAGCAAACCGCACTGGATATATAAACTTGAAGGAGAGCTGGAGGCACAATACATTTACCAGAGGTTCAAGGCCGACGAAATATATATTACCGGGGATTTCCCGGAGGACTGCCGCAGGCTTTATGAAAAGATAAACAAAAATATTTATGTGTGCGTGATCCGCCCCGGCAAATCCCTTTATGCGGTGGAGTTGCCTGATGGTTCTTATCCGGTAGACCTGGCCTTGCATCCGCAGATACATGCCGATATAAATAAATATAAGGGATTCTCAGTGATAGATTTCAGTTCCAGCGCTCCTCTGGAATCTCAATTTAAGATTACCGGAGAGGTCACTGACGATAAGCCTTTATCCAAAGGTTTGGTAGTGATACTCAACCAGGAACGCAAGGCCCTGGGGATAGAGGTGAGTAAAGAGAACAAAGGTTACGGGCTGCTGCACAGGAATATAATCATGAGCGCCAAAAAGGAAGAAGTGGATTTCATATCGCTTCACAGTAAAGCCCAATCATTGCGTAGTAAACTTTTCCTTTTGATAGCGATAGAGAAAAAGAACATGCAGGCATTGATACAGCAGGGCAAAAAGGCGATAGAAGACAGGATATTCAGGATGGAAGGAACAAGAAGGGTGCCTATGGAAGCGCTGGAGATCATGAACAAATTCGCAGTGCTTAAAGGTTTGAGATTGGAACATCTGGGCCGGGATTTCGATCGGAATGAATTATACGCTGCATTGGGTATTGGGATCATAAAACCCGAAGAGGTGATGCATTTCTACGCAGACACGGTCTATATGGACCTCAACATCTATGTAAAACAGGCCGGGAAGATCAGCAATCTGCGGATCTCCACTTTAGGGGACATCGCAGACGATATAATGGGCATGCTCAGAAAAAATAAATTTGAGTTCGGCGCCATAGATTTTCCTCCGGTAGAATCCCAGGAAGGCATTATCAAATTCATGAAAGCGCGCTGCCCGGCGCATATCAGCGATAGCGATATCCGGCAGATACTGGTCCAGATAGAAGGGGTGACCGGAGTGGAGATAGTCAGGCACGAAGAGCGTACTTATCCTTTGCCCGTGCCGGCTGCTGTACATAAGAAATGGGTTTTGGAATATGGGGAAAAAGATCTGGCAAAGATCATATTCAGGAAAAATGGTCCCGGCGATTTAAAGCCTGAAATCATATGGCAGGTCAATGAAATAGACCCGGCCTTGCTGACAGGACTGATTAACTCCATTAAAACTTATACTGAACACTCGCCTCCGGAATCCGGCGAGTTCTATGCTTTATTGACTTTGGACCCCAACAAATTAAGGGGCGTAGCCGATCCCCGCGAAGTTTATATTTCCACGATCAATAAACAAGAAAAAAGTACTATAAATTACCATCCCTGGCGCGCAGAGTTGGCCGCCAATCCCCGCCTTGAGCCGCTTCTGGATGACAGCGACCGCCATGAATTCAGAGAATTGAAAACCGGTTCGCATAAGACCGCATTAAAGACAAGTTTTGAATATTTTCGCGAGAACCCCGAAGAATTGACCAGGTTCCTGATGGCGCTCGACGCCTTTGACATAAAGCTGGATAAGCGCTATCAGGCCGAGCTTAACAAGATAAAGTTTTTAACAGACGCGGAAGCATTATTCCTTAAACAGCCATGGAAGGCAGTATTGGAATCTACGGATACCAAAGAGATCCATATTATCGCGGCCGGCGGCGGAGGGGATGTTCTTGGCTGTATATTCTTAGCGCTGGAATTGAAATACCTGTTGGGCAGGGAGATAAAGATAACCGTATTCTCCTCTAATTTAAAGCGCGGAAAGGAAAACCCTTTCGGGACGCCTCTTCCGATAGGGAATTTCAGGGACGATAACGGCAAGAAGATCTCCGTCAAGGGAAGTAAATACTTTTACCGGGCAAAGGCGGGCTTGTATGTGCAGATGCAAGAAGGGGATATAGTTTTGTCGGAGGGCAGAGTGGCAGAAGCCCTCAAGGAAGTGGGAATAGACCTTTTGATGATAGACGCCTCATACAGCGGCAAGGAGCTTGCCGAGGATTATCTGAAATGGCAGCGTTTGAACGGTAATCGGGAGAATCTTCTGGTCATCGGCCTGGATATGGGAGGAGATATACTGGCTCGCTTCCCGGAACCGATAACCGAGCAGAATAGAGAGATCCACCCCGAGCGTTTTGTAAAATCCCCGGTTACCGACTCGGTCTTCTTGAATATGTTCGTCAGATTGGAGCGGGAATTGGGCAGCCGTATGCTGTTAGGTATATCCGCCCTTGGCGGTGATGGAGAACTCGGCGAAACATTATTCGGCTACCTGAGGGAATATTACAATAAAGGCGAGATCTTGGGGATATTGGATAACATCAGGCTATTAGCGAAATACGGCGGCCAAAAGGACGAATACCGGCGGATAGTAAGAAGATGCCTGAACGGCATACAGAGCGAGGTTTCCGCTAATTTTGTGACCCGTCTCTTAGCCATCAGCGAAATACCACCGTTCCCATCCAACAACGGGTGGTCCAAAGTCTTTAACGGCCGTGGCAGCAAGGGCTTTGTGTTGAGGGAATTGCTTGACCCGGACCTGATGCTTCAAGAATTGCCGTTCGGCGTGCTTTCGCGCCTAAAGATAAGGAATCAGACCCGCGAGGAGAAACTGCCGCGGTTGTATCCGGTAACTTTATTTCTAAAACCGTCTGCTGTTTCCAGGAAAATAATTGCGCCGCAATTGAAAAATACAACGCAGACTTGGTATGCCAGAGAAAGATTTTTAAGGGAAGACCTCGGGTATACGACCGAGAAAGTAGATAAAGAAAGCGTTGAACAGCCCTCTTATTTTATCTCAGTATTGGAAAGAAATTCAGGGACGAATTGGCCTTTAAGGGTTTTATCCGCGTTTTTCGTTCTGCCTCATGAATTAGGGAATCTCGCGCAGGCGGTTTTAGCCGGGAATATCTCGGACTTAGATTTCAAGGCGAAGGACCTATTTTCCGGATTAGCGTATAAAGGCAGGGCGCCTCCCTGCGTAGGGGGTATAATCGCGAATTTTCTGCTTTTTTCCGCCTGTCTTCTTGCCGCTTCATCTCAGGCGATCCCCGCCTTTTCCATTCTTCTGGCCATCCTGGGATTTACGAATCTGACACACGGATTTATCGATTTGTATTTTAACGCCGGTAAATTTTTCAAGCAGCGGAGATTTCTTCCTACCGTGGCAGGTAAAGGGTCTCTGGCTGTCATTGGCTCCGGCTTTGCCCCAAATGCTCAACCTCGCCGTGGCTGGTGGGTAAGCAGTGTAATTAGGGCGGCCGGAGCCATAAAAAATAAGCTGTCCATGGAAATTAAAAAAGAAGCCCAAACAGACGTTCCCGGCGCCTTGAAGTACGCTTTCAAATTCATAATTGGCGGGGATATAGCCGCAGCGGCTTCTCTGGTACAGGATGCCTTTGATATCACGCTGGCTTTCATCAAAGACAGCGGATTGAACCGCGGACCGCCCGCCGCCTTCATAAAAGGCATTCTCAGGGCTATCAAGAAAGAGCCCATTTCCGCAATAAATATTTCCACCTGTGAAATCCGTAATTCCAGCGCTTTTAAATTCCTTTCTGACCGAATAAAAGAAAGGGTCCGCGCTCACGAGATAACCCATCTCAAGCAACTTTTAGAGGATAGGCCCATAGATGAAGAAGAGGCCTATTTTATCCAGGCCAAGATATTCGGGAGCTATGATGAGGCGGATCCATGGAGCTTGATCGTCTTCAATAAGCAGATATTGAAGGTAGTCCATAAAACCAGCGCATACCTTCGTGAAGTAGAAGATAAACAAGGAAGACGTTATTTCCTGCGCCAAGACGAAGAAAATTACGATTTAACGAACCATATTATAGAAAAACAGGCGATCTCCGCTGTTCTTAGAAATCACCTGCCTGAATTAAAGACAGGCAAAGACAAGAATAAATATTATGTCTTGGCTTCCCCGGTAGGAAGCTGCGAATTAAGCGAGCAGCTTTTTAGCTTGAAGCCTGAAGCGCTGAAAAAAATCGGCTGCCAGATCTTTGACATCATGGCGGAATTACAAAATCCGGGAATTTCCGGAGAGAGCATTTATTTTAAGGATATAGAGTTCAGGCAATTCAGGACCGATGGCGACGAAAACGACCCGCGTGTTTACTTCGTGGACACAGGCAGGGAAGGAGCGACCTATTATCCCGCTGACGCCAGAAGAAAGCTGCGCTTAGTCCTTAATGACATTTATACCCTGGCTACCGGCGATAATCGTTACTTGAACCTAAGAGAGCTGGAATCATTTTTCCGGGCCGGCCGCGAAGTATCTTCGCATCAACCTCCAACCGTCCGTCTCGTTTTGAAATTATTTTTTGAAAGAGTGAAAACGGTTTCAAAAATAGTTATCCAGAAATCAATTCCTTTATTCGCCGCCTTACTGATCGTGTTCACCGCTTTTATAGTTATTCCTTCGGCCGGAGTAACAATTAAGAGTATCGCCGCTATCCAGGCCTATCCTGAGATCATACGGAATATAGACAACGGGGAATACCAGGCGGATATCGACAATGCCCTGGAAGGCGAGCTCAAGACTGGCGCCCCGGATCTTTACAGATTGCTGAAAGAAAAGAATGTGCCGGTGATAGTTTCGCGGGTATGGGACAGCAATTATGGGGCGCACGGCATGGCGGTTTACGTACCTTTGAGAGGAAGCATCATCTATCTGTCAGAAGAATACTTGTCTAAGGAAAAAGACAATCCTCTTGAGGAC
>JAQUPI010000055.1 GCA_028716705.1 Candidatus Omnitrophota bacterium | reverse complement strand
AGTTAACATAAGATATATTATAGGAAGTTGCCTCTTCAGCTGAATACGCCTCAAAAAGCGGTTTATAAGGCAAATAATCCACCCGTATCTGAGCGTCTTTCTGCCTGCGGGATCAATTAGAGCTTTGTCTGCGGATTTGAGGAAAGAATTGGGCGGGAACTGATCACGTAACTGCCTCCCTGGATGCGGATGATCTTACCCTGGACGATCGCGTCTGCAACCGCCCTGTGGGCCCTTTTTAGGACCCGGCTAAAGGTCTGTTGGGATATTCTCATGGATTCAGCTGCCTTCTGCTGGTCCAAGCCCTTAAAATCGGCTAATCTGATCGCCTCAAACTCATCCATAGCCAGCTCCATTTCATCAGGCCTTCCAGGCTTCCCACGGGGGCTAAATTGGCTAATTTGGGGGTCTTTATGGATAATTCTGTACTTCTTTGGGCGACCGCGTTTTTTCATAATATTTTTACCTCTTTTAGGCCTATTTTAATTTACTTTTACTTCCTTTTAACGCCCTATTTATTTTGAGTATATACTCATTATTCATCATTGTCAAGGGAAATTTTGTGCTCAATTTCGACTTTAAAAATCGCGCTTTTTAAAGGGCTTGATCCCCTGAAATCGCACGCGATTTTTAGCTGGATTATCATTCGCTTTTTAGGTATACTTTAACTATGGAACTAAGACAAAGACTACAATTAAAAAGGCGCCTTGCGCCTCAACTACGCCATTCTCTGAAAATACTCACCCTGCCACTTTCTGACCTCAAAAACCTGGTCCAACAGGAACTCACCAGCAACCCGATCTTGGAGGAAATTTGCGGCCCGGAAAACACGCCAAAAACCACCCCTCCTTCCCTCTCCAAAACCGAGAAAATTGACAGCGAGTACCTCGATTTTCGGCTCAATTCTCTGACAGAAAACGCCTCACTTCAGGACATACTTTTAAGGCAATTAGGCATCTTTACCAACACTGATGAAGAGCTAAAAATCGGCCAGGAGATCATAGGAAATATCGATGAAAACGGCTATCTAAAAGCCGGCCTGGATGAGCTGTCCCTCACCCTGAACATGCCCGCGGAAAAAGTCGAAAATGTCCTCAAAATTATCCAGCAATTTGACCCTCCCGGGGTATGCGCCAGGAGCATCCAGGAGTGCCTTTTGATACAGCTAAAATTGGCGGATCAAGCCGACCCTCTGGCAGCCAGGATCATAGAAAACCACCTTGAGGATGTGGCTAAAAAGAACTATGGTCGTATTTGCAAGGCCCTGAAAGAACCTCTGGAAAAGGTCGAGTTGGCCGTAAAAAAGATCCAGCACCTGGACCCAAAACCAGGCCGTAACTACTCACCTGAAGAAGTACAACGGGTCATCCCGGATATTATCATTGAGGAAAAGGGCGAGAATTTAGAGATAAGTATCAGTAACGCGGATATCCCCGAAATCCGGGTCAACCCCTCTTATTCCGGCCTGTTGGATAAACTGGCTGGCGGCCATGATCAGCAGGCTAAGGAGTTTCTCAGCAATAAACTGAATGACGCCATGGAATTCCTGCGGTCGATCTCGAAAAGGCAGGCTACGCTAAAGAAGGTCGTTGAGGCGATCGTGGAAATACAGCGTGAAGCGGTGCAAAATGGGCTTTCACACCTTAAGCCGATTACCCTGCACGAAATCGCCCAAAAGGTCGAAATGCACGAATCCACTGTCTCGCGGGCCGTGATGAATAAGTACGTTCAACTGCCCTGGGGGATAGCTCCGTTGAAGAGTTTCTTTACCAGCCATGTGCACGGCAAAAACGGCGAATCGGTATCCTCAAGCCATATCAAAGGGCTTATTCAGGAATATATAGATAACGAGGACAAAAAACAGCCCTTAAGCGATGATGAGATCTCCAAGCTGCTTTTGAACGAAAAGAACCTGCGAGTCTCCCGCCGCACCGTTGCCAAATACCGCGAAGAACTAAAGATCCTCTCCTCCCCATACAGGAAGGACTAAAGCAGGGACGCTCCCTCGTCTTCCAATTCCTTATCATTCATAAACTTACGGAAGCTCATTTTCCGGGCCACGTCTTCATCAGAAACTATCCGCCGATAAACGGCTTGCCGCTCTTGCGCCGTTGCGCCAAAACCCGCGTAAAATGGATCCTCATCCAACAAGTCATCCTCTTTTCCATAAGCATAATACATGTAGCTTGAATATGGATACTCTTCAGGCTGGTCGCATAATCCTGCCCGCACTGGATTCATTTCGATGTACTTCCCGCATCCGATAAAATAATCATCTTTTTCGATAATCTTGCCTTTGTACCTCCCTTGCCACAGATGCCCCACGTAATCGCGCCTCTTGCGATAATTGAAAAAATAAATAAGATTAAGGCGCTTCATAAAGCTCGCCAAGTTACTTTCCGGCATGACACCTAGCAAAAAATGCGCGTGATTTGGCATGAGGCAATAATGGATAATTTTAACCGCCTCTTCGAGCTTAAATTTACCGGCTAACCACAAATAGAACTTGTAATCCTTAGGTTTTAAAAAAACTTTCCTGCGGTTATTCCCCCTACACATTACATGCAAATAACCATTTTCCGGTACGTATCTCGCTGCTCTCGCCATCCCTCCTCCTTTCAAACATAAATAGACGGAATGACGAGGCAAATCTAACCGAAGATTTTCGTGGTGGAAAATGACTTATTATAACTTATTGATTTTGCTGAAGAAGCGTGGCGAGGAAACGTCCCTGTTTTTATGCGCCGATTTCGTTTTTGATCTGACCGGCCAGGGAATGCGCGATCTCTTCGATGAGGCCTTTATCCCGGCCTTCGACCATCACGCGGGCTAAAAGCTCGGTCCCGGAATAACGCAAGAGTATCCTTCCTTCATCCTTTAAGCGGCCGTTAAAGCGCTTGAGCTGCTCCTGGACGCGCGGCATCTCTTCGAAGGGTATTTTCCTGGTTACTTTTATATTGAGGAGGATCTGGGGGAATTTAGTCATGCACTTGCAGAGTTCGCTCAATGAAGTTTTGGTCTTCTTCATTATATTCAGCATCTGCAGCGCGGTTAACAGCCCGTCAGGCGAAGAATGAAAATTTAAGAATATGATATGTCCGGACTGTTCCCCGCCCAGGGGAAGATTGTTATCTAAAAGCGCCTCCAGCACATACTTATCACCCACGCTGGTAGTGATTATCTTGGCGCCGACCTGTTCCAGGGAGACTTTCAGGCCATAATTGCTCATTACCGTGCCCACGACCGTCTTTTTGGGAAGGTTATTATTCTCCATAAGGTAACGCGCGATCACTGCCAGGATGCAGTCGCCGTCAACCACGTTGCCCTGCTCATCTATCAATATGCCCCTGTCCCCGTCTCCGTCCACGGCAACCCCGATATCGGCCTTGGTCTTTAATACAAAATCCCTGAGCAGGCCGGGATTTATCGCCCCGCCCTCATTGATGTTGTGGCCGGTGGGTTTATCATGAATAGTATGGACCTTGGCGCCTACCTGTGAGAAGACCTTGCTGCCGAAACCCGATGCCGCTCCCCAGGCGCAGTCCAGCGCGACTTTTATCCCTTTCAGGTCCAGGCCTTTCACCGTTGAGATAAGGAATTTGGTATATTTGGCTTGAGCGTTCTTTAGCGAAAGGACCCGCCCTTTTTTGGCCGCGGAAAGGCCCTTGGCATGAAAGCGGTTGAAAATTATCTCTTCTATACCGGCTTCATGTTCTTCGGAAAATTTATTTCCGTTAGAATCGAAGAATTTTAAGCCGTTATCCGTGGCCTTGTTATGCGAGGCGGAGATCATGATCCCGGCATCCGCCCGGGCATCCTTGGTCAAAAACGACAGGCCCGGGGTAGTGATCGTGCCCGCCAGCAGCACATTCACTCCCACGTCCTTAATACTGCCGGCCAGGGTCTTTTCTATGCTATCCCCGCTGATCCGGGTATCCTTGCCGATAATGACCTTGGGGGACTTCTTGCCCTTTACGGAATAGGCGATCGCCCGGCCTATCTTAGATAGCATTTCATCCGTCAAAGGGTAAACCCCCGGGGTGCCCCGGATACCGTCCGTGCCGAAGAGTTTCATCATATATGTAATTATTTGGGAAGACGAAGGTTGCGTTACGAGGGAGCGTCCCTGTTTACGTCCCTGTTTAAATTTCGGTTTCCTTGACAAGCCTGCGGTAATACTCAACGCATTTGCGGCAGGTCTTCCCGTCTTTCTTCCATTCGGGGTGGTCGCGCATTATAAGGTCCAATAAATATTCCTCCGCCCTGATGTGCGCGATACTTACAAAATCGTCTATGTCCCTTTCACAAATTTGGCATCTGTATTTCGACAATCAAATCCTCCATTTTAGCTAGCCAACTTTCCCGCCGGCCTCACATCTCGGCCGGCGTGCTAAACGGCGCTGACAAATTCCCACAACCATCCGGCTGGTCTCACCGGCTCGACCAGCGTGCCTAGCGGGGCTCCTTACTCGTCGCCCCGGCACCCTATTCGTCGCGCCAGCACCCTATACTTTTAACACTACATCGCCCTGGCGCACGCGCGATTCTACTAATAAACCTATCTCTTCGCCTTTCTTCGCGTTATCTATGGGGACGCGGTCTATCTGCATGGAAGTCACCGCCTGTTGAAAATCCGAAGTGTGCCCTTTGATCTTTATCTTTTCGCCCACCGACAGAGGCGCTTTTAATTTTATTACCGCCGCCCTTACCTTTGGAAAGTAATGCGTGACCTCTCCGATTATCTTCCCCTTTATCTTTATCTTCTTAACTTGCGGTTTTTTCGCTTTCGCCGCGGGTCTCTTCGCTTTCGCTGACGGCTTTTTTGCCCTGGCTGCCGGTTTTTTAACCTTCCGGGCCGGCTTCTTCACTATCTTTTTTCTGGAAACTTTCTTTTTCGCTACCGGTTTCCTTTTCTTCTTCGCGGGCATCTTACCCTCCTTACCGCAGGGACGCTCCCTGCGAATGCAACTACAGAAGTTACAGAGAGTTACAACAAGTCAATGTACAGCTAAAAGAAGGCGGAAAACTAGCTCTTGTAAGTCAAAGTAATTACTAGACTTATATGCGCAGGGAACGTCCCTGCTCTGCTCTTTACCAGGAGTTGACTTCAAGCAGAGAGTTTAATTGCCCAAAGGGATTCATCTCCCTCTTTGGGTTGTTGAAATCCTCTATCCACTTTCCGTCGATAACAAAACGGTAATGGTAACGGCCCGAGTCTAAACTCAGCTTCATGCTCCAGGTACCGTTCTGGTTGTTCATGCGGGTTGTTTTATCCAGCTTCCATCCGTTAAAATCCCCGGCTACATGCACGTCTTTAGCTTCAGGCGCGAAAACGGAGAATACTACTTCCGTAAGCTTATTCGTTTCGATCTTCGGCAATTCCTCGGTCAGGATCTCCTTCATCTTGCTCTTCAGGTCAGGCTTAGGCATGGGAGGAGCTTTCTCCTGCGTGATGATCTCGCGGGAAAGGCTGTAATAATCTTTCGTGCCTCGGCAATATTTATCATAATTGAAAATGTGCGTCCCTTCGTTCTGCGCTTCCTTAAGCTTGACGTTGACGTGGATGATATTGCTGAACATCTTCTCCTTGAACGTCGCCTTTATCTTATCGAGCATCTTAAAAGAATGGCGCAGCCGGGAATCAAAATTAGTCACCAGGACCTTAAAGTCTACCTCATGATCGAGCCGGTCCTTGACCAGGCCGATGATGTCCGCCAGCTGGCTTAAACCTTCAAGCGAAAAACGGCTCGCCTCCACCGGCACGATGATCTCGCTGGTGGCGCGGATGGCGTTTATGGTCAAAATACCCAGGTTTGGAGGGCAATCGATGATGATGTAATCATAATCGTTCTTAAAGCCGTTCAAGGTATCCCATAGCCGCGATTCGCGGCCTATCTCCCCCGCCAACTCCTGCTCCAGCGTGCTTAATACCATGCCGGACGGGGCTATGTCGAAATTGTCGCTTACATTGGTGATGATCTGGCTTAGTTTCGCTTTTTTATTGGTAAGCTTGGAAAGGACGTTATAAATGCTGAGGTCGCTTTTGATGTTCAGGCCCAACGTCGCGTGCGCCTGGGGGTCCAAATCTATAAGCAGGACTTTACGGTTATTATTGGATAGCGACGCCGCCAGATTTACGGCAGTAGTTGTTTTCCCGCAGCCGCCCTTTTGATTGGTAACGGAAATAATGCGCATAATGATGCCTCCTTTTTAGCGCGAGAACCTTACGTTATCCAGATAAACCACGCCCCGTTTGTCCTTGACGTTCCATTCCTCAATAACAAAGGCCAGGCCTTTCATGCCTGACCAGTCGCTTATGTTCTTGAAGTCGGAAAAATCTATCTTATATTCCTGCCATTTGTGCGGGATATTCTTGACGTATTTTTCCCCCTTCTCTCCGAATGAATTCGTGAATTCGACGCGCATGTTCATGGTATCATGGAAATCCGCGCGCTTGGCGCGGAAGGAAAGGGCCTTAAAACGGCGCAGGTCGAGTTTCTTCAGGTCGAGGGAGTAGCTTTCTTTGCGGGCGGGATCGAAATGAAAATTGATCTTAACGGCGTCCGGGGAAACAACCAGGGCGACTTCGGTGTTCAAGAGAGAATTTCTCCCTTTAATAAGGCTGGTCAATAAAGAAACGGCGAGGAAAACCGTGACCCCGATGCTTATGAAAAATAAAGCCTTAAAATTCTTCTGATATTTCTTTACCCTTTTCTTCTTTTTCGAAGACGCGTCAAGGTATATATCAGCAAGGTGCTCGTAGATGTCTTTTTTTACCATTTCAGGATTTTTTTATAACACAAAACCCCTTGTCTGTCAACAGTTTTTAACTATAAAGTAGTCTTAGAAAAACGGGGTCAAATCTATTTTTCCTGGTCTGTCTTTGAATAAAAATAATTCTGACCCCGTTTTTTTCACAGGGGTGATTTTAAATATTCCGGCGGCTCCATATCGAGGATCTTGTAGAAATTAGAAAGGTGCATGCGGAAAAGCCCGTCAAAATATCCATGGTCATCGCCGTACCACCAGAACCAATCGCTCCCCTCAGCGATGTACATCTGCTTATACGCTAATTTTAGTTTTTCACTTGTGACTTGCGGATTGCGGCTTGCGGCTTGAGCTTCAAAGTTTTCCAACTCCCCCCTCGCCTTCGCCAGGCATTCCCACGCCTTATTCTTGTAGTGGCTGCCTATCCATTTGGCGAATTCCCCGTAGATCCAGGAGCCGGCGGCCAAATGTTTGATCTGGCGCTTCGGCGGGTGAGAGTTTAAATATTCGCTTACGGTCACGGCCTTAATGGTTTTAGAATCCGATAACCTGGTGTAAAGCGCGTTTAAAAAATCATGCCCGTCGTTGGGGTAATATTCCCAGGCGTTTTCGCCGTCCATGGCGATCACCACCAGCGCGTCTTCTCCGGAAAAAACGCGGTTTATCTCTTCCAGGTGCTTCATAAAATCTTCCGCCGCCTGCGCCCCGTTCCAGTTGTAGTAAACAAACCCCAGCATATCCGAAAGCGCGCGGTCGCGGAAAAGGATATTCAGCGTCCCTTCCCTTCTTTTGAAATAATGCGGCTGGTATAAAAGACGGGTATCCCTCTTTTTCTTTTTCAGGGATTTAAAGAGTATCGCCTCGTCCGTAACGATCCAGTTAATGCCCGCCTTTATAATAAAGGGTATTATCTGGTTGCTTACCCCCTCTTCAGAAGGCCACATCCCTTTAGGCTTTGAGCCGAATTTATCCTGATAGAGCCTGACCGCGTCATTGATCTGCGCGGCAGTGTCTTGCGGGTATGAAAAATTCTGCTTCGGCAGACTCGTCTTTATGTTCGCTTCTTTGGCGATCCTGGTGTTGTAGAGTAAGGGCAGTATGGGATGATAATACGGGCTGATGGTAACTTCTATCTGGCCGCTGTCGGAGAATTTCTTATAGCCCGGGATGATCTCTTTCAAGATCTCTATCTGCTTGTCCAGCACGCGGCGTTTTTCTTCCTCCGTAAAGAACCTGGCCTTGGAGACCGCCGCCTTAAGCTCGGGGATACTTTCCCTGAAAATAGGGTCTATCCAGGCAAGGTTAAACCACACCTGCAGGTCCAGGTAATCGCGGTCCGTGAATTGCGCGCCGCTTTCCTTCTTAAGGAAAAGGTCATGATAGCGCGGATGTAAGAGTATTACCCGCTCCTTATTGATCATGAAGAAATTATTTTTTATGAAGTCTTTTTCCTGCGCGGATAAATCCGATACCTTTTTGTAAGAAAGCTCGAGGAACCTGTCTTTGATCGTTGAGCTGCAATAATCTTCTATCTGCTCAATTAATGAAGGCACCAGATTAAAGGTCTGATGAATGCGGGGGTATTTTTCCAGTATCAGCACCATATCCAGGTAATCTTTGCTGCCATGCAGCCGCACCCAGGGCATAGACGCCTCATGCGTCAACAGGTTCTCGTAATACGGCTGGTGCATATGGAATATGAAGCTGAGGTATAACATTTTTCGCTAATAAAAAGCCCCCGGGGGGTTGCTCCCCCGAGGGCTTTATTCACATCGGTGAAACTATTAGAAAGTAACCTTCATTGAACCGATCAACTCGGTCGCGCTGCCTTTTTTGTTCTTTGCATCAGGATATGAGGGAACATCAGCGCGGACATTATCGCTCAAGAGCAGGATGCCGCCCATTAACCCGAATTGCACGTCTTCGGTATAATCATAGGTCAACTTGGCATCGATTTCCTGGCCGATAAATTTGTCTTCCCCTACGCGGAATACGCGGCCGCTTGTAGCTGCGGTGGCGCCGTATATCCCGGAAAGGATGACTCGCCTTCCTGTTAATGTGTTCTCAGGAAAATTTCTCGCGAACCACTTGGTCACATAATCGAGATTTGCCGTAAGGTCTTCGGTCAATTTCGCGGAAGCACCTAAAGCAATCTGCTGAGTGTTGGTATTCGCGAAAATAGCGTTGATCAGGTGTCCCTCTGTCTGGTTTTCAAACATCGGGTCCCAACCTTTGTAACTCTCATCCAGTCCTTGATCGCGATCCGCTCCGGAAAGATAAGTGTATCCGGCATAGACCATCGGAGTCCAAGCAGAAACCATATCCACGTCTTTCAGGTCATAAGCTGCTTTGACCTGGGCTGCCCAAGCGCTGCGCTTATGCATCCTCGCGCCGGTTACGCCAGATGGGCCGGTAGCATCATAGTTTGCGTTTGCGTCAAACCTGGGATTATATCTTCCGAACTGATAAGCTATCTGTCCGTCCAATGTCAGGTTGGGCAGGGTCCTATCCACAGCGCGGATACCCACGGTATTGACCATATCTGACTTATGCTCTATACCAACGGGTACGGCAGCGGAGTTTCCATCGAGGTTGAATACGTTGGCATTGTTTGCATCTGTTATCTTTGAAAAGAGATAACCTTCAAGCGTAGTGGTATCGGTTAAAGCGTAGCTGGCATTGATACCGCCTAACGATATATCATCGTTCAGGTTATCTAAACCTTCCTGGATCTTCGCGTAAACCACATCCACGACCA
>JAQUPI010000054.1 GCA_028716705.1 Candidatus Omnitrophota bacterium | reverse complement strand
AGGGCAGCCTCTTGAACCGAGTATGCTCAATCCCGGTTTCTTGACGTCTATGAATGAAAGGAACGTATAATTTTTAAACGGAAAAAGGCGCCAGGCGGGAAAAGGCAGACTGTCCAGGTTTTCTATCATTGCCCTGGGGGCTGTCTTCACAATCGCTCCCTCGCGCTTAAAACAGATCCCTTTTACCTGGGAAAAGTCTTTGCTTTCAGCCGCGGCCCTGGTTAATTCCAGCATGGCGTATTCGCCTTCGCCGTACACAATTATGTCGACAGCCTCATTCCTTAAGATCTCCTCGGCAAATACGTTAGCGTGGATATTTCCGAGCACAATTAAGGTTTTCCCGCTGTATTTTTTGATCGCTGCCGCGATGGAAAATACCTCTGGGGCAGAAGGAGTCAGGCAGGATATACCCACAATATCGAATTTGTTCTTTTTGACGAAATCCGCTATTCCCGAAGGCCCGATCTTTAAGACAAAGTCATCAATCACCTCTACGTCTATATCGTTTTGCTCCAAGACCGCGGCGATATACGCCAGGCCGAGGCAAGGCATGGGTTCCATGAATCTTCCGAACCTGCCGAACTTCCTGTAATCAAAAGATGGATTTACAAGGAGTACTTTCATCTTTGGCTTAGATCAGGTTTCATACCACTTCGGCTTTATCAAATTCGTGTATTCCTTTACCTTGAATGGATTTATAAATTGCGTCACTGAACTAAAAAATATTTTTAGTACTACAAGAAGCCACCAGATGTACATGTCTCTTTTGACCCTGAAAGGGCAGAATAATCCCTTGATCATCCAGGACAAGGAAACAAATTCCCTGTTGGCTAAATAGATCAAGTCCCTGATCTCGTCCCTGGAAAGATATTTCGAGGGCATGACCGGCGTCATCCAGTCATATTTGCTGAAGTCCTCTATTTCCAACCACCCCTTTTCTTTCGCTTCCCGCCAGGCCTCCGTTCCCGGCACTGGTGTCATGGGGTGAAACGCAGGGTAATCCGCCTTTATTTCTTTTGCGTACCGGATCTGATTTAACATCGACTCCCTGCTTTCCTCTCTGATCCCGACGATAAACGTCGTCTCCCTGAAAACCTGCGGATATTTGTCTTTCAATATATGCATGCATTCTTTGACTATGTCCCCGGAATAACAATTTTTACCCATATTTATCAGATCGGCATTATCGGCCCTTTCTGCCCCGACGCATATCTGCGAAAGGCCCGAATCCACGAGCTTTTTAAATACGCCTGATTTTTCGTCGCGAAGGATAAGGTCGGCCCTCATAAAAGCAGACCAGCCCAATCTCATATTTTCATTCAGCAGTTTTTCCGCGAACTCTTCATTCCACCTGGCGTCTATATTCCAGGAATCGTCTACAAACACCATGAAATGTTTTTTATATTTATGATAAAGCAGCCGGATCTCCTCTATAGTTCGGCCGACGCTTTTCGTCCTCCACCTGGGATAGAGTTTCGATTCCCCGTTCTCCACCCTGCGCTCGGCCATTTGCACCCACCAAATGCAAAACTTGCAGCTGTTCGTGCAGCCCCTGCTATGATGGATAGTAATGCCTCCCGGGGAAAAAAGAAATCTGGCCTTGCCGTAATCCTGCATGGGCATGACCTCGTACGCGGGCAGAGGCAGCTCGTCTAAATTATCGATCAAGCCGCGCGGAGGGGTCTCGATTATTTGTTTATCTTGCCTGAAAGCGATGCCTTTCACTATTTTGAAATCCGGTTTGGTCTTTTCCAATTCCTTTACTAATTCCAGAAGAGTATATTCTCCTTCCCCTTTTACGATGAAATCGATAGGAAAATTTTCCAGGCTTTCGCGGATCAGATTGGAAAAATGGGCTCCGCCCGCTATCGTGATCACGCTGGGATTGATTTCTTTCGCAAGGCTTAAAACCCTTACCGCTTCATGAGCGTACAGGGATTCGCTGTCCCCGACCCCGACGATATCAGGTTCTTCTTGCCGTAGCAGGTTGCCAAGGCTTTTGTACCCCATTTTAAGAGGAGAACAGTCAATTACCCTCACATTGATCCCGGATTTCTTTAATACCGACGCCAAACAGACCAAAGACTGGGGCAGGAGAAAATTATCATATTCATTTACAAAGGGCCAATAATAGCGCGGTCCCCTGATCAGAAAAACCTTCATGATTACCTCTTCCTCCCGATCGCCACCCATGCCCTGGCAAAATTTTGCAAAACAGGGTCGTTTCGGCACATTTTCTCGATCTTAAATATGTCTTTTTTGTAACCGTTATCGTTCAGCTTATCCACGTTTATTAGTTTGTGAAGGATGCCGTCCGTAACATAATGAGTGCCGAATGTTCCTATCACCTCGATACCGTTTTCTTTTAATAATTTCACCAGCGAAGCAGGAGAATAATAACGGACGTAGAGGTGATCTTTGATCTTCAGTATCCCCTCCCTGAGAATAAGGGGTATTTTATCTAAAGAAACGTTTGGGTCTGAAAAGAGCGCCCCGTATTTACCCTCTACTGAAAATACCAGTATGCCATTTTTCTTTGTCACCCTGGCCAGTTCCTTTACAATTTGGGCGGGCCTGTCAGAATAACAGACCAATTCGATCGCAAGCGCGGCGTCAAAGGTATTATCCGCAAAGTTAGTAAGACACGCGGCATCTCCTAAATGCAGGTCGAAGTCAACCAGATTTTCAGCGTAAAGGTGCTTCAACGCCTTCTTCAATGCCGTCGGAGAAGAATCGACTATTTGGGTCTTGTGGCCTGTTTTACAAAGCCAGGCCGCAAAACGGCCGATGCCTCCCCCTGCATCGATAATATTGGAGCCTTTCGGGATTTCATTGAAGAACGGCCGGATTATATCGAGGTAAATCTTTTTCTCAAGGTCTTTCAGCTTATAATTCTCCGAAGACCTGTCCAAAAAATCTAAAACCAAGGGATAAATACTCCATTCTCTCTCGTAAGCAATAACATTATACATGCCCGGATGTTCTTTGCAAATTTTATAAACCGGGCGCTTCTTTTCATAAAGATCCCGCATAAGCGGGCTTTCTGGGAATAATCTTAATTCGATTATACCCAAGTCTTCTAATCTGATAATATCTTTTAATAAGCGATTTAACCCTCTTTTTGCCAGCCTTGCTATATCCTCTAAACACCTATAGCCGTCGATATAAGGTAAAAAGTCAAATTCTTCGCCGTTTAATATAATTTCTTTATGGGGCGTTCCGGCGATTATTTTCTTCTCAAACTTTTTTAACTTTGCCTTTAAAATAGGTTTTGCTTTTTTTATTGACATGTTAACAATTAATATTTACAATATGAGTATCCAAGAAGGAGGAGAAATGATTTTCTGGAGACCATCGCCCACAAGGCCACCAAAGCCCTAATCGTTAACAGCATTAATCCTTAAAGAAGCGTTCAGGCACCCGACTATTACGCAAAAAAACAGGTACTGGTTGGGCCAATAAAAGAACTCGTATCCCGCCATATTAACCAATAACCCTATTAAGGCTGTCAGGCAGACTGACAGCCTTAATTTTAATAGGGACCCGTTATTCAGCCTGGCCAGCTTTTCCCGCCCTCTCCTGAGAAATATAAAAATAAACAGCAAAAACGCGAAAAAACCTATAAGACCGGCCTCAGCCAAAATAGTCAGATACATATTGTCCGCGATCATGATATCATAAGGAACCCTGTATTTGCCCCGGTAGTATTCATAAAACCGGGCCCTAAAATGCTGCAGCCCTAATCCCGATAAAGGATTGCTTTTTAGCATGCGCAATGCCATCGCGCATCTTTCCAACCTGTAAGAAGAGAGGATGCCATCGCCATCCGCGAAACTTGCCCCCTTCGAACGGTCAGGCCCTATTTCGGGGTGGTCTTTTAAAAAACCTTCGGCCATATAAGAGCCCCCCGAAAGATAGTTAGGCAGTAATTTATCTTTAAATATCCAACCCATGCCTAATTTAGATAATGGGTACGGTAAATAATAAAACGTGGAAAATAACATAAATAAGGCAACGGCCAGGACAGCTATCAGTTTGTACTTTCTTCGTAAAAATAAATAAAACAAGGCCATGGAAAATAACCCCAAAATAGCTGCGCGGGAAAAAGTCAGGATTAATACTGTTATATTCAAAACGATGCCCGTGACTCCTAATGATCTTAAAATTGAACCTGTTTTTTTAAATAAATAATAATTAAATGGCAGACAGCCCAATAAGTACCCGCCCAAAGGCGTTGGATTGAATTGTGTGGACATTGGCCGCGCAAATCCGCTTATATACCGCAAATAATAGGGATTTTCGATGAGATGCGCGTAAAGAGGGTTATACCTGAAAATACATTCGAAGATGCCTATTAAAGATACCCCGATACTACATAAGCCCACTATTTTTGCTAACAGGTCGAACTTCCCTTCGGAAAAGAAGTCTTCTGATATCAAGTAATAAATGAAAAACATGGGCAGCGCTATATTTAAATAGGCGTTAAAGGCTAAATTTCTCTGCTGCGCGAAGAAAACATTTATACCTGTCGCCGCCAGAAAAACCCACATCGGATAATCGCCTAATTTATATATTTCTTTTCTTTTCCTGAGTAAAAGATGCCCGAATGCGATAAAAAGAAATATGTTAACAAATAAACTGTATTTTTCTTGAACAGGCCGGGGGAAAAACGAGATCCAGGTGAACAAAATAATAAAAAAGATGTTTTTAGCCTTCATTCTTTGGCTTTCGCGACCAAATCAGCGTATATCGACTCAATCTCTTTCGCGTTTTCCTCTATGCTTTTAATTTTGGGTATATTCTTTTTAAATCCTTCCAGGGCGCCGGGATTTTTTATTATATACTCCATCTTCTCTTTAAGATCCTTGCTGTCTCCGGGATCAAATAACAGCCCGTTTTTACCATGAATAACCAGCTCGGGGATCCCCCCTATCCTTGACGCGATAACCGGGGTTTCCGACAAAAAAGCCTCTTGTATGACAAGCGGGGCGTTTTCCAGCCATGTAGAAGGCACAACAAGCGCATCGATATTGGAAAGGATCTTCCCGGCATCTTTGTTATCATAGCCGCCCATCAGCTTGATCCTTCCATCTTCACCGATCAATTTTTTTAAAGATTCCGGATAAGATTCAAATCCCCCGTAACGGAAGAGTTTCCCGTATATTAATAACTGCAAATTTTTATATTTCATCTCTTTGAAGGCTGATATCAAAACCGCCGGGCCCTTTAGCGGGAGTAAAGTACCCATGTAGCCAAACCTGAAGATGTTAGATTCGATTTTTGGGCCGCAGGGATTTATATCAATCCCATACTGGGAATAGATAATCTTTTTTTCGGGTAACCCGCTGGAAATAAATTTATCTTTTATAAAACGCGAAGGGGCGACAAAGACATCGATATCGGAACAAACGCGTTTTGAGCTTTCTTTAAATTTACCTACTCCGTTATCTTCTTTTTTTACCGTAAGAAAATAGATCTTTTTAAGAAATCTCAATAAAAGCGCGCTCCTGGCTCTCAGAAAAGCATAGTAGCGCATGGAATTTTTCTTTATCTTAAGCAGATATTTCAAACAGCTTTCGCATTCTAAGATAGAATCTCCGCTGCAAACCGCTAATCCGTCTTTCATAAGCTGTCCCCGGTAACACAAAAGCCCGTAATCATGCAAAGTGAATACAATGGGTATTCTTTTTTTCTTTGCCTCTGTAACTATCCCATGGGACAAAAATATCAAACTATGGATATGCACTACATCGGGATTTATTTCGCTTAAGAGCTGCGCGAAATTATTATCGATCTCCTTATTCGCATAGGTATCTTCAAAAGAACTGCAGGATCTGAAAGTATTATTAAGCGAATAGGTTTCGAGCCCCTCAAATTTATCATGGGATAAGGCATATTCTTTTGCCTTTTCTTCCTTGATCCTGAAGAAAATAGCCACTTCGTTAATTTTTGATAGCTCCTTTGATAATTTATATGTGTATACTTCCGTCCCGGCGGAAGTATGCGGTAAAAAACTATGCAGAACCTGCAGGATTTTCATCTTCTAATTCAAAATTTTTTTATAGGCGTTCAATGTCCTTTCAGCCATAACGGTATCGGTAAAACTATTTTCAACCTTTTCCCGCGCCTTCTCACCCAAACTTTTCCTCAACGCATTATTTCCAATTAACGCCATGATGTTCTTTGCTAAAGATATATGGTCTTCTGGGGGGACTAAAATTCCGGAAACACCGTCTTCTATGACCTCCGGTACACCTCCCACCCCGCACCCAATAACCGGTTTTGCGTGAGCCATCGCCTCAATATAGATCAACCCGAATGACTCGTATAGTGATGGGGCTACGAATATATCGCAATCGTTATAATATTTATTTAGATCTTGGCGTTCCACATGACCCAGGAAATTAACGTTTTTTCTGAATTCATCCGGTATTTGATCTATCAATTTAAGCTTAAATGAAATACTTTCGTCCCCCGAAAAAGAGATAGCGTCTCTGGAAAGAAACGTATCCCTTCCAATAATATTAAAAGTCGCCTCGGGACACTTTTTAAGGACGTGCGGGATAGCTTTTATTAATATATGAGCGCCTTTTCTTTTTTCTAATCTCCCGACAAATAAAACTACCGGACTCCTACCCTCTCTGTGCTTATAATCTTCATTTATTTGAGGCAATGGAACTCCGAGGGGGATGATTTCTATCTTTTGCTTGCTAGGGCCGATTTCCCCGAATACTGTTTCTGCATGAAACCTGGTAGAGCAGGTTACTAAGTCACTCCTAAGAATAGCTGCTTCTTCGAGCAAACAACTTAGGTGACGGTCTATAGTTTTAGGCCAATGCGAGAATTCGATAACTTCCGAAAAATGAGTGTGCAGTCTTGTAACCAGGGGGGTTTTCCTGAATAAGCTGTAAAAAAATCCCTCGGCAGATAAATTAGGCGCTTCAACTATATCTATACGGAATTTCTTCATAATTTCCTTTAGCTTTATATATACTGTCCTGCCGTATTCCAGGCGTAAACATAATTCCCGAAGATTTCCTTTCAAAGGTAATATTGTTTTGTGCGCTACTCTATGCACGTACACTTTGCCGTCAAGATAGTCCTTATCAATATCAAGACTCTGCGTAATAACATGGACCTCGCAACCGGTCGCAGATAAAGCATGGGCTAAATAATAAGTATAATTCCCTATTCCTCCCCATCCGGTCTCAACCGGATATTCCCGGGAAATGATACAAATATTCAACATTTATTCGCTTTCCCTCTTAAGCACCTAGATAACAATTACTGTTGCAAATTTCACATCTTCTTTTATACTCTTTGAGAAAACTTCGCGTATTGGGTCTTAATGGCTGCCCAAGTCCGGACTTAAAAAGATTTCCGATCCTGAATTCTTTGAAATTTCCGCACGCATATAGGTCTCCATTCGGTTCCAAGAGTAAAGATCTGCCTTTTTTAAAGGCGCATCCGCCTTTACGTTTACCGGTAATAAGCCAGGTTATGAGAAAATGCGCGTAACGCTGGTCCAATTCTCCTGAAATACCAAGGCTTTTAAAAAAGGAGGCCGCTGTTTTCTTTTCTTCTTGATTTAACTCAAAACTTTCTTCGGCCTTGGAGCTTTCTACCCCGATATCCGAGATCGCTGCTAAGGTAAAGTTTAACCCAACGCCTTTTCTCATGGCAAACTTCTTTGTTTCTTCCATAGCGTTATAATTCAATTTATTAACTGTCATATTAAGCCCAATGTTAAAAAAAGGATACAATCTCATTAATTCTTTAAGCTCATCTATAGTTCTTTCGATTTTATTAAATATGCCCTCTGTTTGTCTTACGCGTTCATGAATCTTCCCAATTCCATCCAATGAAACGCTAACCGTCAATTTAACGTTCGTTGGCAACAATAGCGCCAAAATACGCTCGATTTGGTCAATGGTTTGCTCTGTATTAACGCCGTTCGTCGATATATCGAGACGGTTAAGCTTAGAACAATTTTGCAGGATTATTTTTACAATTTCCGTTAGATCTCGCCTTAATGTCGGTTCTCCACCCGTTAAGTTTATAATCTGGATATTATCTTTGAGCATCCTGTTATTAAATATGGTCCTTATCTCATCGAGGGATGGATCCTTGATTTGCTTTTGTTTGATCCAGGCATAGCACATTGCGCAATGCAAATTGCAATTATAGGAAATAAAAAAAACTAGTATCTTAGGCCTCATCTTCTTAGACCCTTATATATATCTAAAGTATGCCGTATTACCTGCCCGCGGCCGTATTTGTCCTCGATATATTTTCTTGCATTTTTCCCCAGCGTTTCGCGCATTTCTTCATTTGTCAGCAGCTCGACTATGGAATCTTTTAAGCTTAACACGCTCCCGGGAGGGACTAGAAGGCCGTTAAATTTATCCTTTACTATTTCGGGGATCCCCCCGGCTGCAGTTGCTATGACCGGCTTTCCGCAAGCCATAGCCTCTAGGACCACATACGGGTGATTCTCCCATATGGAAGGAACAACGCAAAGGGCGCTTTGCCGGTAATAAGAGACCAACTCCTGCCTTGAAACCTGATCGATGAAATCTACCGAAACCTTTATACCGAGTTCTTGTGTTTTATCTAGAAGATAGTGCTTCATCCCGCAATCGCTGCCTATGAAAAGGAATTTTGTCTGCGGTAACTTTTCCAAAACTTTGGGGATTGCCCGGATTAATACTTGAACACCTTTGCGATATTCGAGCCTTCCAACATAAAGAACATAGCCTTTATTATGCGCAGCTTCTTTCGTATTAAACACACTCGAATCGATAGGATTCGCAACAATGGGTATATTATTAAGTCTTATTTTATAATAAGTTCGGGTTAGATCCACGATGGCGCTACTTAATCCGACGGTCCTGTTAGCGCGACGGATCCACCATTCTTCAAGACGCTCTATGAGCCATCGTTCCTTAGTCATCGGCTCATGATTTAACTTGTATACGATGCCTTCGGGCGTATGGAGTTTAATTACCAACGGGGGATTGTTTTTAAAAAGGTAATACCATAGCCCCTCTGCCCGCGCCTCTGAACTTTCTATGATATCGATATTGTATCTCCGGACGACTTCTCGGATTTTTTTAGAAACCGCGTAGCTGTATTCTAACCTTTCGGAAAAATTTTTTAGTTTGTCTCTAAGGGGACTCAATATACGTATTCTTTCTGACTTGATTCTAAAAACTCGCACTCCTTGATCCGTATATTCTATAGGATGCTCTTTCGCCTCTGTGATTACAAAAGTCCTGTGCCCATAGCTAGCCAGAGCCCTTGAAGCCTCGTATATATATATACCTACTCCTCCGATTTGATCAGGCGGATAATCGCGGGAAATAAAAAGTACGTTCATCTTTGAAACAATTTCTTTATTTTAATTGGGATAACTATAAAGGCGAGGAACCAAACCAGGATCAAATTCAAGAAAATGTAGCTGTAAACTGCATGGGCTGTGTTTTTTAAGGAAAAATGCGGACCAAGCGGCAAGGCATTACCTGTGTCTACAAAATATTGCTTAACTTTTTTGGCACCGCTAAAGAGGGCTAATAACTTGGCTTTTCTATAACCGCTGTAAACAGGCCTTTCAATAATAACTACCGCTTCATCAAGTTTTTTTTGCATGAGCCTGAAAACTAATTTCATAATCCCCAGGGCTGTTAACTTCTTTATATTGGAAGTATAAAGAATTTTTTCATCTGCTTCTTTGTTATCAATGATTCTGGCATACTCACTCTCAAAATGCAGGTTGGCAATTACAATAATTTTTGCATCTGGATCTTTTTCTCGAAAATATCTTACAGCCTTTTCCGCTGATTCTATTTTCGCATAATACGGCTTAATAATCAGTATCTGCCTTCTTGTTTTCTTCCTTTTAAATAGATCCAGAATCTTCCATACTGGATGGGCAATATATCGATACGTCTCAGAGTCAAGTATCCTGTTTATATGGGCATTTAGGTTAACTACTTCGGCGCCTGACTGCTGCAGGAGCTGGTCTTTTTGGGAGATCAGGGCAAGGTTATTGTTTACGGCGTCTTTGAGCTGAGCGATCTCGGCGCCTGACTGCTGCAGGAGCTGGTCTTTTTGGGAGATCAGGGCAAGGTTATTGTTTACGGCGTCTTTGAGCTGAGCGATCTCGGCGCCTGACTGCTGCAGGAGCTGGTCTTTT
>JAQUPI010000053.1 GCA_028716705.1 Candidatus Omnitrophota bacterium | reverse complement strand
CCCCCTCCGATAAAATCACTGGCTAATTTACCGAATATCTCCGTTACTTGCTTTTTGGTGTCCAGCAGTTCGATTTGCCTTAGTAATTCAAGATCCCAATTCGTAGCTACAGAGAATTTTAACATATATTTAAGCGCCTCTATTACCCGGAATTTATTTTTTTAACCGGGGCCGGCCGAAGGCGCTTCTCCGCTGAAAGGCGGCACAAAATCAAATACCCAAACATCCATGATCTTCCAGGAATCGCCTTCTTTCACCAGGGAAGCCCCCCTTTTTGTTTTTATTTTTTCATGACTGCCGGTTTGAGCCATCAAGGCGTCAAAGTCATATTCCATTATGACATCGGCAGTGTTGTCTTTGATCTCTAATTTGGTTATTTTCAGGTTGGCGACGGATATATCCTTCAGCGAGTTAAAACGCTCTTCAACAAATGCTCTATAGTTATCATAATGTATCATTTTTTCCAGTCCTTTGACAATAACGCGCTTGGAAAAATTCTTTGAAATCTGGTTCATTATAAGATCCAGATCCTCATCTTCTTCCGCCTTGATAAAATTCTTTACCGTCTGTTCGATTTTCTGCCTGTCAGTCTCGGCGAAAACAAAATTAACGTAGCCGCCTATTTGAGAAGAAATAATAAACGAAAGGATCAGCAGTATTTTTTTCATCTTCCTATTCCTTGTGTTCCAGCTTCCCCGTTGTAATTTAGTATATCTTAAGCCGTTTTTGCCTTCAACTCTTTTTTGGTTTATCGCAGATGATTAAAACCTGGCGTAAGTCGCGTGAATGGGATAATTGCCGGTACAACTCCCATCTGCCAATGGTCTTATTGAAATAATCCACGCTGCATTCTTTTACCAGAAGGTCTTTGAGGCTCAGGATCATCTCTACCCATCTGGAGATTATATCCTTGAAATTACCGCTGTTGTCGGTTACTTCCAGTATGTCAAAACCGGATTTTTCTAATGACTTCTTATATTCCTCTTCGGAATCAATATACATGTAGCCCCATAGTTGTCTCAATAGCTGTAATTTTTCGGAGGGGATACCCTCGTAAATCCAGTCATAAAAGGCCAGTTTTCCTCCTTTCCTGAGAACTCGGAAGCATTCGCGGAATAATCCGCTTTTATCAAAAACGTAATTAAACGAATCAAAGCTGCAGACTAGATCAAATTCCTGGTCGCGAAAAGGCAGCGCTTCCGCGAGGCCAACCTGGAAATTGCATAATGGGCCGATCCCCTTTTCTTCGGCGGTTTTTTTGGCGAACCCTATCCCCGCTTCAGACAGGTCTACGCCGCTCATCTTGCATCCGTATTTCTTCGCGATATAAGTGGCTATCCCTCCCACTCCGCAACAGGAATCCAGGACTTTAGTGTCCTTGTTCACGGCCGCCTTCTCCGTCAGTAATTCTAAATCCTCTTTAGATAGGATGCAATTTTGCCCTATATTACCCGCTTTGCCGAAGACGCCGTCCCTGATCAGGCCCTGCAATTTACGCGCCTGGGCGGAATACATGACTTCAAATATGTTTTTCCTCATCCTCCTTTGTTCGCGAAGGGAATTCAGCGGCTTGCGGCAGACGAACAAATATTGCTTTAGAACCGACGACTGGGAAAGGTCTTTGTATAGCTGCCATCTGCCTATGGTTTTATCGAAATAATCGGCGCCGCAATTTGTAATAAGGAAATCCTTGTAATGCAATATCATCTTTACCCATCTGGAAATTATATCCATGAAGCTTTTGCTGTTGTCAATGACTTCTACGGCCTCGAGACCCAGGTTATTCAGGTATCTGTTGTATTCCTCGTAAGAAGCTACATACATATATCCCCATAATTCCGCCAGTTTTTTTCCCCTCTGGGATATATCGCCGTTGTACACCCAGTCGTAAAAGACCAGCTTTCCCCCGGGCTTTAAGACGCGCAGGCATTCGTTAAGCATAAGTTGCTTATCATGCACATAATGGAATGAATCAAAGCTGTATACTATATCAAAAGACCCGTCTTCAAAGGGCATCTCTTCGGCAAGGCATACCTCAAAAACGCTGCGGGTATTGACCCCTTTGGCCCTGGCGAGCTTTTCGGCGGCCTTGATCCCGGCTTCACAAAAGTCCAGGCCGTTGATCTGACAGCCGTATTTTCCGGCAAAGTAGCTGGATATGCCGCCGATACCGCAGCAGACATCCAGGACCCTGTCATTCTTCGCTATTCCCGCCTTATTTGCCAAGAGGTCTATGTTCTCTTTCGAGGCAATGCAATTCTGCTGTAAATTCCCTTCTTCGCCGAACACTCCATTCCTTATCAAATCTTGTATTTGGCGCGCCTGAGAAGAATATATGCCGTTGAATATCTGTTTCCTGCGCTCCCTCTCTTCCAGAATGGGGTTTTCCATCTTTATTCTCCCTTTCCTTTTTTTATGAAAGACATATGTTCTTTATATATCTTTTCTATCAGGCGGTTGTACCAAAAAAGCCTCCAGATTTGGAGCTTACGGATAAGTTTGTAACGGACGGCTGAGAAAAAAAACGAGGTTATCCTCGATAAATGATACCGCTTAAGGTACTTATTTGACAGATTACGCCTGAAAACAGAAGGGGCGAAATACCATTTAAAAAACAAACGGTTCCTAAGCCTGTTTATTTGTTTTATGCTCAAATGTTTAGTAGGCATTATCGTATTTTTCCAGTCATAGTCCCGGTAATCCCTTACTTTTATCAGGCTTTCCATCCGGGAATGTAATTGAGTCCCCGGCCAGGGGGTTAAAGGCGAAATATGGATCGCTCCGAAACCGTACTCTTTTGTCTTTTCCACAATCCTAAGCAGGGATCCCCTGCTGTCTTCATAGTTCCCCACGATGAAGAACAAGACAGAGAACGGTATACCCGCCTCTTTCAGGATCGAGGCCAGCTCCTTTACCCGCTCCACCCTGTAATTTTTCGAAAGCCCGTCGATAACGTCCTGGTCGTAACTCTCCACACCGATCTGCAGCGCCGTCAAGCCGACGCTGCGCAGGTCTTTAAGCAAATCCTTATCGCGCAGCAGCGAATCCACTCTCGCGCTCAACCTGAATTCTATCTCAAGGCCCTCTGCCCTCATCTGGTTTATGAATTCCTTGTTCCTGTCGCGGTCATAAAGGAAATTATCGTCGGCGAACAGGAAGGTCTTTTTTTTGTACTCTCTGCTTAAGACCGCCAGCTCCTCCACTATCTTTTTAGCGCTCCTGCCCCGCCAGCAATGACGCCACACCACATTTGTGGAACAAAATACGCAAGGGGCGGCGCAGCCCCTGCTGAAGGTACAGGCCAGGCTTTGACCGAGGACATACGGAAAATAAAAAATTCCGTATTTATCCATCGGCAGCATGGAATAATCAGGCATTGGCAATTCATCCAGGTCATTTATGAACGGACGGTCTCGCGTTTTTATATATTCACCGTTAAAAAGATAAGCCAAGCCCTTTACGGACCGCATATCTTCTTTTGAGCCGCCTCTTTCCAGCGTTTTTACCAACTCCAGGAACGTCTCTTCCCCTTCTCCGATAACCAGGTAATCGATCGCCTTTCCCAGCCTTAACGTCTCTTCCGGAACCAGGGTGGCGTGCGCGCCGCCCAGCACCGTAACGGTGGAAGGGCTTATTTGTTTTATGAGCCTGGCGAGAAGGATCCGGCCGTAAATGTCGGGGGTGTAACTGCTCGCCCCGACTATATCCGGGCTTTCTTCCTTGATGATCTCTTTCAGATTCTTCCAGCCTATCCCTTCGGCGTAAGTATCCAGTATCTTAACGCTATAACCCTTATTCTTTAAATATGTTCCTACGGCCAGGGTCCCGGGGTTGGGTATGTAAAGCCTGCTGAACCTGTTCCAGGAGTCTATCGGCAGCTCAATAAATAATATTTTCATCATCGTTATTGCAGGTAGCCCATCGCTTTTAATTCTTTTTTGTTTTCTTCGTCCAAAGATATTCTCGTCGCTTTCATATCCGAGCGGACCGGGTAATGCCTAAGCCAATTTTTTAAGTTCCCCCTTAACTCTCCTCTTATCTGTATTATAGAAGGGGAATCATCTTTTATCCTGTCTGTATTTTCATCGGGGAGAAAATACAATTCTTCTTTGCCGTTTTGATTCAGAATATATTTATTATTTTTTTTAACATCCCGGATGCTGGCTATCCCCGGGAAATAAGAATATATGAATCTCCTTCCATTATCATCTTTTCCTTTTAGCATATTCACTAATTCTTCGCCGTCGAATCTATTCTTATTCAATAAATACCGGAAGGGGCTTGCCATGTTTAATATTGTCGGGACAATATCTGCCGTTGAGACTGAAGCGGAGATCTTTTCCCCGCCCTTAAAATACCGGCTATCTTTGATTATCAACGGGACACGCAGTACCTCATCGTATATATTTTCTCCGTGATGAAAATATACGTTATGTTCGCCCAGGGCCTCTCCATGGTCAGAGCTAAGGACCACTACAGTGTTGCCGTCTTTCATTTTTTTAAGTAATTCCCCTATGTAAAAATCCGCATAGCGTATCTCTGAATCGTAGCAGGCAATATAGTAGTTGAGATCATATCTATCTTCATGGAACGCTTTCTTAGGGATATAACCTTCGCTTAAAAACGGATGCGCTCCGGGATCCCGGTTCAGTTCCAAAGTCCTGTCATTTTCCCTGTATAATGCATCGTCTTTAAACATATCGGAATATCGCTCGTGATTTATATAAGGGACGTGTGGGTCGACATAATGCACCCATAAAAATAGCGGCTTGTCAGAATGATAATCATTTAAGAATTCTAATGTTTCTCCGGTTACCTTCTGCGCGTCTGAAGTTCGCGACAGCGAGCCGAACATTTTATAACTGTCGAAGCCCCGCTCAAACCCTTTGTTAACTTTTAAAGTGGGGTTGGTTATAAAAGCCGCTGCGTAATAGCCCGCCCTTTTAAGATATTCCGCCAAAGTAGTGAAATCTTTATCTAGAACATTATTGAAAAACATATTTCCTTCGGCGATCTTTAGATATCTTCCCGTGAGGAAACTTACGAAAGAATGAGTGGCGACTCCTGGGCTTGTAATAAAACAATTGAGGAAAACAGTACCTTCTTTTGCCAATCTATCGATATTCGGGGAAGTATCTCTCTTGTATCCATAGCAGCCTAAATGGTCGGCTCTCAATGCTTCTACAGTAATAAGAAGGATGTTCGGATGTGAAAGTCTATGCATTCGTGCTAAGTGAACCAAAACTGTCAGCGTTAACATAGATAAAACCACGGTTATTACTTTGTAGGTATTATTTATTCTCATAACCGGTTTACGGTCTGCCCATGGGTTCTGGTTTAGTCATTTTATCGCAGGTAACCAAGAGCCCTTAGCTTTTCTTTGTCTCTTTCATTAAAAATTATCTCTTTGGCATTTATATCCGCATATACAGGGTAATCTTTAAGCCATCTCTTCATGCTTCTGCGCAATTCCTTTTTTGCGTGGATCGCTTCCGGAGATTTATCATCTATGTGGTTAGTGTACTCATCCGGCAGAAGATACATTTCTTCTTTTCCATCTTCATTCAAAATGTATTTAATATTTTTATTGATATCCCGGATGCTTTTTGCCGAAGGGGAATAGGAATAAATGTAATCTCTTTTTATGTCTTTCTGGCCGGTTGCTGCCCCTTCCAAATCTCTTCCGTCAAACTTGTTCTTATTGAAAAAATACCAGGCGGGATTTATCCTGCTTAAAATCGTAGGTACGATATCTACGGAAGAAATTGCCGTAGAGATCCTCGCTCCGCCCTTAAAATATCCGTTGTCCTTAATGATCAGGGGGACGCGCAGGACCTCATCGTAGATATTTTCACCGTGATGAAAATATACGTTATGTTCTCCCAAAGATTCTCCGTGGTCGGCAGTAAGCAAAATCATGGTATTATCGTCTTTTATCTCCTTAAGTAATTCTCCGATATAAAAATCCGCGTAGCGGATCGCCGCGTCATAAGAGGCTATATAATAATTGAGATTATAGCGGCCTTCGCTAAAAGCTGCTTGAGGGATATAACCCCGGCTTTTAAAAGGCTTGTAAACAACGTTTCCATTCAAGTCCAATATTTTGTCGTTCTTTCTATATAAATTATCATTTCTAAAAATTTTAAAATATTCTTCGTCAGAAGAATATGGAACATGCGATTCCATGCAGTGTATCCAAATGAAAAAAGGTTTCCTTCTTTTATAAAAGCCTAAAAATTCCGATAGATTCTTATTTATTTCTTTTATATTCCCGTTTTCCAAGTAATAATAGTAATCAAAACCCTGCCCAAAGCCTTTTCTAATTTTTAATAAGGGGCTGGTTACAAAAGCCGCCGTGAAATAACCCATATCTTTGCAATATTCTGCCAAAGTAGTAAATTTCTTATCCAAGATATTGGCAAGAAGAAGGTACCCCCCTCTTAACCCTAAATACCTGCCTGTAAATAATCCGACGAAAGAACTGGGTGTTTCCGAGCCTGTAGAAAAACAATTAAGAAAAACTGTGGCTTCTTTAGCAAATTTATCTATATTAGGCGAGGTATTCCTTGGATAGCCGTAACAGCCCAAATGGTCGGCCCTTAAGGCATCCATGGTAATCAATATAATATTCGGCCGTTTTGAGGGAATATTAAAGAAAAGGAATAAGCCCGCCAGAACAAAAAAAATTAAAAATCCTGTAGCTATCTTTGATTTTCTATTCGCCATTATTCAGCGGATCCCCTTAATAAAAAGCACCTTGGGGTAAAGGCGCTCATGTTGAACGGTTTTAATAATCGGTGAAATTTTATCAATAGCTGGTTTATGGGGTTTGAGGCGCCAAATTGGCGCCTCAAAGATTAGGCCTCGGCGGCTTTATACAGAATTTCAGGCGTCTTTATTTATTGAACCCATTCGGTGCCGCCGGTTTTAACGTCATATACTCCGGTCACTATTTTTAGCTTTCCCGATCCGGACATTTCTTTGATCAAGCGGCTTTGGGATAAGATGTCGACTTTTGCCTCAAGGACGATGCTTTTGATCACTGCGTTCATCAGATCGGGACCGCCTAATTCAGGGTACTCTTTTTTAACCAGCGTTGCCGCTTGCTCTATCTTCTTTTGAATAGCGCCTATGCTGCCTTCCTCATGAATGCCTGCGATCGCCGCTTTAACCGCTCCGCATTCCGTATGGCCCAGTATGACTAATAGCGGAAGATGGAGATGTTCGGCAGCGAATTCAATGGAACCTATGACGCTGTTGTCCATAATTGTATTTCCTGCCACACGAACAACAAAAATATCGCCTATGCCCCGGTCAAAGATAATTTCCACCGGAACTCTTGAATCAGAGCAGGCAAAGACAATAGCGAACGGCTTCTGTCCGCTTGTGGCGGTATTCTCTCTTTGTTCGATACTTACATTGGGATGCCGCAATTTCATCTCAACGAAACGAGCATTCCCATCTTTGAGCAGCTTCAGCGCTTCATCTGCGCTTATCGGATTTTCGGCCAAAACGGGAAGAGACGCCGCTATGCAAACAAAAAATGCTGCTATAAAAATAACCGTATTTGATTTTTTCATATTCTGCTGTACAGAATTACTCATTCATCCCGGAATATTGCTTTATAATATCACCCTCGCTCAAAGGAGGCGGATTTTTTTTAGTCTCCTCATATTCTTTTTCTCCCCCGTCGTCTTTGCTGTCAGGCCCTATACTATAAATTCTGCAATTATTCTTACTTATAACCTTATAAACATAGGGCGCGCCGTTTTCGTTATAAGGATCAACCGGTATATTAACGATATACGGCTTGGCCAAAAGGTCATTTAATGTTTGAGGTAATTTCTCATTATCATTATTGTAATCCCCTATTGCCTTAACGATAGAATCCAAATCCTTGTGCACTTTCCAGTTATACCATTTTAAGTGGGCGCTTTTCCACACACCATCCTCTTTTATGAAATAAAAACCTGTAAAATCAGGCTGCTCCGGGATGCTCGCTTCAACCCAGGCCCTATCATTGGTAATAAACCGTACCCCCTTTAATTGCGCGCTTCCAATAAGGGCATTCATTCTTTGTGTCGGCTGAGCACTCACTTCCTGCGTAATCTCATTTAGCAATTTTGTCTGCCTTCCCAACAAAGAATTTTGATCATTATCCTGATAAGCCTTCAGATGTGCCCTCACCGCTTGGATTAGCGGCGAAGAATCATCAATGGGTTCTAATTTTCCTATTTCCGCCTGGGCCTGCGGGATTAAAAAGCTCGACATCAAAATTACCAGTATAAGTATGCTTCTCTTCATTTTTGCCCTCCTTTTAGTCATCTTTATTATACTCTCCCATCCGGGCTTCCACAACCTTTTTTGTTCAAAAGGCTCGAAACAAGCTTGAGATATGTATCCCTGGCATGAGATCATTGAATGTATCCCATGCTCCTGATCAGCTGCTTCTCTTCTTCTTTCAGCGGTTCTCCTTTTTTTGGAGGCGCAGAAGCAACAATGCGTTTCTGAAAATCACCTAAAACTTTTTTTAACTCTTGAAGTTTAACCGGCCTGGACGCTGCTAAATTAATTTGTTCCTCAGGGTCTTTTTTTAAATTATAAAGCGAACATAAGCCAGTCATGCCGTTATAAGAGATCTTCCAATCTTCATTTCTTAAGGCAATTCCGCGCTTCCAACCGGAGCAAGCGTATTTCGCTCTGTAATTCCTGAACGGTTTAAAAAATGCCACCAGGCTCTCTCCCTGCATATAGCGGGGCTTTTTCAATCCTATTACTTCAATAATAGTGGGGGCTATATCAATTAAACTTACCTGCTTCGATATTATCTTGTTTTCGGGAAATACCCCCGGTAATCTGATTATCAAAGGGACTCTGATATTCTCTTCAAAGCCTCCATAGTGATTAAAATATATATCGTGCTCCCCTAACAGCTCTCCGTGGTCAGCGGTCAGGATGACCAGCGTATTCTTATCTAAGCCGAAACTGCTTAGGCTGTCCATGAGGCGCTGTAGCTGGGTATCTACATAGGAAAGGGCCCCGTCATATTGCGAGATATAATAATCCGGATCTGTGATGTTATTTTCATTTACTATCCAGGGAATAGATTTTCTTCTGTCATAAATCAGCGTGTTGCTGTTAGTAGTGGAAATAGGGATAAACTTCGGTTCTTTTCTGTATTTGTCGCGAAGGTACATATATTTATAAGGCGCTGGGGGCCGGTAAGGGGCGTGGCATCCTTCATAATGGATATAGAAAAAGAACGGACGGTCTTTATACCGCGTCTTGATCCGGTTTATTATCCGGCTGGTAAATGCGTACTCGCTTAAGATTGGCTTATCATGAACATACTTATCAGATGAATATACTTTATTAAAACCCGCATGGATGTCGATCTTTCTTAAAAGTCTGTGGTTGCCCCAAAATACACACTGATACCCTTTAGCGGATAGCTCTTCTGCCAAAGTCCCGACCTCGCGGTTAAGTATACCGTTCCAGTCGCGGATCTGATGGGTAGGCGGATAGGTCCCGGTTAATATGGAAGGAACTGATTCTGCGGTCCATGATCCGGCCGAGATAGCTTGAGCAAATCTAGTTCCTTCACTTGCCAATTTATCCATATTCGGTGTAGTGTTCCTTTCGTAACCATAGCATCCCAGGTGGTCGTGGCGAAGCGCGTCTATAACAATTACCATCACATTTATATGCCGCGGGTTTCTGGCGTATCCCGCATGCAAATGTGAATATACGCAAGCCGTGATGATGATCGTTATATATAAGGCTATTCTCTTTTTATTTATTTTCATTCCCAAGATTTATTTTATTGCAGAGGCAGGAGGGCAAGCTTGCTTATCATGGCTGATTATCCCTTTCCCCATAAATGAGGATGCAGGTTTTTCTATGCCTAACAAATGCAATATCGTCGGCGCTATATCGATGATCGAAGGGTTGCTCAAATCCATTTTTTTATTCATGAATAAGACCCCGGGGACAAGAGAAGGGTCCATAAGATGCTCTCCGCTCCATTTTTCACTGTTGTCTTCAATCAGTTTATCCGGCGTACCTCCCAAAGCGGTCCTCCAGGAAGCGCGGTAGCCGGGGTTAAATCCGACAAAAAGGTCAGGGGCGTCTCCCGCGTAGGGTCCGTGGAAGATCCTGTCGCTGTCATATACTTCCTTGACGACCGGCTCTGCGGTAACCGGGTCGGTGAATCTTTTTAATTTCTCCGTTATC
>JAQUPI010000052.1 GCA_028716705.1 Candidatus Omnitrophota bacterium | reverse complement strand
AAGGCAAAGTCCCTGAAAAAGCGGGTACAATCTTATTTCAGCCGGTTTCTCGCTTCCAAGACGCAGGCCATGGTCTCTAATATAGCGGATATGGAATACAGGCCCAGCCAGACGGAGAGCCTGGCGCTTTTGCTTGAGGCAAGCCTCATCCGGGAAAATAAGCCCAAATATAACGTCTCGTTGCGCGACGATAAAAGTTTCCCGCTGGTAAAAATAACCAATGAGGATTTTCCCGCTATTTGCGTGACCCGCAAGAAAGCCGCCGACGGCTCATATTATTTCGGCCCTTACACGAACGCCGGGCTGCTCAGGGAAGCCTTGAAGATCATCCGGAAGTATTTCCCTTACCGGTCCTGCGAGAAGATGCCGCAGGAGGCTCGCATGTACCAAAAGATCGGTCTTTCCCCCTCGACGGCAGAAGAAAATAAAAAGGAATACTCCAAGACCATCGAGAATATCCGTTTGATCCTGGAAGGTAAAACCGAAGCCTTGATCGATAGGCTTTCCCGCGAGATGAAAATAAGATCTAAAGAGCGTAAATACGAAGAGGCGGCAAAGATCCGGGACCAGATAGAGGCCCTAAGCGCGATGTCGGACGGCGCGGGCCGTTACAGCCGGAAAGAAGAACTTGAAGAGCTGAAGAACTTGATTATGCTGCCCAAGCTGCCTGAAAGGATCGAGGCATTCGATATATCGAATATCTACGGCAAAGAAGCCACGGGTTCCATGGTAAGCTTTTATAAAGGCATGCCCGAAAAAGATTATTACCGGAGATTCCGCATAAAGACGGTCGAAACAATAGACGATTATAAAATGCTGGCTGAGGTAGTCAAGAGGCGTTATTCAGGGTCGCTTTCCGAAGGATTGCCGCTGCCGGACCTGATCCTCATCGACGGAGGCAGGTCACACTTATCTGTCGCCGGACGGGAACTGAAAAAATTGAACTTAGAAATACCTTTATTCAGTATAGCCAAGGACAGAGAGAATATATACGTTAAAGACAGGGACCAGCCGATAAAATTAAAAATGGATACCCCGGCGCTTAATCTCGTCCGCAGGATCCGCGACGAGGCGCACAGATTCGCGGTTTCATACCACCACATTTTAAGAAGGAAGAAGACCATTGGCAAATAAAGGGAAAATTATCAGCATCCGGGGATTCCACCGTATAACGCCGTTTGCCGCTAAAGTCTATAAAGCGGTATTAAGTATCCCTCTCGGGCAGGTGCGTACTTACGCCTGGGTTGCGAAGAAAATAGGAAAGCCCAAGGCTTGCCGGGCGGTAGGCCAGGCCCTGAAAAGCAATCCTTGGCCGTTGATCATTCCCTGCCACCGGGTAATCTCCTGCGAAGGGACGCTGGGAGGGTATTCCTGCGGAAAGGGGAAAAAGAAAGCCCTGTTAGATTTAGAAAAGCAAATCCGCAGAGATATGGTATAATAAGTGAGACCATAAGCGGTCATTAATCGGAGGCATCATGGATATAAAGTTTTATCTTAAAATGATGGTTGAGAAAGGCGCGTCTGATATGTTCTACCGCGCTGGCGGAAACGTACGCATGCGCATCGACGGCAAGGTTGTTTCAGTCGACGAAAGGCTGGTAAGTCTGGATGAGGTCAATGATTCCGTGAAAGACCTTACCTCCAAAGAACTCAAGGATTTTTTCAAGACCAATCTCGATGTGGATTTCGGGATATTTATCCCGGAGATCGGGCACCGTTTTCGTATAAGCATTTTTATGCAGCGCAACTGGCCGGCAATGGTCATAAGGAATATACGCTCGGACGTCCAGAGCTTCGAGGAACTTAACCTGGACAGCGATATCTTAAAGAAGTTATCCATGGAGACCAGGGGGCTGGTGCTTTTTACGGGCAGCGCCGGAAGCGGAAAATCCACTACCCTCGCGAGCATGATCGAGTACATTAACTGCAATTTTAATAAGCATGTCTTAACCGTGGAAGAGCCCATTGAATTTACCTTCCAGGATAAAAAATCAATCATCAATCAAAGGGAACTGGGGAGGGACGTCTCATCATACGAGGTGGCGCTGCGCGCCTTCACGCTGCAAAGCCCGGACGTAATATTTATAGGCAATATCAGGGACGTAGAAACGATGTCCGCCGCTTTGACCGCCGCGGAAACAGGCGTCCTGGTCTTAAGCACCCTGCATACCGTCAACGCCGCGCAGACAGTAGAGAGGGTCATTAATTTCTTCCCGCCGCACCAGCATGATGAGATAAGGATGCAGCTGGCTTCTTTACTAAAGGGTGTTATTTCTTTAAGGCTCCTTCCTTTAAAAGATTCTCCGGGGAGGGTACCCGCCTGCGAGGTGATGCTCCTTACCCCCACAATAAGCAGGCTTATCCGGGAGGGGAAGGTCTGGGAGATAACCCCATTCATAGAGGACGGGGCAATATTCGGGATGCAGTCCTTCAATCAATCGCTGGTTAAGTTGGTCAAGCAGGGCAAGATCACGGAGGAAACCGCCGCCACCTACGCTGACAACAAGGACGAATTTGTCCTGGCGCTGAAAGGGATCAAAAAACTACACTCGGGAGGTGTTTAGATGTTAGAGGAGATAAAGTCTAAGCTCGAATCAATCAATGACCGCCTTATCCAATTAAGAGGTTATCTTTGACATAGAAAATAAGAAAAAGACCATAGATGATCTATCCGGTTTAATGGGTAATCCCGGTTTCTGGGATGACGAACAAAATTCCACGAAGGTGGTAAAACAGCTGAAGTCTTTAAAATCCGCAGTCGAACCCTGGGAAGGATCCCTCCAAAAATATCAGGAATTAAAGGAACTTGCCGATATATTAAAGAGCGAGGACAAGGAATTTATCGACGATCTGGAAAAAAACGTCTCGCTTTTGGGTGCCTCCGTGGATAAGCTGGAATTCAATACCCTGCTCGGAGGGGATTTTGACAAGAATAACGCCATTCTTAGCATAAACTCCGGGGCGGGAGGGACAGAATCCTGTGACTGGGCCCAGATGCTTTACCGCATGTACAGCCGTTTCTCGGAAAAACACGGGTACGGCATAAAAACGATAGACGTTCTGTTTGGGGAAGAAGCGGGAATAAAAAACATCACCGCGCTTATCGAAGGTGATTATGCCTACGGGTATCTCAAGGCAGAGCGCGGGGTGCACAGGCTGGTGCGCATCTCTCCGTTCGACGCGAATAAGCGCAGGCACACCTCTTTTGCCTCCGTTGACATTATTCCCGAAGTCGAAGAGGGCGTTGATCTCAAGATCGAGGAGAAAGACCTGCGCATAGACGTTTTCCGCTCATCCGGCGCCGGAGGACAGAGCGTGAATACCACGGATTCGGCGGTCAGGATCACGCATATCCCCACGGGTATCATCGCGCAGTGCCAGAATGAACGGTCTCAATATCAGAATAAACAGGTCGCCTTAAAAATACTAAAGGCCCGGATTTACGAACTGGAGATGAAAAAAAAGGAAGAACAGCTTAAGCAATACGGCGCGGAAAAGAAAAAAATAGAATGGGGCAGCCAGATCCGCTCCTATGTCATGCATCCCTACAGCATGGTCAAAGACCATCGCACCGGTCATGAGACTGGAGACGTCTCCAAGGTGATGGACGGAGGGCTCGATGACTTTATCGAGGCGTATTTAAAAGCTCAAAAGCTTAAAAAGTAAATTATGCTCGGATTAGTTAAAAAAATAATCTTATCTAATAAACAAAACCAGATCAACCGCAGGTTTGCCGGCGTGAATATCGTTTTGCATCCCGAACTTTCGGGGCCTTCGATAAATAAAATGGTAAAGCTGGCGAAAACTGTGGCTGCGGTAAATGCCCTGGAACCAAATATAAAGCCGCTTTCGGACGCGCAATTGAAAGAAAAGACCGCCGAATTAAAAGAGCATATCTCGAAAAAAACCCGGGAATTGGATCCGGATATCAGAAACCTGGAAGAAGCGTTATTGTCCGCGGCTATTCCCGAAGAAAAAGAAAAACTTAAAGATAGGCTGAAGTTTACGAGGAATAAAATCTTTGAAGAAATACTCCCCGAAGCCTTCGCCCTCGTCAGAGAGGCCGCGCTGCGCACGGTAAATATGCGGCATTTCGACGTACAGATAGCCGGCGGGATAGTGCTGCATGAAGGGAAAATCTCGGAGATGTCCACAGGAGAAGGTAAAACCCTGGTGGCGACCCTTCCGGCGTACCTGAACGCGTTATCAGGCCTGGGAGTGCATATAGTAACCGTCAATGACTACCTGGCGCGCCGCGACCGCGAATGGATGGGTCCGATCTATGAATGCCTGGGGTTATCCGTCGGCGTCATCCAGCACGACATGTCGGATGAGGAAAGGAAGCGCGCTTATGCCTGCGACATAACCTACGGCACAAATAACGAATTCGGCTTCGATTACCTGCGCGATAATATGAAATACAGCATTGATGAATTAGTGCAGAGGCCTTTCTATTACGCTATAGTCGATGAGGTAGATTCCATCCTTATTGATGAGGCGCGCACACCTTTGATCATTTCCGGCCCAGCCGAAGAATCCACGGAAAAATATTATATTATAGATAAGATCATCCCCCGGCTCAAAGGAAGGATCATACTTGAAAAAGACGAAATAGACGCCAAGTATAAGGGTATAGACCTGGCAAAGGGTTTTGATTATATAGTTGACGAAAAGGCGCACACCGCGCACCTGACCGAAGAGGGAGAATCGAAGGTCTGCGGTATCCTGAAGATCGATAACCTGCATGACATGGAAACCATGGAATGGCGCCATCATATCATCCAGGCGTTGCGGGCGCATAACCTCTATAAGAAGGACGTGGATTATGTGGTAAAAGAGGGCCAGGTGATCATTGTCGATGAATTCACCGGAAGGATGATGCCGGGCAGGCGCTGGTCGGACGGCCTGCATCAGGCAGTCGAGGCGAAAGAGGGCATGAAGATAGAACGCGAAAACCAGACCCTTGCCACGATAACCTTCCAGAATTATTTCCGCATGTATGAGAAATTGGCCGGAATGACCGGCACGGCCCTAACCGAGGCAAACGAGTTTAAGAGTATATACCAGTTGGACGTAGTGACTATGCCCACAAACAGGCCGCTTATCCGCGCGAATCATCCGGATTGCGTTTATAAGACCGAAAAGGAAAAATTCAACGCTGTAGTAGGCGAGATCGCCGAACTGCACGCGTTGGGCAGGCCTGTGCTTGTGGGGACCATTTCCATCGATAGATCGGAGAAGCTTTCGGCGATGCTGAAGATGAAAGGCATTCCGCATCAGGTGTTAAACGCTAAATACCATGAAATGGAAGCCCAGATCGTCGCGCAGGCCGGCAGGTATAAGGGAGTGACCATTGCTACTAACATGGCCGGCCGGGGCACGGATATACTCCTTGGCGGTAACCCTGAATTTATGGCGCGTAATCTCGCCAGGCAGAAATTAAAAGATGAAGATCCTGATCGCCAGGAGCAATACGGGAAGATATTAGAAGAGTTCAGGAAACAGGCCGAGGAAGAGCATAAGAAAGTAGTAGAGCTGGGAGGTTTGCACGTTTTGGGCACGGAGCGGCATGAGGCCCGGCGTATCGATAACCAGCTGCGGGGGCGCTCAGGAAGGCAGGGGGATCCGGGATCTTCAAGGTTTTATGTCTCTCTGGGGGACGACTTGATGCGCCTTTTTGGCTCCGACAGGCTTATAGGGATAATGGATAGGCTGGGCCTTGAAGAAGGCCAGGTAATCGAGCATCCCTGGGTCAGTAAATCCATTGAAATCGCCCAGAGGCGGGTTGAGCAGCATAATTTTGAGATCAGAAAGCAGCTTCTGGAATACGACAATGTCATGAATAAGCAGAGGGAAGTCATCTATGGCCAGCGTCGATCAGTGCTCGAAGGCATATCCCTTAAAGAAGATATAGAAGGCATCATTGAGAAGATCATCGGTGATATAATGGCTATGTATGTAGGCGACCGGGCGTCTTCCGAGGATTGGGATATTTCCGGGCTCGCGCATGCCTTGAAACTTAAATTCGGCGTAGAGCCGGATGTCTCGAAAATCAAGGATCTCAACCACGATGAATTAAAGGAAGAACTGCGCGCCGTTATATCCGCAGCGTATGAGGAAAAAGAAAGATCCATCGGCGGCGATATGATGCGCCATCTGGAACGCATGGTCTTCCTGCAGATGATCGATGTTAAATGGAAAGATCATCTTTACGCCATGGATAGTTTAAGGGAAGGCATCGGCCTGCGCGCTTACGGCCAGCGGGACCCCCTGGTTGAATATAAGCGCGAGGCATTCGAGATGTTCGCTTTGATGATCTCGGGCATTGAAGAGGAAGCGGTTGAAACGGTTTTCCGGCTGCAGGCAGCCAGGCCCGAAAAGTTCAAAGGAGTTTTTAGCTCGGTCTCGCAGCAATTATTGCATCCCGAAGCCGCCAGGCCGGAAAGATCCCCCGAAATAACAACGCAAGAATCGCCTCAAGCGCAAACAGAACCCGTCAAACTTTCCCCTCAAGTATCCGGACCTAAAGTCGGCCGCAACGACCCTTGCCCCTGCGGTTCAGGTAAGAAATTCAAAAAATGCCACGGAAGGTAAAACAGCTCAAAGCTCAAAGCTCAAAGCTCAAGGATATATTCCTATGTATGCTATCATCGGGAATGCTTATCCTTTCTTTTCCCCGGTTTAACCTGGAATTCCTGGCTTGGGTCGGGTTTGTACCGGTATTTTTCGCGCTAAAGAATAAAACTCTCTGGCAGTCATTCCTCCTCTTTTTTATTACGGGTATAGTCTTCTGGTCGGGGATTATTTATTGGCTGGTGAATGTTACATTGCCGGGCACGATTGTGCTGATCTTATACCTGGCCTTATACTTCGGTGTGTTCGCGCTGATCATACGTCCCTTTACTAAACGTTCTGCGCCTTATGTTCTTATATTCATACCATCGGTCTGGGTCTTGCTGGAATTTTCCCGCAGCCATTTGTTGACCGGTTTTCCCTGGGCCTTGTTAGGATATTCACAGTATCTTCATCTGCAGGTTATTCAGATAGCGGATATTACCGGTGTCTGGGGGGTATCATTTTTAGTAATGGCGGTAAACGTCGCGATCGTCGAGATAGCATGGTCTTGGTTGAACAGGATACAGCCGAGATTAAGAATATCCATTGCCTTTCTAGTCTCACTTCTGCTTTTAGCGTTTTTTTACGGTTCTTTTCGTTTATCCGGATGGAAGACCGCGGGCCGGAAAAATCCCATAAGGATTTCAGTCATCCAGGGCAACATACCTCAAGAGTTAAAATGGGACATCAGGGCGCGGGGGTTCATTATGGAGAGATATTTCGACATATCTGCGGACGCTTTAAAAGACCGGCCCGATTTTATGGTCTGGCCGGAAGCATCTTTGCCCGTAGCGCTGGAAGATGTGCCTTATTATTTCGAAAGCGTTAAGAATTTTGCCAGAGAAATTAAGACACCCGTGTTGGTAGGGGCAGTTACCTTAAGAGATGGTCTTTATTATAACAGCGCCTTGCTTGTTTCGCGGGACGGAGAAACCGCGGAAAGGTACGATAAGCTGCATCTGGTGCCTTTTGGGGAATATATACCCTTACGGGCACAATTACCTTTTTTAGAAGCTGTCGTGCCTATAGGAGACTTTACTCCCGGGAAAGAATATACTATCTTCAATGTCACAAGTCAGAGGCCAGGGGGCAATGGTTTGGCCTCCGATAGCCAAAGCCAAAGGCCACAAGCCACAAGCAGATTCTCTGTTTTGATCTGTTTCGAGGATCTGTTCCCTCAATTGTCCAGGGAATTCGTAAAAAAAGGAGCGCAATTCCTGATCAATGTCACCAACGACGCCTGGTTCGGGAAGACTTCGTCCGCGGAGCAGCATCTTAGCGCCTCCGTTTTTAGGGCGGCGGAGAACCGGGTTTCTCTTGTCCGGTCCGCGAATACGGGGATATCCGGGTTTATCGCGCCCACAGGCAAAATAGTTTCATCGGTTAAGGATGCGTCGGGAAATGATATTTTTACGCCTGGATACAAGACACAGGATATTTATTCCCGGCGGGGCGGGTTTTCCTTCTATACGCGTTACGGGGATATTTTTATTTTTGCGTTGATTATTTTTGTAATTTATTGTATATTCCGTTTCAAGTCATGAAAAGGGTTTTATTTATTCTGCTTATTATTTTACCGGTTTATCTTTTTCCCAGTCTATATTTTCTCGATAAAGAATATTTTCTTTGCCCGATAAAATATAAAGGGGAATTGTTTATTATCCGTAACGATTCGCGCGGCGAAGGCTTTTTTGCCGCTCCTCGCAATGGGAACAGGGTTCACCAAGGCATAGATTTATTGGCGCCGATAGGCGAGCCTGTACTGGCGCCGCGCTCAGGAAGGATAATTGCCGCGACAAAAAGCAACGGCATGGGAAACTATGTCATAATTGCGCATCAGGGGGGCATCTCGACCGTCCACGGCCACCTCTCCCGGATTTTTGTCCGTAAGAATTCCTTTGTCCGCCAAGGGCAGGTTATCGGAGCCGTGGGAAAAACAGGAAACGCCAACCACCCCGCCATGCACCCGCACTTACATTTCGAGATAAGAAAAGGCCCTGAGGTGCGGGACCCTCTCGAGTACCTGGGATAGCCCTTTTTAAACCTTTTCCGCGGGCTCCATGTGCACAACTACGTCGCTGACTTCGGGTATCTCTTTCTTAATGGCATCCTCGATCAGATTGCTTATATGGTGGGCTTTATCAATGTGCATCCCCGGATTAACCTGAACGTGTAAATCCACATAAATATCGTCGGGCCTCCCGCGGGTCCTTATCTTATGGCAGGTTTTTACCCCTTCTATACTTAATACTATATCGGTTATCTTCTTTATATCCACTATTACAGCGGTATCGCAGAGTATCTTTGAACTGGAGCGCACTATCTCGTAGGCGGCATGAGCGATAAGAAGAGCGATGACTATGGTGACTATAGGGTCTAAAATAGTAAATCCGGATTTTATCAGGACCAGAGTGGCTATTACCGAAAGCGATATAAAGATATCGGTTTTTGTGTGCATGGCGTCTGAAATCAGGATATCGCTTTGCAGGAGGCGGCCCTTTTTCATTTCAAATTTCATCACCAGGATGTTCATAAGCAGCGTTATCCCCATGACGACAAAACCCGCGGCGCCGATCTCCGGGACTACCGGGTGGTGAAGGCGCCTTATCCCTTCTTCGATAAGATGGAAGCACGCTATGCCCAAGAGGCCGGCAATGCATAAAGAAAAGAAAGTTTCGTATTTCCTGTGGCCGTAAGGGTGGTCGGCGTCGCTGGGGCGGCAGGCAAAATTCACGCCGATAAGGCCTATAATATTGGAAGCGCCGTCAGCGAAAGAATGCACGCCGTCGGCGGTTATGCTGGAGCAGGAAGATAAGAGGCCGTAAACTATTTTAGCCAGCGCGACCGCCCAATTAAGGACCAGTATCGATATCAGGATACCCTTGATCTTCTGGTAATGTTCTCTTAAGTCTGTACCCATAAATTAATTATATACCGCTTTGCGGCCCTTTAAAAGAATTTTTTCGCATTAGACGTATTGATTTAGGGCGTGTTATGTGCTAAGATACACCCGTTCTCTTTAGGAGGGCAAAATGGAATTCAAATCGGTTAAAATAAAGAAACCGGAAGAAGTAAACATTATCCTTGGGCAGAGCCATTTTATCAAAACAGTAGAAGATCTGTATGAGGCGCTGGTAAGCAGCGTCCCGGGGATAAAATTCGGCCTGGCCTTTGCCGAGTCTTCCGGGGCCTGCAGGATCAGGTCCGAGGGAAATGAGCCGGAATTAAAAAAATTAGCCGAAGAAAATTGCCTTGAGATAGGCGCGGGCCATTCCTTTATAATCTTGCTGAAAAACGCCTTTCCCCTAAACGTCCTGAGCGCCGTAAAAATAATACCTGAAGTCTGCGCGATATACTGCGCTACCGCTAATCCGGTCGAAGTGGTGATCGCGGAAACGGATTCCGGACGGGGAATATTGGGCGTAATCGATGGGGCAAAGCCAAAGGGGATTGAGGCCGCGCAAGATATCGCCTGGAGAAAGGATTTCCTGCGTAAAATAGGTTATAAGCTCTGATTTTTTTCTTTGCAAAGACCCCCTTTTTTGTTATAATTTTTTTATTAAATAATTAATGGATTCCAAAAAAATACGCAAAAGTATCGGCCGTTTTTTCGGCTGGCTTGGATTAATTTTCAGCTCTTTGATAATCAAAGTCGTCCC
>JAQUPI010000051.1 GCA_028716705.1 Candidatus Omnitrophota bacterium | reverse complement strand
CTGACTCCTCCTAAATTACCGAATAATTTCAACATATTTTCAACCGTGTATGTTTTTCCGCTTTCAACCGTAGGGCGTATGGCGAAACCATAATACCGCCTTAAAGTATTCATTTCAGCCTCAGGTAAAAGCAACGGCTGGTCTACAGGAGCGCTGTTATCTCCTCTTATAACCTGAATGTCAGGGATCATATTGGCATTGGTTTTCGGCCCATTTAAGTCTTTCATCGCCTTGCCAAGCCCGTAATCCTCTCCCCTGGTAGATTGGGATAATCCCCTCAGAGAAAGTATAAAATCATATTTAATTTTCTCCGCCGAATAGCCGAGTTCCGCAAAATTCTTTGCGTATTGCTTCGCGGTCAAATCAAGTAGTTTTTGCCCTTGAGAAGAATACGGATCGAAGCCCCTGGAATTTAACATGATACTTCTATCGGCAAGTGTTTCAAAATATTTATGCTCCAGCGGGGAATATTCAGTTTTTGTCTGCCCTTGAGTGATCCTGGTTGCCGGCTGTAAATATACGCTATCCGCTTCATCGATATATGCACGAGCGTCTTTTATCCTCTCCATAGGTATGAGCTTTGCCTCAGGACTGGTTCGTTGCAAGGGAACCAGAGAAGACATTTCGGTGATCTCTGCGATAACAACGTCGTTGTCGCGAAGAGCGCTCCAGGACGAACCCTTGGACGCATCTTTACCAATATATCCGATTTTATATATGTCTCCATAAGCTTTCTGAGCTTCCGCAAAGAACTGGGTCCCCTGGGTCGCGTTATTCACAAAGATTATCGTCACTTTACCTTCTTTTGTATTGCCCTCCACGGCCGTAGGCAATGAAATTAAAATGGAGGCTGTCTTGCCCTTGCTGCCCTCGAGTATGCCTAAAATACGGTATCCTGCCTGTCCGGCAGGCAGCTGCATGGCTCTATCCAATGCCTTTGCTAATCTCAACTGGTCTGGAGATACCGTTCCTTCAGCGAATCCTAATCTCCTGCTGATAAACATGTCTCTCTGCTCTATGGTACCTGCGTTTCCGAAAGCCGGCTTCCAATTACCCTCTATCGTCTCGTTATGCGCAGCCCCGGAGGCAGCCGTAGCTGCCATACGCGCAGCATCGAAAGCAGCTGAGGCTTGCGCGTTTTTTCCCATAGCCTGCTGCACTCGTCCGAGATCAGTAAAGGCTTGGTAGTCGGAAGGATGACGTTGAGCCAGGCGCTGATATTGATGCTCGGCGGTGACCAGATCACCCTTCGCTTCGGCAGCGCCTCCATGAAGAGTACGGGCCAAATTGATAGTCTCGCGCGCCTTGGTTAAAAGAAGCTCGGCTTCTGCCGCGTTGCCTGCATTTTTAGCATCCATGGCCTTCTGATTCATAGCGCGCGCGGTTTGAGCCAGAAGCGTAAGCGCTTCCGGGGTCTTCCCCTCATTTGCCAGGGTAAGAGCTAAATTTATATGAAAGGCTCCGCCGCTGGGATTGATCTTTTCTATCTCCCCGAATAAACGCATCGCGGTGGCGCGGTCGCCTTTGCTTAAGGCCTCCACCCCCCTGTCAGCATAACCCTGGAGCAGCTTTCCAATACCTCCAGCCTGCCTGGCTGACTGACTGAGCGCCTGAAATTCCCTGAATCCTTCGGGAGTAAATGGGGTAAATTCAGCGTCTTTGCCTTTAAACAGATATCTATTCGCCAACGCTATGTCTTCTTTGCTTGTGCTGTGAGAGGGCAGCATAAAGAATGGAAGCCATTTGACATATTCTTTCATCGCCGCGGACATAGGCGCGCCGGTCAACTGCATTCCTATGCCTCTATCAATATAATTAGCCGCTCCCTCTATACTGCTGACAAATGCCGGCATATACAAAAGCGTGGAATCGGCCCATTTCAAAGCTGTTATCGCGCCCCTTGCCAAAGCACTTCCCTGTCCGCTCGCAAATTTAGCTGAAGTCTGTACAGACCAAGCAGCAAATTTTTCCGCTCCGCTGGCAAAAGCTTTTGTACCGCTGGTAAAGGCTTCTTTGTTAAAACTATATTTAATCCTTCTTCCTAAGTTTATGCCTTTTTCAACCAGGCCTCCCTGGTTCCACCAGGTAGGGCTGCCTGCCTGCGTTTGCACCTGTAACAACCCGATCATGGGCTTCATCCACGCGCCTGAACGCGGGCCCATTATCGCGCCTTGGATCAACTCATTTCTTCCCGCCTGGGTAGTAAATAATTCTACGAGGTGAGAACGCTTGCCGTCTTTACCAACCACAGAATCAAAAGCCTTTCTGCCCACTACAAAAGCAGGAGAGACTGCTACCCACGTAACCGCTCCTTGCAATGCCTGTTTTTGCAACAACGCGGGACCGCTTCCTGCCAGATTATAATCTTTCAATCTGTTCACGAAACCCTGCTTCTGCATGCCTACGTATGTGGCGGTCACGCCTCCTAAAACAAAGGCGCCGGCTGTTTCGGCGCCCATCTTCTTCCAATTCATACGGCTTATGTTGCTGCCGTAATCTCCTTTTATCAAGCTGATCCCTGGCCCTGCCGCGACCCCCACAGTGCCGCCATAAGCGAATTTCGTTAAACCCAGAGTTACTTTTTGGCCTACGGTAGAGCCTACTCCGGGAGTTTTTGTCAATATGCCTTTTCCGAGAATGCTTCTACCGGCTGTGCCGGTCATTCCCCATTTAGCGCCTACGCCTATAACCGCGCCGCGGGCATAATTCCAGGGGTTGGTATAATTCTCGCGCGCTGCCCTTCCGATACCTTTGGATTCAATTTCAAGTAAGGTCTTTAAGGTAGGAAAAAGAACGGCGCCTGTCGCGGCAGAACCCGCGTACCTGACGACGGTGCCAAGTTTTTGATGGGCCTTCAACCAATTAGATGCCCCGGCGAGTTTGGTGCTGCCGGCTATGCTCGTTGCGACACCAAAAGCGCCTCCAAAGGCGGCGCCAAATGCGGCGCCCTCGCCATAGCTTCTTAACATATTATCAAAGGTAGGCGCCTGACGCCCCAATACCGCGTTCATTGTCATGCCGGTTAAAACGTAGATCTGGCCGTTTAGAGCCGCCTGAGACCCCATGTACCTTAGGGTATTATTATTAACAAGGCGGTTTAAAGCTCCCAAGCGGGCAACCTTTCCGCTATTTGCCCATGCCGATCCTCCCGCTGAGGCCGCTGACATCGCGGCAACAAAAGCATGCGTCTTCCAGTTATCTTTCTCCCAGGGATAATTAAAATGACCGGTTGTAATATAGCTTGTGGTTTGCAAAAACCCTTCGTTGACCAGCATATTGATCGCGAAAGATTTTCCGAACGCATTTCCGAAGGTCGCTGCCTTGCCTACCGTATTGATCGTTTTGCCCGCGGTAGCGGCGCTGCTGGCGATCTTTGTCGCAGCAAGGGCGGAACCGGCAACGACTAAAACCGTAGAACCCACATCTATCGCGTCCATTAAATTGTATTTGACCGTGCCGAAAGGCGTATCAAAAGATTTGGGATCCCTTAAATCCCACCATAATGTTTCGAAATTCTTACCGTCAAAGACATGTTGCCACCCTGAAATATAGCCCGGCCTCTTACCCAGCCTATCTCTTTCCCTGTCGGTTACCGTCTCATAAGTATAACCACCCCAAACCCCGCGGCTTTCCTTAGGGTCGATCGCGGTCAACTGCCTGGCGGCAGCGGCGCCCACTATGTAACCGCTGAATTCGCCTTCCAGCTTGCTCTTCGGGATAAATTCCTCTTTATCCTTCTCCACATAATAAACCATATCACCGCTTATCCGGGTAACATAAACAAAATGCTCATAATTCAGGTGCGCGATGAAAGGAGTTAAACCGCTGTCCGCACTTAGTTCTGTCTTCGCGGGGATGGTTTTAACGCCCAGGGAATTGGCTACTTCATTTAGTGCATAAAGGGAGGTCTTTAATTTTCCTTTTAATTCCTTGATATTACCGCTAAGCAAATCAACAAGGATGACTCTTAATGCCAGTTCTTCAAGCGTAATATCCTTGCCGCTGTCTTTTAAAATATTGTGCAGGGCATAGACGCCGCAATAATTGTCGATCTGAGCTTCAGGCGTTCTTAACCAATTGTAAATCTTTTTGATATCAGCGCCCTTAAGATAAAGCGGCTCCTGTTCACTCTTGCGGGCATCTACCACTAACTTCGGCGCGATCTCGACTTGTCCAAGCGGTTTATCAGTAAGAGTGCTTAATGAACGGCGGACGTTCTCTGCCACAAAGTTAGCCATGTACCCGGCCTGCGCAGTGCCCAGATAATACTTGGACGCCCACAAGACGCTCGGGTCATAACCCATTGCCCATGCGGCTTGCTCAGGCAAAAAAACCGACACGATCAAGAGCGCGACTGCTCTTATCCATGTCGGGAATTTTGGCTTGGGTTGTTCTTTCAGTTTTTCGTCCATCTTAGAACTTTTTTAAAGTCGTTATAAACTTTTGAATAAAAAACTCGTCCTAGTCTGACGACTTAAATTTAATGTCTAATTCCGGTTACGAGAACAACTCTTTCCATCACAACAACTCTTTTGATTACAATTAAATATAACATATATATAAGCAAAATGTCAATAAAAATTTAGGCCTCCAAGAAAGCGTTTCCTTAATTAAAAGGAAGTTTAAATTTCATTCCAATTAATGAATGAATCTTATATCTTTTTACTTTTCGACTTGCCTTTTAGCTAACACCTTAGTGTAATAAACAAACCACTAATCGCCAGGTCTATGAGTCCCCGAGACATCTATACCAAATTGGACAATTCTTTTAGATCTTAAGAAAATAATTGGACATTCTTTTAACAAATCTGGACATTTATTTAGGGGAAAGGGTGGCTAAAAGTTAATGAATCCACCTCTTGTAAACTGAATCAATATCGGTCCTGCCACAATAATCAATACGACCGGTAAAATAAAGAAGAGCAAAGGGAAAAGCAGCTTTACAGGCGCTTTCAATCCCATCTCCTCACCTCTTTGAAAACGGCGTAATCTGATCTCCTCTGCCTGCATCTTTAAAGCTTCGCCTATAGGCGTACCCATCCGGTCAGCTTGTATAAGAGTGCGCGCGAAAGAAATGACCTCGGGGCTGTTGACGCGCTTGGCTAAGCTCTTTAATGCATCCTTGCGGGCGCTGCCCATTTGGATCTCTCGCATCAGTACTTTCAATTCATCTATGAGCACGCAGGACTTGAATTCATGGATCACCCGGGCAACTGCTACCATAAAATCAAGGCCCGCTCCCACGCAGATATTCAGAAGATCAATCACGTGCGGTAGATCTTTTAAGATCGCGCTATGTCTCTTTTTTATCTGGGCCTTCAACCACATATCCGGGAGCGCCAAACCAAATAATAAAGGTATAATTAATATTATGGGCGACTGAGGACGCAATATAATGAACGCGGCAACCGGCAGGCCTGCCGCGAGGATAAATTTAATCGTAAGGAACATATTCGCGTGCATCGGGTTTCCGGCTGAAATCAATTTCCTCTTTAAATTTTCCAGCGGGAGGTCTGTCTTTTGTACGATTTTCCCGGTAACCCAGGCTGGGGCGCTGAGCGCTTCTTTGAAGTCAAATCCCTTTGTATCGGAATGACCTTTTATTTCCTGCGGCAAGTGAACCTCGCCAACCAGTTTTTTTGCTGAAAGCTGATATGCCAGCAATCCCACGCCCACCGCTAATAACAGGAAGATCGCCAGAAGCTCCATCGTTATACCTCAACCTTGCTTAATTTCTTGATCAAAATTACGCCGATACCCTCCGAGATCACCGCCCAAACCAGAAGCATCTGCCCTAACGAGTCTTCCAGCATTATCTGGAAATTATTCGGGTTCACAAAATAAATGAATATACTGAAAGCGATAGGCAGGACCATCATAATATAACCCTGAAGCCTGCCCTGCACTGTCAATGCCTTTACCCGATCGTCAAGCTTCTTTTTCTCCCTTATCGTGAAGACCAGTTTTTCCAGGACATCGGTCAAATCGCCTCCGGTATCCCTGACAATGCCAATAGCCGTGCTAATAAGGCTTAAATCTTCTACGGGCATCCTCTGCTTTAGATGAACCAGGCATTCTCCAAGGTCCACACCCATCTTATTCTCCCTAACTACCAGGGCGAATTCATCGCTGATAGGGGGCGCCATTTCCTCTACCAATACTTCAAAGGCCTGGTTCAAACTCATGCCCGCTTTGAGGGAGCCCACCAAAAGCATAAGCGCATCCACTAACTGGCTTTCAAATTTGTTCCTTCTGGCCAGGGACATATTCTTAATAATTATGGGTGGGGAGATCAAACCCAGCGCGATACCGCCAATCAAGCCTAACGGATTGCCCATTATAATAAAACCAAGCGCGCCCAAACTTAGAGGCGTAATGGTAAAGAGCCGCACCAGTCGTTTCTTTTCGGTAAAAATGAACATCGAATCCAGCTGGCTCCCTGCCTTTTCAGTGCGCTTTTCCTGCGCCGCGGAATAACGGCGCATGAAGACTGGAAGATACACATAAGCAAAAAGGCCTATTGAGACGAACATCAATAAAAGTATGATCAACCTTAACATTATTTCTCCCACAATTTGACTTCCGGAGCTTTATATTGCCTCCCGTAACCAAATGTGTCCCCTACCTGACGCCAGCGGCCGCATATCGCCCTTTTTATGTAAATGCTCATTGCCAACAGGGCGCCTACCGCTATCGCGATCATAAGGCTGTATTCAATTACGCTGGTCGCTTTATTATATTTTCTTATGCTCTTCATTTAATCACACTCCATGGAGGAACAGGCTTTCTTTATATAAATATCCTTGTTCTTCTTTTTGGGGTCAACGGTCTCGCCTTCCTTGTAAGTATAACCCGGACCATAATGCACCCTCACTGTGCTGGTTATGCCGTAGTTATTCAATATACTTCGTAAGCGGGCCTTGTCGGATTCACTAAACTCAATATAAGAAGCGGCGTTAGCTTTAGGGCCTAAGAGCTGGCCCGCCTTAGCGCGCACAAACGCCTCATCCTGCTCTTTCTGCTCTTTACTGGAGCCCGCCTTGCCGAACCTAAATGTCCAGAATCTGCTCACCGGCCCCTCTTTGGCCGTATCCTCATCAAAACGCGCGACAGTCAAGGTGAATTCACCGGTAGCGTTACGCACCTTCGCGTAAGTCTTGGGCAAATATGCGACAAAAGGAAATATAGGCGGCAGGCCTATATCTTTACCGAGCCAGTCCCACTCCCATTTTGAGCCCTGCCTGATGGTAGGGAGCCTGAAGCAGTCCGGCTGTACCGGTATTTCCTTATCGTCCACCCTGACCTTTTTTATGTCGAAGCGCGCGTAAGAGATATGGCCGACCTCCTGTTTTTGCGCGGAAGAAGCTCCGCCAACGTAATCCTTCCATAAATAAAATGCCTCATGCATCTTTTCGTAACTGACATCATCGATCGCCTTTGCCTCATTATAAAACGTCTTCATTATATTGCGAATTTCCTCTATATCCGCCACAAATCTGTCCAAGATCGCTATTACTCCGTACCTATCGACTATATTATTAGAACAATACGGCTCGAGTGGCAATACGCTGCAGCAATTCGTCTTACCCACCGGGGTATGCGTATCGCAGGAAACACTTGATCCGCACTCATTGCAAAATTGACCGCAGCCAACCTCAGGGCCGCAACAACCATATGAAGGTGAGCATTTTTCTCCACCATCTTCACCGCCGCCGCCATTACCGCCGCCGCCATTACCGCCGCCGCCATTACCGCCGCCGCCATTACCGCCGCCGTCTTCAACTAAAATCAAAGTTTTACTACGATAAGGTATCAGGCCCCCGCCGCAATCAAGCATCGAACCGGACCCGGCCCGGTTATAAGCTAAGAGATACGCTCTTTTCTCCATGGGCTCCCAAAGCGCGCAACAGCTGCAACACTGGTAGGTTATGGTCATGCAACCTGCTATGCAATTGTGTATCTCTTGTTTTCTTATTTCTAAATTGGCCTTTAAATCCAGGGCATTATCTTTCAAAATCCCTAAGCGCGTGTACCAATCCTTATAATCGTCGTCTTTCTCGTTTACTTTTTCCCCGCATATCTTGCCGCTTCCCGGCCTTTCGTACATAATAAAATCTATCCAGCTCTCCAGGCCCATTATCGCGCTATCGCGATCCATGTCATAAAATCCTCTTGCGATCGCGTTCTCAAATTCTTCTATTTCGCTGACCCAGACCTTTATCATCTCTTCGTACGTAGTCCACCCTCCATCGCTGATAGTTATGACTTTCTTATCCTCCTGCCCATTAAGCCCGTATCCATACGGCCGCATCTCTGAAAGCATGCTGCGCAGATTACCGTTAAGCCAGGGGACGAGCTTCAGGCCATCAACCTGCCAGTCCACCCAGTACCCTTCTGAATCCGGCCTCTGCGGATCATCGCCTTTTTCTCTTACCATCGCCATCTTATTATTATTTTCCCTAATATAAAAACGGTTTTTGCCGAAGAACGCTTTATAAAAAGCATCGTAAACCGGGCCAATCGCGCCGAAAGAATTAAGCCTGTTGATATACCATTTGGAAAAACGCGGGATGTAATCCGTTTTATCCTTATCCCTATCAGCGTCAAAATCGTCCTTTACCAAGGCCGGGTCATCTACTAAGCCGATGAGCACCCCGTATACGGGCGTTTCGATAACTTGTTGCAGCCCGGTTAAACTTTTGAATTTTAGTTTCAACTGGTCCTGTAACGCTAAATTCCCGACCGCTATCTGCTGGCTTACCCCAAAGTACAGGCCGCTTGCCCCGCCGACTAATAAGCTGCTGGCGGTTACCGCCCACAAGAAAGCAACTGCCGGCGTCCCTGCTCCGACAGTGCCTACAATGATTAATACGCTCACGATGATGCCGGCGATAAGGCAAATACCGCCCCAGATTATCTGCCAGTTAACATCCTCTTTTTCTAACTTATCTCCATATATCTCATATTCCTTCTTTAAGGCATTGGACATGCTACCCAGTTGAGAGGCAAGGCGTAAGCCGACCGAATCTGCTATATTGCTGATGGTTGTTTTTTTCTGGGCCACCCTGGTAATGTTCATGGTAATAAGGGAAAATAAAAAAAGCACAGCCGCGATAAAGACCAGTATGGTTGTGATCTGCGCTTTAAGTATTTTTTTCATAGCTTTGGCCTTTATCAATTATTCGGCCAATTATAATAAACGCCGCTCTTTTTAAGCTCAACTGGTATTTCTACCACCTGCCCGTTATTCAGCCTGAATTTCTGCGTTACTTTCTGCTCCGCGTTCAGGGTCGTTTTAGAAGTAATGGTTCCTTCCTCCTCGGTCTTGGTGATCCTATTTTCGTTGTATTTCACCGATTTTTCATAATCCTGGATCATGCCTTGCCTATCCGCAGGCTGCAAATACCGCCAGGATTTACATGTTTGCGTGGACTCGTCCCATGAAAGACATTCTTTATCTTCCGGCCCTACCTGCGCGTAAAGAGAATCGATTTGTATCGCGCCGCCGTCGGCTACGGTGGCGGACGGGGATACCGAACCCTGGCCGTGTTTATCATGATAATCGATATAAAGAAAGGTCTTGCTCGCATCTGCGGCAATAACGCGCTCTAACTGGCCGTCCCCGTCAACATCAGCATCGGTGATCTTTTGGATCGGTGAATCGCTGCTGCTGCGGTAATAAGGAGACATTAACAGCGTAGTGCCGGTATTTGCGGGAGTTTGGCTTCCGAATCCGCCCTCTAACCTGGCTACGCGTATATCGCTGCAAGGTATCGTCTTGGTAACATATTCGGTACCCTTGGTGTGTTTACGATCCTCAAAAACCACGGTAACGCTCCCTGAGCATGCCCTTTTTTCATACCTGGCGGTATAAAATCCAAAAGTATCATTCTGGCCGGCCATCTTGGGAACGTTCGGCCTTTGACTGGCGGGCAAAGTGTTATTAAGCTGGGTAAGGTCAACCTTCTCGACATTGAAATATATGGCGGGCAGATCTCCCTTGTCGGGGTGATCCTCGAATTTCTTTACGTACTGCGCCGACTGGTCGGTATCCCAGACTACGCTAGAATCCGCCGATATTGGGCTGGATTCCGCAAACCCGAACTTATCGCGGGGGTCAGGATAAGCTTTGTTCTTAACCACAACCAGGGAGCTGGTAGCGCCGGGGCCTCTTTTATTGAAAGCCATCTGCTGCGCCTTGCGGAAAGACTCCATCTGGACTTCCTGCTGATAATTAGCCTGCAGCCCAAACTGGAGCAGCATCGCCACGCAGAACAGAAGGATGCTTCCAAAGATCGCCAGTTCAGTTAGTGCCTGCGCTTTGTTTTTCATTTCTTCGAGCCTCCGGAGGTAAAAACATTCAACGGCTTATAGTGAGTGTAAAAATCTACCTTTCCGGGGTTGCTACTAGCAGATTCCACGCGCGTCTGCTCATAATCTCTTTGACGCTTGACTATATTCTGGTTCAGCCAAACAAATAGATTCGCGCTTAAGAATAGGAATAAAACCGCTAAAACCAGGGCAATGCCAAACTCAATCGTTG
>JAQUPI010000050.1 GCA_028716705.1 Candidatus Omnitrophota bacterium | reverse complement strand
TGAGGGCGCTTCCTCAGATTCTCCTTCTTTAAACCCAGGGCCAGATACCAATTCCAACGGTATTCGATCCACTCCTCAAGTTTTTTATCCGCCTCATCCGGCTTGGTGAAATACTCGATCTCCATCTGTTCGAATTCGCGCGTGCGGAAGGTAAAATTCCCGGGAGTGATCTCGTTGCGGAAGGCCTTGCCTATCTGCGCCAGGCCAAAGGGCAATTTAGGATGCCTGGAGTCAAGGATATTCTGAAAATTCACGAACATCCCCTGGGCGGTCTCGGGCCTCAGATAGACCACATTTTCGCTATCCTCAACCGGGCCCTGGTGCGTTTTAAACATCAGGTTGAACGGCCTGGCTTCGGTTAATTCTCCGTCGCATTCCGGGCATTTGTTTTTGCCCTTGAGGTCCTCTGCCTTGAAACGTTTCTTGCAGGATTTGCAGTCGCTCTTTAAGTCAAAGAAGTTTTCCACATGGCCGGATGCCTCCCATACCTTTGGGTGCATCAGTATCGCGGCATCCATCCCGTAGATATCGTTACGCTGGTAGACGTTCGCCTTCCACCAGGCCGCCTTAAGGTTATTTTTCAGCTCTATACCGTAAGGGCCGTAGTCCCAGGTGTTGCTTAAGCCGCCATAGATATCCGAAGACTGGAAGATAATCCCCCGGCGCTTGCACAAAGAAACCACTTTTTCCATTAAATTATCGTTTGCGGCCATATAATTTTATATCTTAAAACTTCATTTAAGCGCAAATCTCAAAAATTGTCAATCAAAAAAACGGGGTCAGAATTATTTTTTCAAGCCGTAGTCAGACGAAAAATTATTTCTGACCCCGTTTTTACGGCTCTTTTAGTTCCGGCACCGGCGAAGAACGCAGTGTCGAGGCAATAGCCAGGACTTTATTCAGGTCCAGGGATCTTTCCTTGTCCTTTATATAGATCTTGAAGAAGGTATCGTCCCTGTCGATGACGTTGCAATCAAAGTAATTCCCAGCGTTTGAAAGCCTGTAATTTATGAACCCCCTCTTATCCCTCATACTGAATTCTATCATTTTAAGCTGCCGGCCTTCGCCAAGATTGGGGATAAAGATGCTCTTCATAATGACAAAGAAGGCGTCGGGAATATTGTGCACATCATTCAGCTGCGAGTACATCGTGCGCCGCAGGAACTCATAATTGTCCGTTACGTCCATTCTCTTCAACTGCGCGAAAAGCGCCGGAAAAAAGCCCGGCTTCTGGTAAAGCAGGTAGATTACCGGTGTCTGGGAGTCGAATTTTCTTTTTTTGTAATAAAACTTAGTTACCGTCCCCTTGATCACCGCGAACCCCCTGGGAACGGAAATATCTATCCCCGCGAAGGCGTGAGGCAGCAGTTCCCCCGTGTACTTCGGGTCAACTCCGGGATTAAGCAGCACCGTGGAGGGAGCGCTGCAGAATAAACTTTCTTTATCGCATCCGCCGACCGCCATGGTGATATACGCCTTGAGGATGGCGGATTTGCCGAAGATAAACAGGAACACGATCACCAGGGTAAAAGCGGCGGCATCGTAGAGCGCTTTAACGATCTTTTTCTTCATATTAATCCAGCTTCTTTAACTCTTCTTCCTTAATGGTAAAACTGTGCTCTTTGCCGGGGAATTTCATTTCTGTTACTTCTTTTCGGTATTCTTCCAGGGCCTGAAGGATCATCGGGGACAGATTGATGTATTTTTTCACGAACTTCGGCGTAAAGCGCTCGAATAAACCCAAAAGGTCATGGATGACCAGGACCTGGCCGTCGCAATTTATTCCCGCCCCTATACCGATGGTGGGGATCTTGAGTTTTTGCGTGATCATTCCGGCGATCTTATCCGGCACGCATTCCAGGACGATGGAGAAACAACCGAGATTTTCCAAAGCCAGGGCCTGCTCGATCAACCGCTTAGCCGCTTCCGCGTCTTTGCCCTGGACCTTAAATCCGCCTAATTTATCCGCGGTCTGGGGAGTCAAACCGATATGGCCCATTACCGGTATCCCCGCTTTAATTATCTGCCCGGTGACTTCTAAACACCGCTCAAACCATTCTAATTTTACCGCGCCGCATTTTGCCTCATCGATGAAACGGCGGGCGTTCTTCACAGATTCTTCGGGATTGACCTGATAGGACTCGTAAGGCATGTCGCCTACCACTAAGGCCTCTTTTACCGCGCGCGTCACGGCTTTGGCGTGATGGATCATCTCGCTCATCCCCACCTTGGTAGTAGAATCCAATCCCAAAACTACATTGGCCAGGGAATCCCCTACCAGGATCATATCAATACCGGCCCTGTCCACCAATGCCGCCAGAGGATAATCGTAAGCGGTGAGCATCGTGATCTTGCGCTTATTCTTTAATGCTAAAATTTCCTTATAATCCATAGGGACACCCTTTTTGGTAATCGGGGGACACCCTTTTTGGTAATCGGGAGGGTGTCCCCTCTTAATGTTATTATGTTATTTGGGGACACCCTTAGCTTTAGCAAAAAGGGCGTCCCTTATATATTTATCGATCGCGAGGGCGGCTTTCTTGCCCGCGCCCATCGCTGAAATAACCGTGTCCGCTCCGGTGATAATGTCGCCTCCGGCGAAGACTCCCGGGATAGAAGTCATATACTTTTCATCTACCAAGATAGTGCCGTCTTCATTTGTCTTAAGTCTTGGTGTAGCCCTTGGAAGCAGAGGATTGGGGTTCTGGCCGATGGCTATGATCAATGTGTCCACATCCAGGACGAAATTAGAGCCTTTCACCGGCACCGGCCTTCTCCTGCCTGACTCATCCGGCTCTCCCAACTCCATCCTCAGGCACTCCAAGCCCTTTACCAACCCCTTCTCATCTCCCAGGACTTTCACCGGCTGGGTCAGGGTCTTAAACCGTACCCCTTCCTCTTTGGCGTTCTCCAATTCTTCCCTTCGCGCCGGCATTTCGTTTTCCGTCCTGCGGTAAACTAAAAATACCTCTTTGCCTAACCTCAACGATACCCTGGCGCAATCCATGGCCACATTCCCGCCGCCGATGACAGCGACTTTGCCGCCTATACTCAGGGGGGTCGCCTGGCCGGGGAATTTATACGCCTTCATCAGGTTGACCCGGGTCAAGAATTCATTCGCCGAGTAAACGCGGTTCAGGTTCTCTCCCGGTATGCCTAAGAATTGCGGCAGCCCCGCTCCGGTCGCGATGAATATCGCCTTCGTGCCCGCGTTGAGCAATTCTTCGATGGTGTAGGTCTTCCCGATAAGCGAATCCGTTTTCAGGTCCACCCCCAGGCCCTTTATGTATTCTACTTCACTAAGCACTATTTTTTTAGGAAGCCTGAATTCCGGGATGCCGTAGGTAAGCACGCCTCCGGGCAGGTGCAGGGACTCAAAGAGGGTTACTCTATAACCCATCTTCGCCAGGTCCGCCGCGCAGGTCAACCCCGCCGGCCCGCTGCCTACCACCGCTATTTTAGTCGCTGGTCGTTGGTCGTTGGTCGCTGGTCCATTTTTACTAACGACTAACGGCAAGCGACTAGCGGCTAAACCATAATCCGCCGCGTACCTTTCCAACGCCCCGATATTTATCGCGGCCTGTTTCTTATTTAAAACGCACCTGGCCTCGCACTGGTCCTCCTGAGGGCAAACCCGGCCGCATACAGCGGGCAGGTTATTCTTCTCTTTGATCTTTTCGAGCGCCTCTTCCTGTTTTCCCTCTTTTATCAGCTTGATGAACGCCGGGATATTTACTTCCACCGGGCATCCTTTTACGCAAAGCGGATTCTTGCACTCCAGGCAGCGTTTGGCCTCTTCCAGCGCTTCTTCCTTCGTGAAGCCGAGCGCGACTTCGAAGAAGTTTTGGATACGCTCTTTCGCGGGCTGCTGGGAAACTTTCTTACGCATATTCTAGAACCTCAATGCCGGAATAAATATCTGCGCTATCTTAAAATATATGATGAGGCCGACAACGTCAACCACGCTGGTAGTTATCGGTCCGGCCAATACCGCCGGGTCCAGGCCGACCCTTTTGGAGAATAACGGCAGGAACACGCCGGTAGAAATGGCCAGGATGGCTATTAAAAGCATGCTTGTGCCCACGACGACGGCGAGGAAGAAATCCTTTTGCAGCAAAAATGCCCTGCCGAAGGCCACCCCGCCTACGATCACGCCCATAAGTAAAGCGGCTAAAAGCTCAAGCTTGATTATCCTCCAGACATTTTTTAAATTTACGTCTCCGGTGGCCATACCCCTGATGATAGTAATAGAAGTCTGCGCCCCGGCGTTCCCTCCGGTATCCAGCAGCATGGGGATAAAGAAAGCCAACGCCACTACCGAACTTAAAGTGGCCTCGAAGGACTTCAATACTGTACCGGTCAAAAAATCGAAGACCAACAGCATTATCAGCCAGCCGGCCCGGCGCTTGACCAGGTCCATGATCGTCGCCCGGGCGTAACTGAGGATCTCGCCGCCTTTGGCGTCCATCTTACCGATTTCATATATATCCTTTGTGGCCTGCCTTTCGATCACCTCCACTATATCGTCTACGGTGATCAGCCCGACCAAGATATTATCCCTGTCTACGACCGGCGCGTCCAGCAGGTCGTATTTCTTGAACCAGGTGGAAACCTCTTTTATGTCTTTATCCACCTGTATCTTGATCATATCGGCGCTGGACATTATATCCTTGATCTGCATGTCCGGCGGGGCCCTCAGAAGGTCCTGTATAGAAGTGCTCCCGATAAGCTTATGATTTTCGTCGGTAACGAAGATCGAATAAATATTCTCCCTGTATTCCGCGCTTAAATTCTGCTGCACGGCCAGTATCGCCTGCCTCGCGGTCATGTCCCTTCTCAGCTCAACCAGGTCGGTGGTCATCAAGCTGCCGGCGGTGCCTTCCTTGTAATCCATCAGCTTGCTGACATTGCGCGCCTCATCCTTGTTGATGATCGTGGAGAATTTCTTGAATACCTTGGAAGGCAGCTCTTTGAAGAGATCGGCCCTTTCATCGGGAGCCATTTCGTTGATGATCTGGACAACTTCGGCGTTATCCAGATTTTTCATGATGAAATCCTGCTCCGCGAGCTTTAGATTCTCGAATACCTCGACCGCTTTCTTAGTGCCAAGCAGCTTAAAAACGATGATCTTCTCGCGCGGCTCAAGATAACGCCATCCCTCGGCGATATCCATCGAGTGGATACTTTTCAAGGATGCCTTCAAGCCGTTAAAATCCTTGTTCGAGATAAACTCTTTTATCTCCGGCCCGATCAGCGCGAAAACGCTCATGCTTCTTAATGGGCTCATATCTTGTTCTTTTCCTCTTCCTTGAATAATTTCAGCCTGCGCGAGAGCTCATCGAAATCAAGCGCGTGCCCGTCGAAATCCGGGCCGTCCACGCAGCCGAATACGGTTTTTCCCGCGACCGTGCAGCGGCAGGCGCCGCACATCCCGGTGGCGTCCACCATAATGGGGTTTACGCTGACAATAGTTTTTACCTGGTAATCTTTCGTAAGTTGGGATACCGCCTTCATCATCGGCACCGGGCCGATGCAATAAACCAGTTCCGGGTATTTGGTGTGCGTGGATCTTTCCACGGCCCCGAAAATATCTTTCAGCTCATCCGTGACAAGGCCCTTCCTGCCGTATGACCCGTCGTCGGTGGTAATGAATAACTCATCGCAGGTTTGGCGCATCTCTTTTTCCAGGATCACCAGCTCTTTAGAGCGGCCGCCGATAATGCCTATGACGCGGTTTCCCGCTCCTTTAAAAGCCCTGGAGACAGGATAAACTTCGGCGATCCCGACCCCTCCGCCTACGCAGACAACCGTTCCCAGGTTTTTTACTTCGGTAGGATGCCCCAAAGGCCCAAGGATATGTTTTATGGGATCACCGGGGTTAAGCCCGCCGAGCTTTTTAGTGGTAAATCCTACCTTCTGGAAGATCAAGGTGATCGCTCCTTTACCGCTGTCCCAATCCGCCAGGGTCAGGGGGATGCGTTCCCCTCCCTCATCGATTATCAAGACGATAAACTGCCCCGCCTGTGCCCGAGCGGCTATCTGCGGCGCCTCTACAACGATGCGCGTTACTTCATTCGAAAGCTCTTCCTTAAAAATTATCTTATTCAAGATAGGGACACCCTTTTTGGTAATCGGGGGACACCCTTTTTGGTAAAGCTAAGGGTGTCCCCTAGTTATTTTAACTTCTACGTTTTTAAATCTTTTCGCCAGCTCCAGCCCCTTTTCGCTGCCTAAAATAAATATAGCTGTCGACAGGGCATCGGCGGTCATTCCGTCATCCGCGATCACAGTCACCGAAGCGATCCCCGAATTCGCGGGATAGCCGGTTAAAGGATTTATTATATGGCTGTAACGCTTATCTTTCTCTATAAAGAACTGCTCGTAATCCCCCGAAGTCGAGACCGCCTTATCCTTTAATTCCAGGTATTCACCCAAGCGCCCGCCTCGCGGCTCCCGGATAGCTATTTTCCAGGGTTTGCCAAAGTTATCCCCGAGGCAATAGATCTGGCCTCCGGCGTTGATCAGGCAGCTTTTTATCCCGCGCTCCCTTAATTTTATTACCGCGCAGTCAACGGCATAGCCTTTGGCCGCGCCGCCGAGATCTATTTTCATGCCTGAAAAACTTAATTTTACCATATTTTTTTCCGGATTTAAAATTATTTTATCAACTCCCGCCAAACCGAGGGCGGCCCGGATCTCGTCTTCTTTGGGCAGGCGGTAGGCCTTATCCGTAAAACCCCAAAGGTCCATCAACGGCCCCACGGTGATATCAAAGGCGCCGCCGCTCAACTGCCAAAATTCCTTCGACCTTTGAATGACCTGAAAAGTCTCCGGGCTTACCGAAAGCTCACCTGAAACATTTAACCTCGACACTTCGCTCTCCGGGTCATACTTGCTGAGCAATTTTTCGACGCGGCTGATCTCGGAATAAATGATCTCCGCCGAATCTTTATCCGGAGAGGTCACCTCCACGAACGTGCCCATCATCACCCGGCTGTCCTTGTATAACTGCCTCGATTGGCAACCGCAAATACCGAGGATAACCAGCAAAAAAATCCCGAAAGAATTCTTCATCTTATTTCTTTAATGCTTTCAATAATTTCTCAAGCGGGTAGGTATTGATCACATCGTCGGGGGAAAGCCAGCCGCGGCGGGCGACCGATACGCCTAATTTCATCGCGTCCAGCTGCTCGGTGGTATGAGAATCCGTATTTATCGCGATCTTGACGCCCTTTTCCTTGGCGTAGCGGCAGTTCTGGTCGTTCAAGTCCATCCGGTTTGGGAAGGCATTGATCTCCAAGTGGGTATTTGTGGCTCTTGCGGCTTCAAGCACTTCCTCGAAATCTATATCATAAGGTTCGCGCGTTCCCATGAGCCTTCCCGTAGGATGCGCGATGATGTGCGCGTATTTATTCCGGCAGGCCCTGACTATCCTTCTGGTCAGCTGCTCCCTGGATTGCTTGAAACCTGTATGTATCGCGGCGACCACGATGTCAAATCCTTTCAAGACTTCATCTTTATAATCAAGCCGGCCCTCATTATCTATATCGCACTCGGTAGCGTATAATACCCTAAGGTCCCTGATCCTGCCGTTCACCTTGTCTATTTCGGCGCGTTTCTTTTTCAAGTCAGCGGCCGTCAGGCCTCCGGCGATCTTAAGGCTTTGCGAATGGTCGGTGATCGCGATATAGGAGTATCCTCTCTTCTTTGCCGCTTGCGCGATCTCCTCGATCGTATTTCCGCCGTCCGAATATTTTGAGTGCGCGTGTAAATCTCCTTTTATATCCTTAAGCTCCAAAAGATGAGGCAGCCGAGATTCCTTCGCCAGCTCTATTTCACCGGTATCCTCTCTCAGCTCCGGCTCAATGTAATCCAGCCCCAAAAATTTAAAGATCTCCTCTTCCGTCCTCCCGCAGACGAATTTAGCCCCCCTGAAAACCCCGTATTCATTGACCTTCAGGCCCTTTTTCATGGCTATCTGCCTTATCTTGATGTTGAAATTCTTCGAGCCTGTGAAATAAAGCATCGCCGCGCCGAACGACTTCGCCTCCTCAACCCGGCAGTCGACCTGGACATCGTCTATCGTGCGCACTGAAGACTTAGTTTCGCCTTTCGCCAGGACCGTCATGACCCAGGGCAGCCGCGTAAAGGCATCCATTACCTTCTCCGGTTTTTTCGATATCACCAGGATATCGATATCCCGCACGGTCTCTTTTTGCCTGCGCAGGCTTCCGGCGGACGAAATACTCTCGACCTCCGGGAGTTTCTTCAACTCCCCCACGAATTCATCGCCTGTCTGTATCGCCTGGGCGAGGGTCATTCTTTCTTTGCCCCTCCTCAGGACCCCGATCCCCCTTTTGATATTCTCGATAGTCTTGGCTTTTATCCCCGGTATCCCCTTCAGCTTTCCCTGTTTTATCGCCTCATCCAGGTCCGCGACCGCCTCTATCTTCAATGTGTCGCATAAGAGCTTAGCGGTCTTCGGCCCGACCGAGGGGATCTTCAGGAGATCAAGGAGCCCGGCGGGGACTTCTTTTTTTAATTCCTCGTAAGCCTTCATCCTCCCCGTCGAAGAATACTCCTTTATCTTCTCCGCGAGGTCCTTGCCGATCCCGGGTATATCCGTAAGCCTGCCTTCCTTCACGTAATTTTCGATGTCCTCGTTCAGGGCATCGATATTCAACGCCGCCCTCTCATAGGCGCGCACCTTAAACGGGTTATCCCCTTTTACTTCCAGTATCCTGGCGATATCCCTGAATATCAGGCTAATTTCCGGGTTCTTCATCTTCGATCTCTTTTACCGCCTCATTACCGGGATCAAGTTCCTTCGCCTTCCGCAAATAGGATCTGAACCCCTCCAGGTTGCCTTTCTTTTTAAACGCCTGCGCCAGGCGGGCGTTCGCGGTGGCGAAATCAGGCGCCAGCTCAACCGCCGTCTTTAGCTCGTGTAAGGCCCTGTCCGTGTCTCCTCCGGCGATCTTCGGCGCGAAGAGGCAAAAAGTGCCTAAACCAAGGTGCACTTCCGCCAGATCCGGGGCGAGTTCCAATGCCCTCTCGAAATAACCCTTTATCCTCGTGCCAAAAGCTAATTTATTCCAGACTCCCCTTTTTTGGGCTTTCTTCGCGTTTATGCTCCCCAACAGCATATAAGCCATCGCCTTGTTTTCCCTCTCTAAACCCGGCTGCTTCAGGACGCTCCTCAGCAATCTCGCCGCTTCCGGAAAATTGCTCTCATTGTATCTTATATAAGAAAGAGTGATCAGGCTGGGAGCGTCGCCCGGGCACCTGTTTAATATACCCTTCAATATCTTTTCGGATTCCTTGAATTTATAGCCTCGCCGCAGGATCTCCGCCTGCGCCCAAAGCGCGCACCGGTCGTCGCCGCTGACGGACAGCACCTTATTTATTTCCTCCTGCGCGAGGGTATCTTTTCTCTCTTTGAGATACCTGATGATATTATCCTGGCAGGCCTTCAGGTCCAGGCTGCAGAATTCCGCTTCTCTTTTTACGGCCGGCCCTTTATCCCGCGGGACAAGAAAAGGCATCGCCCCTGCCGCCGCTATGAGCGTGACCAGTATATACTTTTTCATCTTTAACGATAATTGCGAAAACTGAGAGGGACGGAAAAGTTCAGGCCCTTGAGATGCGTAATAACCGCCTGCAGCTCGTCCTTTTTCGCGGAACTGACCTTTATCTTTTCGCCTTCGATCTGCGCCTGCACCTTCAAACCCAGCCCCTTTATGATACCGACGAGCTCTTTGGCCTTCTCTTTATCTATGCCCATGCATATATCCACCAGCTGGCGCAGATACCCCTGGAACGCCTTTTCAGGCTCATTAAACTTGAGGGATTTCAGGGAAATGCCCCTTTTGGCCATCCGGGTAGCCAGAATATCGGTAAGCGCGCGCAGCTTAAATTCATCGTCCGCGATCAAGGTGAGTTTCTTCTCTTTTTTGTCGTACGCGATCGATGACTTGCTATCCTTAAAGTCATACCGCTGAGACAGCTCTTTGCCCGCCTGGTTTACCGCGTTATCCATCTCCTGGAGGTCGACCTCGGAAACAATATCAAAAGAAAAATTCGCCATTCTAAGTAAGCAGGGACGCTCCCTCGATTCTTAATCTATTGAATATAAATAAGTTGTAGCTGCTCATTTTCCAGCTGATTAGGACAGCCAGCCTCTTTCAACCCAGTACGCGTATTCCTCCGGCCAATCTTCTTTCCTTTGGCAGATAATACGGCGAAAATGCTCTTTTCCCCGTTCGATTATTTCCATTTGGCTGTCATAGAATTCTTTGCCTTTTATGTCTACGGATAAGCGCCTGCCCAAACGAAAAGCTTCTTCTTTTTTGTCCTGGCTCAGTTGGGCCATGCCGGAAACGCCTCCTGAATATTGCGCCCCGCAAATATGGCCGTAAAATTTTATGTAATCCAGGACATCCGCGTTCTGTCCGCTGCCGGAGGTGACGACCCCTGCAATGTACTTGTCAAGCAGCCGTTTACAATGGATAAAATGCCCCGAGCGGTCGAACAGCGCCGTCATAGACGCGGTCACCTGGTTTATGGAGTTCGGGGAGGCAATGATAAGACCGTCGGCATCCAGCATC
>JAQUPI010000049.1 GCA_028716705.1 Candidatus Omnitrophota bacterium | reverse complement strand
CAAGGCCGACTGGTGCACGGGAAATACGGGAGCGCGCTCCGCGCGCGGAACATTGACAAAGATTGAAATTATTTTAACGGTGAGTGCTGGAGACAGGTTCTAACTTTCTCCAATACGCACCACACTTTTTCATAAATGAAAAAAAGGGCGCTGTTTTTTTGACAGCGCCCTTTTTATTAGGCATATGATCAGGAATCAGTCTGCTTTAGCGGGAGGTAAGGGCCTCTATCCTCTGGACCAGATATTCTATATCGCAGGGTTTTTCAATATAATCCACGGGCGTAAGGCCTGTGTTCTTGAAATCCGGTATCAGGGGAAAACGGGCCGAGAGAAAGATGACCGGGATATTGCGCGTAGAAGGATCCTCTCTTAACCGCTCATAAGCCTGAAGGCCGTTCATTCGCGGCATGGCAAGATCCAGCAGGATAATGTCAGGCTTATCTTCGGCGACCCTATCCAGCGCTTCTTCGCCGTTTCCGGCGTCCCGCACGATAAACCCTCTTTCCCTCAGGATGTAAGTCATTAATTTCCTGATGCTCTCCTCGTCATCGACAACCAATATTTTTATGTTCTTACCCGCGCTTTTTTTCATGTTTTCTATCCCTTAATGCGTATTCCATTTTGGAATATCAATGAAATGAGTATATCATATACACTAGCAAGGTCAAGAAATAATATTATTTGATGAAGAAAACTATCTATACAAAAAAGCACAAGTACCTGGTAAGCCAGCTGATAAAAGCCCGTAAGAAATCCATGCTTAAGCAGAGCGATGTGGCCAGAAAATTAGGCAGGACGCAATCTTACATCTCCAAAATGGAATCCGGACAAACCAGGATCGATATTGTCCAGCTTAAAGAGTTGGCGGAAATTTACAACAAAAAGATAGATTTCTTTATCAAATAAATTTTGTATATCCTACCCCGCATCTTCCATCAATCCTTCATCCGCAAAGCTGAAATATTCAGAATCACCGATGATTATATGGTCAAGGAGCTCAATAGAGAGTATCTTCCCTGACTGGATCAAGCTACGCGTGAATTCCTTATCTTCAGGGCTGGGCGCGGGATCGCCTGAGGGATGGTTGTGGGCGCAGATTATAAACGCGGAAAAATTCTCCAGGGCCTTTTGGAAGGCTTCTCTTATTATGGGATTTGCCTGATTCACGGTGCCCTGTTCAATTTCCGCCGCGTCTATAAGCCTGTTCTGAGAATTCAGCATGAGGATCTTGAAAACCTCTTTTTTTAAGTCCCGCATCCTCGGCATCAGCATCTTTGCCGCGTCATGGGAAGATCTTATCTTCGGCCGGAAACGTCTCGTCTTGCTTTCCGCGCATCTCCTGCTTATCTCCAGCGCCGCTTTGATCTTGGCGATTTTAGCCTGCCCTAAACCCTTAAAGCCTTTCCATTGCGACATATCCGTATGAGACATATTGCGAAAATCAGCGAATTTGCGCAGCAATGCCCTTGCCAGGTCGACAGCGGTTTTGCCTCTTGTGCCCGTCCCCAGGATCACCGCTAAAAGCTCCGAATCGCTTAGGGTATGCTCTCCGTTCTTGAACAATCTTTCCCGCGGCCTATCCTCTCGCGGCCAATTTTTGATCGAGCTTTTATATAGCCTGATTTCTTTCATAACTTAATAGACGGATGAATTCCTTTTTTCTCACCAGGTTTTTAAAGATACCGGGAACTTGCCCTTGAACCGCTGTCTTTAAGGGTGTATAATATAAAATCAAAAAAAATATGCTTTTGGGGGTACATGTTTCGATAGCGGGGAATATTCGCGAGGCGCCGGAAAGGGCGCACAAGCTAGGCTGCAATACAATGCAGATATTCTCGCGCAATCCTCAGCAGTGGCGCGATGATTTCCTGCTATCCGGGGACATAGCTGAATTCAGGGATAAGAGAGACAGATTCGGGATCAAGTCTCTGTTTGTGCACATCCCTTATCTGATAAATCTGGCTTCCCCTAATCCAAAGCTTTATGGTGTTTCTATCAAGGCTTATATCGAGGACATCCGGGAAGCCGGGCTCCTCAAGGCGGACTATATCGTTACGCATATGGGCAGCCATAAGGATACATCCGAGAAGGAAGGGATAAGGCGGTTCGTCAGGGCATTGAATATGATCGCAGAGAAAACAAGAAACATCCCTGTAGGCATATTATTAGAGAATACGGCCGGTTCAGGTTCATGGATCGGATATAAATTCAGCCACCATAAAGAGATCATCGCGGGCATAAAGCATAAAGAAAATGTCGGGCTTTGCCTGGATACCGCCCATGCTTATCTGGCGGGTTATGACATATCCACCGAGGAAGGGCTGGAAGGGATATTGAATGAGATTGACGATTCAGTGGGCCTGGAACTGCTAAAACTTATACATTTGAATGACGCCAAAGGCAAGCTTGGCTCCCTGCATGACCGGCATGAACATATCGGAAAAGGGGGCATCGGTCTGGAGGGGATGAAAAGGATCGTTAACCACCCGAAATTGAGGAACCTGCCTTTCATATTAGAGACGCCTAAGGAGAGCGCGGCTGACGACATTATGAATCTTTCCGTGGTAAGGGATCTGAGGGATAAAAAATGATCTACGGTTTTAAAGAGGTCGAAGAAAAATGGCAGAAGATCTGGACAGAGCAAAAGGTATTTCATGCCATCCATGATCCTAAGCGCCGCAAATATTACGTGCTTGAAATGTTCCCGTATCCTTCAGGGAAGATCCATATGGGCCATGTGCGCAATTACACCATTGGGGACGCTTATAGCCGTTACAAGCGCATGCAGGGTTATAATGTGCTCCACCCGATGGGTTTCGACGCTTTTGGCCAGCCGGCGGAGAACGCGGCGATAAAGAATAAGACAAAACCGGACATATGGACGCATAAATGCATCGAATGGATGAAGAAAGAATTGGGCCGGATGGGTTTTTCTTACGATTGGGAAAGGGAAGTCTCCACCTGCGATCATAATTATTATAAATGGAACCAGTGGATATTCTTGAAGATGTTTGAGAAGGGCCTTGCGTATAAAAAAGGTTCGAACGTTAATTGGTGCCCTTCCTGCGAAACCACCCTGGCTAACGAAGAGGTTATAGACGAGGGCTGCTGGCGCTGCCATACAAAAGTAGAGCAGAAGGATCTGGAGCAGTGGTTTTTAAAGATCACCGATTACAAAGAGAAGCTCCTGGACGATTTGCGGCAATTAAAGGATTGGCCGCAGAGGGTTATCGCCATGCAGGGCAACTGGATCGGTAAGAGCCAGGGGGTGGAGATATATTTCAGGTTAAAAGAAAGCGATAAGATCATACCTGTCTTTACCACAAGAGTAGATACTATCTTCGGCGCTACCTACATAGTCCTGGCGCCCGAACATCCTTTAGTCGCAGAGATCATCAAAGGTAAGCCCGAAGAGAAGGAAGCCTTAAAGTTTATTCATAAGGTATCAAAGGAAAGCAAAGCCGTACGTTCAAGCGAGGACGTGAAGAAGGAGGGAGTTTTTACCGGATGCTATTGTGTAAATCCGGTAAATAGCGAAACCATTCCCGTTTGGATCGCGGATTATGTTTTGATGGAATACGGCACAGGAGCGATCATGGCCGTGCCCACACATGACCAGCGGGATTTCCTCTTTGCCAAAGAGCATAATTTACCGATGAAGATAGTTATTAACCAGCCCGGCGGTCCGCCAGGCCAGGCCCCCGATAATATGAGAGAAGCGTATGAGGGGGATGGGGTGCAGATCAACTCCGGACAATTTGACGGGTTACCCAACCAACAGGCGAAGTTAAAGATCGCCGAATGGATGGAAAAAGAGGGTATCGGAAGAATTCAAACTCACTGGCGGCTTAGAGATTGGCTTATCTCCCGCCAGCGTTATTGGGGGACGCCCATTCCGGTCATATATTGCTCTAAATGCGGAGTAGTGCCCGTACCTTACGCTGATCTTCCTGTAAAGCTGCCAAAAGAGGCTCCTTTTACCGGAGAAGGAGGCAGCCCTTTAAGCAAGGTCAGCGAATTCGTAAATACGGCTTGCCCTAAATGCAAATCCCCCGCCAGACGGGAGACCGATACCATGGCTACTTTCTTTGATTCCTCATGGTATTTCCTTAGATTTTCTTCGCCAAAGTTTGAAGCCGGGCCCTTTAGTATGGAGGAAGCGGGTTACTGGATGCCGGTCGACCAATATATAGGCGGGATAGAACACGCGATCCTGCACCTTTTATATTCCCGTTTTTTTACTAAATTTTTCAAGGAGCTGGGAATGGTCGCTTTCGATGAGCCTTTCAAGAAACTCCTCACTCAAGGGATGGTGCTTAAGGACGGAGAAGTAATGTCTAAATCCCGGGGGAACATAGTTGACCCGGATTCCATTATCAAGAATTACGGGGCGGATACTTTAAGGATATATATATTATTCGCCGCGCCCCCTGAAGTGGAGATGGAATGGTCGGAGCGCGGGATCGAAGGGGCATACAGGTTCTTAAACCGGGTATGGCGCCTGCTTGAAAATAAGCGTTCAAAGAAAGAGCCGCCGGAAAAATTAAAAAAGAAAATGCATCAGGCGATAAAAGAAGTCACTTTGGACCTGGAGAGCTTCAAATTCAATACCGCGATATCCGAGATCATGGAACTGGTCAATGAGATATACCAGGACTCGGATGCGGACATAACAGAAGCGGTAAAGACCACCGTGCTCTTGATCTCTCCTTTTGCCCCTCATTTCGCCGAGGAGATGTGGCAGAGGCTCGGAAATAAAGACAGTATATTTAAAGCCGGATGGCCCAAATACGAAGAGAGGCTCCTTGAGGAATCAGTCGTTACCATGATCATACAAGTGAATGGAAAGCTGCGTTGCAAGATCGAGGTCCCTGCCGGAATCGCTGAAGAAAATTTAAAGGAAATCGTGTTCTCCGACGAGAAATTAAAGCCCTGGATCGAGGGTAAGCCCGTCAAGAATCTCGTCATCGTCCCCAAGAAACTCGTCAATATCGTCATATAAAATTCTTAGGTTAGATTTGCCCTTCTGACTCGTCCATTAATGTCAAGGAGGGCATTTTTATGTTTGATCTGACATTGCAAGAGCGGAAGGTAGTTTTATTTTTAATGGGCACGGCGTTGCTGGGCCTGGGGTTAAATTTTTCCATGAAAGTAAATCAGCGGATGAAGCGGTTTGTCCTGGAATATGACCGTCTGGTTAAGGTAGATTTGAATAAGGCCGGCCTTACCGAGCTTTCATGCCTTTCCGGTATCAGCCCGGGGTTAGCAAAGAAGATACTGGCCTACCGTGACGCAAACGGTCATTTCCGCAAGATCGAGGACCTGAAAGAGGTGAAAGGCATCGGCGATTACAGGTATGAAAAATTGAAAGACCTGCTTTTTGTGGAATGACGCTGAAATACCCATTAGTTGGCTTATCTATTGCCTTTTGCCTGGGGATAATGGCTGCGGTGCGCGTTAGATTTTCCGCGCCCGTTCTTTATCTGCTCGCCTTTGCATCCTTAATGTTCAGCATCGCTTTCCTAAAACAGGAAGTAAAATTCAGCATCCTTATTCTTGGCACAAGTTTTTTCTTAGGAGCGGCGGTATTGCGAAACTCCCAAGTCGTATCCAATTGTCATATTGTCAGGTCGTTTCCTTACAAAAGCGATCCGGCTTCTTCAGTAATAGGGGTCATTGACAGCTATCCCGCTTCCCGGAATGGGAGAGCGTCCTTTATTCTTGAGGTGGAAAAATTAAAAATAAACGACAGCTGGATAAAAACCTCGGGCAAGGTTTTGGTCAGGGTTTTCCCCGTTGAAGGCGGAGCCGCGGGAAAGAACGATTTTACCTATGGAGACAGGTTGCTCTTGTCAGGCAATTTGTATCGGCCATTTTCCTTCTCGAAAGCATTCAATTATCGGGATTACTTAAGATATAAAAGCGTCTATTTCGTCCTCAGCGTAAAAAAGCGCAATATGGTCAAACACTTAGGCAAGAACGCCGGGAACCCCTTAAAGTCTTTCGCTTTGGGCGTAAGGCAGAAAATGAGAGAAGTTATTACCAAGAATTTATCTTTTTTCTCGGCCGGCATATTGAATGCCATTATCCTGGGGGAGAGACAAAATTTACCAGCTCATGTAAGAGATGTCCTCGCGAAAACAGGGACTGTTCACATCATCGCCATCTCAGGCCTGCATTTGGGGATAGCCGCCTTCATCGTCTTATTAACCTTAAAAATGCTGAAAATCCCAAGGAGGCCGAGGTATATTATCGCCATTTTTCTCTTGATCATTTACTGCCTAATGACCGGAGCGAAGACACCGGTAATACGCGCCACAGTCATGGCGGCTATTTTGCTTTTCGGTTATTTTCTTAAACGGGAGACCCACATTTATAATTCCTTGTCACTGGCTCTTTTAATAATACTGATGATCAACCCCAGGCAGCTCTTTGAAGTTGATTTTCAACTTTCATTTTCAAGCGTGATCTCCATCATTTGGCTTTCACCAATGATCAAATCGTTTTTCCCTGAAAAATCAGATAAAATACCATGGGCGCGTTTTTTAATTTCAGCCTTTTCCGTGTCTTTCGCTGCCTGGCTTGGCCTTTTGCCGCTGGTCGCGAATTATTTTAGGATCTTCGCTCCAATTACCATCTTAGCCAACACGATCATCGTTCCTTATATGACCATTATCGTGGCCTCGGGTTTTAGCCTGGGATTAATCGGGATGCTGGCACCTTCCTTAGTCCCTGTATTTGCCGCAAGCAATGAGTTATTTATTTTAATATTGTTCAAAGTTAATTCTTTGCTGATCACTATTCCCGGGGCATATCTTAAATTACCCCGCTTGCCCCTTGTTTATGTCCCGTTTTATTACGCCCTGCTTATTTTATTATTAGGAAGGAAGCGGCTAATTAAAGATTTCTTTTTTTCAAGGAAACGCTTGACATGACATCCGCTATAAAATATACTTAAGTAAGCATTTGCTTACAAAAGGATGTAAATGGAAAAAAAAGCGACTCATTCATTCAGGCAGCTGGAAATAGCGGAGAGCGCGAGAAGAATCATAAGCGTAAAGGGCGTAGAGAACCTTACTGTACGCCAAATCGCCAAGGACCTCGGAATAACAAACGGCGCATTATACAGGCATTTCAAAAGTAAAAATGAAATTATCAGCTTGCTGATAGACGACATAGAGAAAACGCTGTTAGATACGATTGATCAAGCGGCAGAAGCGCCCGGAGGGCACCGCGAAAAGTTAAAAAATATTCTTTCATCGCACCTTTCTTACGCCGAGCGGAGAAAAGGCATTTCCTTCGTGATCATAAACGAGACTCTTAATATCAAAAGCGCGGGTTTGCGCAAAAAGACGTTTAAGGTCGTCCATAAATACCTGAAAAGAATAAAGCAGATACTTATCGAAGGGGTGAGACTGGGTGAGTTCAGGCAAGATTTAGACGCTACATCGGCCAGTATCGTTTTTTTTGGCCTGGTGCAGTCCGCGGTTACAATTTGGGCGCTCAGCGGCTTCAGATACGCCTTAAAGAAAAGAAAAATAGATGAATCATTCGATATTTACGAAAAGGGAGTGAGTGAAGTGAAAAAGCGAGCGATAAAGAGAGGGGGAATGGAAAATGGAATGGAAAGGTAATGTTCCCACGCCAGAGGAGATCATCGATGTAGGCAAGAAAAAATTCGGCGATTCATTTAGGTTCCTGCCCTGGATAATCTTGGGCCTTTTTATTATGATAGGCGTGCGCGGAATGGTCTATTCTATCGGCCCGGACGAGGTAGGCGTGATCCAGAGGTTCGGCAAGTACATCGCTTTAAGTCCAGCCGGCTTGCACGTGAAGATGCCTTTCGGTATCGAGAGAGTGACTCCGATTAAGGTAGAGAAGATATTTAAAGAGGAATTCGGGGTCAGGACCGTAAGGCCGGGAGTAAGAACCGAGTATTCTTCGGGCCGGTATTTCGATGAATCCTTGATGCTTACCGGGGATTTAAATATCCTGGACGTGCGCTGGATCGTGCAGTTTAAAGTAAAAGACCCCATAAAGCTGCTCTTCGCCGTTAGAGACCCTCAGGATAACATACGGGATGTCTCCGAAGTAGTGATGCGCCGGTTAGTAGGAGATTATACGGTAGATGAGGTGCTTACTACAAAAAGAGAAGAAATAGATCATCTGGCGCAGCAAGAGATGCAGGTGATACTAGATGATTATCAGACAGGCGTCCAGATCGTTACGGTAAAACTGCTGGATGTAAATCCTCCGGAAAAAGTGAAACCCGCCTTTAACGAGGTAAATGAGGCAAAGCAAGAAAAAGAAAAAATGATCAATCAGGCCTGGGAGGCCTATAATAAAGTCATACCTAGGGCAAATGGCGAGGCGGAAAAGACTATCCGCGAGGCCGAGGGCTACTCCCTGGATAAGATAAACCGGGCAAAGGGAGAGGCGGAGAGATTCCTTGCTACTTTGGCTGAATACGAGAAGGCTCCGCAGGTAACTCAAAAAAGGTTATATTTGGAAACGCTGATGGAGGTCCTGCCTCGGGCTAAAGAGAAGTATATCATTGACCCGAAACAGTCTTCTATTTTGCCTTTACTGAATATAGGCGAGAAGGGAGGGGCAAGACAATGAAAGAGGGAAAATTGGGAACTATTTTGGGAATTTTTGCGGTTTTGATAATCCTGGTGTTAGCCGCGTTCGGAAGCGGCGCCTTATTCATAATTGATGAGACAAAACAGGTGGTAATAACCCAGTTTGGCAAACCCGTGGGGCAGCCCATAATCTCCGCGGGGTTACATTTTAAGACCCCTTTCGTCCAGCAGGCGCATTATTTCGAGAAAAGGATCTTAAGCTGGGACGGCGACCCTAATCAGATCCCAACCAAAGACAAAAAATATATCTGGGTGGATACTACTGCCCGCTGGAAGATAATCGATGCTTTGAAGTTTTTACAATCCGTGGGTAATGAAATGGGCGCGCACAGCCGGTTGGATGACATTATCAATTCAGCAACCAGGGATGTCATTACCGGCCATCTTCTGGTTGAGGCGGTAAGGGATTCCAATCGTATTTTGGAAAGCAAGGAATTAGGGGAAGACGCTATTTTTGCCGATGAGGCGCTTGAACGTATTGTAGTCGGTAGACAACAGCTTACCCGCGCGATCTTGGAAAAAACTAAAATACTGGCGCCTCAATACGGTATCAAGATCGTGGATGTGCGCGTAAAGCGCGTCAATTATGTGGAAGATGTGCGCAACAAAGTTTACGATAGGATGATCGCGGAAAGAAAACGCGCGGCGGAAAAATACCGTTCGGAAGGACAAGGCAAATCAGCGGAAATTTCAGGACAGGTAGGGAAGGAATTAAAACAAATTACCTCAGAGGCGTACCGCCAGGCACAGGGAATTGTAGGCAAGGCAGACGCCGAGGCGATCAGTATTTACGCCCAGGCTTATAACCGGGATCCGGATTTCTACTCCTTCCTTAAAACATTGGAGACTTATCGAAGTACGATTGATGAGAAATCTACGATAATCTTGACCACGGACAGCGATTATTACAAGTACTTTAAGGGATTGGAATATATAAAGTAAAAACACCTGTAGCTTTAAGCTGCCCCCCGGGATACTTACAGTTGACAAAATAAAACGCATGTGTTAAAGTTACAGTATTATGAAACGGCTGGTAATACTTTTCCTTATTCTCCTAACCGCTTTATCTCAAAGCCCCGCATACGCTTACTGGATCTGGACCCCAAAGACCGGTAAATGGGTGAACCCGAAAACTTCGGCAAAACCCACTCCCAAAGAGCAATTTGAGGTCGGTAAAGGATTTTACGACGCGAAGAAATACGAGGACGCCCAGCGTGAATTTAAAAAATTGCTCAAGGCGTTCCCGAAGTCCGTCGAGGCGGCGGAAAGCCAGTATTACCTGGGGCTTATAGAAGAGGCCCGGGAAAATCTATACGAGGCATTCCAGGCCTATCAGAAGGTGATCGATAAGTACCCGTTCTCCGAAAGGATCCCGGAGATGATTGAACGGGAATATAAGATAGGGGAAGCGTTTATGGCGGGACACAAGCGTAAAGCCCTCGGCGTGCCCCTGCCGGTCGATAACCCGGCTATAGAGATCTTTACTAAGGTAGTAGAGAATTCCACTTATGGCCCGGTAGCCGCGGCGGCACAATACAAATTGGGGCTTGTGCTGCAGGGTTTACTCCGGTATTATGAAGCGGAAGAGGCGTTTAATAAGGTAGTCTCGAATTATCCCGACAGCGAGTGGGCGGCGGCCGCGAAATACCAGATCGCCACCTGCCGCGCCGCAGTTTCCCGGGGCCCGGAATATGATCAGTGGGCTTCCGGAGACGCGAAAAAGAAATTCGAAGAGTTCGTGCAGGAGCACCCTGAAGCGGTATTGTCCGCGGATGCGGAAAAGAATATTGAAAATTTGAGGGAAAAGGAAGCGGAAGCCAGTTTTGATATCGCCCGGTTTTATGAGAAGCAGAAGGCCTTTGATGCCGCGAAAATTTATTATAACGGCATTATTAGCGATTGCCCGCAGAGCAAATGGGCGTCTAAGGCGTTAGAGAGGCTTCAAGTATTGGAGAAGAAAAACAAATGAAGAAAATAATTTTGTTTTCATTGATCTCGGCAATGATCACAGGCTGCGGTTATACCACAAGGTCAGCGATATCGAACAAATATACCACAATATACATAGCGCCTTTTCTTAATAAAATAGATATAACCAGGGAAGCGGGATCGGGTTATAAGTACAGGATCTACAGGCCGATGCTTGAAAGTGACATCACCAGAAAAGTTACGAATAAGTTCCTTTTTGACGGGAACCTGAGGCCCGTAAAGACCGAGAACGCGGATCTGGTTTTAAAGGGGGAATTGGTGGAATTCCGCAGGGATCCTTTGCGCTATACGGAAAATGACGAAGTCGAAGAGTACAGGATCAATATCCTGGTTAATCTGGCCCTCTGGGATAAGAAA
>JAQUPI010000048.1 GCA_028716705.1 Candidatus Omnitrophota bacterium | reverse complement strand
CGACATAATCGGTTTTTCGCTCGGCCACGAGCTAAGCTATACAAATGTTTTGAACCTTTTGGACCTGGGAGGCATCCCTCTAAAATCCTCTTTAATAAGCGCGGATCACCCCCTGATAATAGGGGGAGGGCCGTGCGCGTTAAATCCCGAGCCCATGCATGAGTTCTTTGACCTGTTTTTGATAGGGGAAGCGGAAGAGGCGATCCTGGAAATAATCGATGTTTACCGGCGGCAAAGGGAAACACCCGGCGCCGCTATAAACAGGCGCGGCCTTTTGGACGGCTTTTCGCGTATCGAAGGAATATACGTTCCTTCTATGTACGAAGCCAGCCACAGCCCGCAGGGGAAAATGGAAGGATTCAGGGCCGCCGCCGGCGCGCCGTTAAAGATAAAAAAGCGCGTTGTAAGGGATTTAAACTCCGCGCATTTCCCGTTGGATTGGCTGGTGCCTTACATACAGATTGTTCATGACCGGATCACCATAGAAATAATGCGCGGCTGCCCGAACAGCTGCCGTTTTTGCCAGGCAAGGTCCCAGTATTTCCCGTTCAGGCAAAGAAAACCGGAAAAGATCATGGAGTTAGCCAAAGAGACATACAGGCGCACAGGATATGAGGAAATATCCTTGTGCGGCCTATCGGTCAGCGATTTCCCGGGGCTCGAAGGGCTATCCGCCGGGTTGATATCTTTTTTCAAGGAAAAAGCGGTAAGCCTGTCCTTTTCTTCGCTTAAGCCCAAGGCCATGCTCGGGAAGACGGCGGAGTTAATAGCCAGCATTAAGAAAACCGGCCTTACTTTCGCTCCCGAGGCAGCCACGGAAAAAATGAGGATGATCCTAAACAAAGATTTCAATACACTTGATTTTTTCGACATTTTACGGCAAGCTTATACCGCGGGTTACCAGAATATAAAGCTTTACTTTATGACCGGGCTGCCCTTTGAAAAGGAGGAGGACCTGGATGGGATCATCGGTTTATCCGAACAGGCCGCGCTGGCGAGGAAACAGACGGGTAAAGGGCCGGCGCAAGTCAATATCAGCGTGAATACCCTGATCCCCAAAGCCCACACCGCCTTTCAATGGTTCGGCATGGACACGCAGGAGAAAATAAAATATAAACAGGTTTACCTGAAGAAAAGAATACGCGTCAAAAGCCTGCGTTTAAACACGCGTAACCCCGCGATGAGCTTTTTGGAATGCGTATTGTCCCGCGGAGACAGGAGGCTCTCGGAGGTGATCCTGTCCGCTTTTAACAAAGGGGCGAGATTCGACGCTTGGGATAACGATTTTTCGCTGGATAGATGGCTTGACGCTTTCAGGGAATCCGGTATAGACGCGGATTTCTATTTACAAGAGAGGTCTGCGGATGAATTGCTGCCGTGGGACTTTATCGACATAGGGATAAGCAAAGACCATTTGATCAAAGAATTTAATAAGATAAATGAGGCCGCTGGCGCTCATTAAAATAGTTGCCATAACCTCGCCTAAAGGTTATAATTAGGTAAATTTTTGGTTTACTCCTAAAATGCGGAGGAAGAATGAAAAAAGAGGAAAATCATTCCATGGCCCAGCGCGGAATTAAATATAAAATGAACCTGGCGTTTTATCTTATGACAGTGTTACCCCTGCTTGTCTGCGCCTACATCGTCTCAAATTACGTCCTGCCCCTCGCCGGCCTCAAACTGGATATCGTCATAACCATGCTCATAACGCTTTTCATCGCCGTTGTCGGTTTTTTCATCGTAAAACAGATAATTGACCGCATACTTTCGGTGAACATAGAGGCAAAATTGATCCTGGCGGGCGATGTGAAACGGGAGGTAAAGGTTGATTATAAGGACGAAATAGGCGAGCTTGGACAGGCTTTGAACGCGCTTACCCAGAGGATCCGGGGCGATATGGATGAATTAAAGGGGTACGGCGAAAAGAGCAGCAAAATAGACCTGCAGATACATAAGCGCATCCTCATTTTATCCAACCTCCTTGAAATAAGCTCATTGATTTCGCATGGGGACAAGCTCGACAATGTCCTTAAATTTACCGCCGAGAAATCACGGGTACTGGCGAATTCCGATATCGCCTACTTTTTCATCAAAGAGGGCGGATCCGAGACCTTTTACCTTAAGGCGAAAGACGGGCCTAACTCGGAGCATCTTTCGGAGATGAGGTTTACCAGCGAAGACAGGATATTCAACAGGCTTATCCTGAGGAACCAGCCGTTGATCGTGGACGACGAAAACCCCCTCCCCCGGGAGCTGGCGGACGGTTTCCTGGAAAACTTTAAGCTGAGCAGCACATTGGCTTTGCCGGTTATCTTAAAGGGGAAGCTGGTAGGGATACTCGGAATAGGCAATAGGGCCCAAAACATAGCTTATAAAAAAGATGACAAGGAACTGTTGGAACTTTTCACCAAGCAGATAGCCATCGCGGTCGAAAATGATATATTATTGCAGCGCCTTAAAGAACTGGAAATAAGAGACCCGCTGACCGGTTTGTATAACGAGACCTTTATCCGTAACCGGCTGGAAGAAGAGATCAAGCGGGCGATCATCTACCGCCGGCCATGCGCTTTTATACTGTTGAACATCGATAATTTCCGTGAATTTCAAAGGAAATTCGGCTCTTTGGAAGCGGAGGCGGTGCTTAAGAAAACGGCGGCCTTGATCCTGCATTCTTTTACCGAGGTTGACCGCACGGCGAGGATAGCGGACAATGAATTCGCGATCGTGCTTCCCGAGAAAAACAAGCGCCAGGCCTTCCAAACGGCGGAAGAAGTGCGCAAAAAGATAGAAGCCTATTTTATCAAAGAATACAGCTCGGACAAGCGCCTGACGGCCAGCGGCGGGGTAAGCGAGAACCCGCTTGACGGGGTCAATGCCCAGGAATTATTCACCAAGGCGAAGGACGCTCTTAATTTCGCCAAAACGCAGGGTAAGAACCAGGTAAGCATAATAGCGTACAAGATATAAACTTGGCATGAAGAAGATCGTAAACAAACAATTAGGGGCTTTGCTGATGGAGAGGGGTATTATCAACCAGCAGCAACTGGATAAGGCCCTGAATGTACAAAAAGAAAAGGGGGGCCTTATAGGAGAAGTCTTGGTGGATCTGGGTTTCGCCAAAGAAGAAGATATAACCCGAGCGCTGACCGCTCAATACGGATTCCCTTACCTGCCTCTGGCAAATTACGAGCTCAATCCGGAGATCGTAAACATTATCCCCAGCCGGGTTGCCAGGCAATACCTCCTTATCCCCATAGATAAGATCGGGAGCAGCCTTACTATGGCGATGTCCAATCCTCTTAACGAACACGCGATCGAAGATATAGAATTGTTATGCGGCTGCAAGATACAGATATTCGTTTCTACCCTTTCGGACGTCAAAGGGGCAATAGAAAAATATTATAAGGATAAAGAATAAATTAGTAACTAGTAATTCAGTAACTAGTAACTAGTAATTGAAAAGAAAGCCAGATTTTCTTTTAAATTATTCGTTATTCGTTATTTTTACTAGTTACTCGTTACTAGTTTACTAGTTACTAAAACCATGATTTCCCTCAAGGACCGCCTTACCGAATTATTGATCACGAATAAACTCATCTCCCAGGAGCAGTTAAACCAAGCGCTCGAAGTCCAGTCCCAAAAGGGCGGGAAACTCAGCGATATCCTCGTCGGGCTGAAAATAATTAAGGAAAAAGACCTCATAGCTGTCTTAAGCGAGGGGCTGGGCGTCCCCCTCATAGACCTAAAACGTTTCAAGGTGGACCCGGAGATCGCGAAAATGATCCCCGCCGAAATCGCGCGCCGCTATCAGATAATCCCGATATCCAAGATGGGCGATACGATCACCCTGGCAATGGCGGACCCTTTGAACATATTCGCCATTGACCATGTCGCGGCCCTGACCGGCTTTAAGATAAACACGATCATTTCTTCTCCCGAAGACATCGCGCAAAATATAGAGTTATCCTACCCGGACGCCTCAAAAGGGGTGATCGAGAACCTGGTCAAAGAGATGACCGCCTCGTCCATTGAATTCATAAAAGAGGAAGATGCGGCCCTTACGGAACAGGAATTAGACCGCGTAAGCCGGGAGCCGCCCGTAATGAAAGTCACCAACATGATCCTGGAGGAGGCGATCAATAAGAGGGCATCCGATATATTGATCGAACCGTGGGACAAGCAATTGCGGCTGCGTTACAGGATAGACGGAATTTTGCAGTTGCAAAAGGCGCCCCCGAAGAGCATGCACCCCCCCATAGTCTCCAGGATAAAGGTCATGTCGGACCTGAATATCGCCGAACACAGGCTTCCCCAGGACGGGCGTTTTAAGGCGGAGATCTCCGGCCGGGAAGTGGATTTTCGCGTATCGGTCCTGCCTTCCAGTTTCGGGGAGAAAGTCGCCATACGTATATTGGATAAAACCCAGGCGGTGCTCGACATAGAAAAACTCGGCTTCAGCGAAGGCGTCATATCGAAATTAAAGAATATCGCCAAGACGCCTCACGGCATGATACTTGTCTGCGGGCCTACCGGATCCGGTAAGACAACAACGCTTTATTCCATCCTTAAGCTCGTGGACGCCCCCGAGAAGAACATTGTTACCGTCGAAGATCCCGTGGAATACCAGCTGGAAGGCATCAACCAGGTAACGATAAGGCCGGAGATAGGCCTTACTTTCGCCGGAGCCCTGCGTTCGATATTAAGGCAGGACCCCAACGTCATCATGATAGGAGAGATACGCGATTACGATACAGTCGATATCGCCATAAAGAGCGCCCTTACCGGGCACTTGGCGCTTTCCACGCTGCACACGACTACCGCCAGCGGAGCCGTTGTAAGGCTGATCAATATGGGGGTTGAGCCATACCTGATCAATTCTTCGCTGATATGCGTCCTCGCGCAAAGGCTGGTGCGCAAGATCTGTTTTTACTGTAAAGAAAAATATGCCGTGGAAAAAGAGGTGATCAGCGGCTTGAGATTAAAAACCGGGACAAAAGAGCTGGAATTCTTCCGCGGCAAGGGATGCTCTCATTGTTTTGGCACCGGTTACAGCGGGAGGATCGGGATCGGGGAAGTTTTATTATTGAGCCTGAAGATCAGGGAATTGATCCTTGCCCGCGCCCAGGAGCACATAATAAAAGAAGAGGCGCGCAAGGAGGGGATGAAGACCCTCAGGGAAGAGGGCATGGAGCAGGCCCTGAAGGGGGTAACTTCGGTGGAAGAGGTACTGCGCGTAACCGCGCAGGATGAGTAAGAGCAACTAGTAATGTGATATGGCCACGCTTAAAGAAACTATAATAGAATTACTCCTGAAGAATAAGCGCTTGAAAGCCGAGCAGCTGGAGAAGGCGGTCAAGATCCAGAAAGAAAAAGGCATACCGCTCCGGCGCGTATTAGTCCAGCAGGAGTTGATCTCCGAGGAGGAATTACTGTCTTTGCTTTCGGAGCAGCTGTATATGCCGATATTGCACCTTACCAGGTATAAATTTGATCCCGAAATAATAAAACTTATCCCGGAGCACATCGCCAAGCAGTACTGCCTTATTCCTCTGTCCAGGATCGGCAGCAGCCTGACCGTGGCCATGGCCGACCCCCTGAATATATTCGCGCTTGACGACTTAAGGACGCTTACCGGGTGTAATGTCGAGATAGTCTTGAGCCCGCAGGAGCAGATACTCAAAGCGATCGACACTCAATACCATCCGCAAGCCAGCGATGAGCTGCGGACCGCGGAGTTCGCGGATGCCCATTTGGAAACAAAAGAGCAGGAGGCCTTCCTGAGGCCCGGGCAGATAGACCTGACCAGCGCCATAAAAGAAAGTAAGGAAGCGCCTATAGTCCAATTAGTCGACCTCATGCTTGCCCAGGCCTTAAAGATGAGGGCATCCGACCTTCACATCGAGCCCGAAGAGGATTGCCTGCGCATAAGATACCGCATAGACGGTTCGCTGCACGATATGCTAAAGCTTCCCAAGGCAAACCAGAACGCGATCCTCGCGCGGTTGAAGATAATTTCAGGGCTTGATATTACGGAGAGCCGTATCCCCCAGGACGGCAGGTTCAAGGTTAAATTCGAAACGCGGGAAGTGGATTTCCGCGTTTCCAGCCTCCCGACGACGTTCGGCCAGAAATTCGTCCTCAGGGCGCTGGATAAATCCAACTTATCCATCGGGCTGGATAAGTTGGGCTTCTCCGAGCAGCCGATGGCAGTTTTTAAAGAAGCTATAAATAAACCCTTCGGGATGATCCTGGTTACAGGCCCGACCGGATCGGGCAAGTCCACAACCTTATATTCGGTATTGACCCAGTTAAATACCCCGGAGAAAAATATAATTACCATAGAAGACCCGGTGGAATATCAGATAGAAGGCATAACGCAGATCCAGGTAAAGCCTGAGATAGGGCTGGATTTTGTCTCCGGCCTGCGTTCCCTTTTAAGGCAGAGCCCGGATATAATTTTGATCGGAGAGATCAGGGACCCCGAAACCTCGGATATCGCCATAAAAGCGGCGCTTACCGGCCAACTGGTGCTCTCTACGCTGCACACAAATGACGCCTTGTCCAGCATCACCCGGCTTGTGGATATGGGCGTCGAATCTTTCCTGGTCGCTTCCAGCCTGATCATGCTCTGCGCGCAAAGGCTTTGCCGCAGGCTCTGCCTCAAATGCCGGCAGCCGGTGGAAATACCGGAGAAATTCCTGGAGAGCGTGGGGTTTAAGGAAAAGGCGGTTTTTTACGCGGCAAAAGGATGCAAGTATTGCAATAACACCGGTTTTTATGGTAGAATAGCTATTTTGGAAGCCGTTATAATCAATGATGCGATCCGGGAAATGATCATGAAGAAAGAAAGCGTCGACAAGATCAAGCTGTACGCCGTAACCAAATGCGGAATGAAAACGTTGAGAGACGACGGTTTTGTGAAAGTAAAGGAAGGCCTGACCACATTGGACGAGGTCTTGAGGGTGACGAAAGAGGAGTAATGACGGATAACTGCAATGTACTGCTCATAAGCAACGACGAGGCGATTTCCGCCTACCTTAAAGAAAAGTTCGCGCTTCACTCCAGATTTTCCATCCAAAGCGAGCACTCAAGCAATTCCGGGATAGACACTTTCATCCGGGGCGGTTTCGATATCGTCTTGATAAAGATCGGCATGCCCGATATGGAATCGAGCAGCTTGGTCCTGAGCCTGAGGGCGATAGACCCGAACTGCGTCATTATAGCTTTGCTGGAAGACACGGACCCCTATTTATTAAGGGAAATTTTCAAATTGGGAATATACGACTTCGTAAGCCAGCCCATTAATCTCGAGAAGCTGTTCTTCCTTATTAATAAAGGCATTGACCTGCGTTCCATGATGGTGACCCACCATAAGCTGCTCGAAGGGCTGAAGGAACAGAACGCCTCGCTGCATAAGCAAAATTCGCTTTTGGCCAGGAGAATAGAAGAGTCCACCAAGAACCTGACGCGGCTTTATGAAGACCTGCGACAGACTTATATGCGTACCATAAAAGTTTTGGCCCAGGCTATTGACGCGCGCGACCACTATACGCACAGACATTCCGAGACTGTCGCTAAGTACGCCGTTGCCATAGCCGAAGAAATGCGCCTGGCGGCCCATGAGATCGAGCTGATCAGGGATGCCTGCGAATTGCACGACCTGGGAAAAATAGGGGTTGAGGATTGTATCCTGGGAAAATCCTCAAGCCTCACCAGCCACGAATGGGAGCAGATAAAGCGCCATCCCCAGATGGGCGCCCAGATCTTACAGCCGCTTACTTTTCTGGACGGCGTCATAGACCTGGTCAAGCAGCATCATGAGCATTACGACGGCTCGGGATATCCGGAAGGCCGCAGGGCCGATGATATCCTTATCGGCGCCCGCATAATCCATGTGGCGGATGCCTACGAAGCCATGCGTTCGGCGCGTTCTTACAGGTTGACGCCCCTGACAAAAGAGGACGCCATACTGGAGATAAAAAACAATAGAGGCACGCAATTCGACCCTAATGTTGTGGACGCGTTTTTGAAGATAGTGAATAAATTATGAATAATTACCAATATACCGCCAAAGACAATACCGGCCGCTCTGTCTCCGGGATGTTAGAAGGCGCCTCCGAAGCCGAGATCGCGGATATACTTCATCAGAAAGGCCTGGTTGTTGTCTCCGTACAAGCGGTACAGAAAAAGGCGTCTAAACCCAGGGAAAAGAAGGTAAAGCTGGACGACCTGGTCATTTTCTCGCGCCAGCTGTCCACCCTTATCGATTCGGGAGTGCCGTTGGTACAGTCTTTGGGGATCCTTTGCGAGCAGATCGAAAACAAGAATTTGAAAGACGTGATCGTGAGCGTGCGGCAGGACATAGAAGCGGGGATGAGTTTTTTCGACGCGCTGGCCAAGCACCCGCACATATTCTCCGAACTTTTTATAAATATGGCCAAGGCGGGAGAGGCATCCGGCACCCTGAACGAGGTATTGGACCGGCTGGCTACTTATCTGGAAAAATCGGCGGCCTTAGGGCGCAAAGTCAAATCTTCGCTGGTTTACCCGGCTATCCTTGTGAGCATGGCCGTATTGATCACCGGCGCCCTGCTTTTAAAGGTAGTCCCGATCTTTAAAGAGATATTCTTATCTCTCGGTGCGAAACTACCTTTACCTACGCGCATCCTTATCGGCATAAGTAATCTTCTGGGCCAGTATTTCCTTTATTTTGTGGGCTTGACGATAATCGCGGGTTTCGCCTTTCAAAAATATATAAGCACCGAGAAGGGCCGCTATAATTTCGACACCCAGAAGTTAAAGGTACCGGTACTGGGAAGCCTTTTCCATAAGGTCGCATTGGCCAAATTCTCAAGGACGTTCTCGACACTTGTAAAAAGCGGCGTGGCTATCCTTAACGCGCTGGACATAGTCGGGAAGACCGCCGGGAACAAAGTCATCGAAGGGACCCTGAACGATTGCCGTAACGCGGTGAGGGACGGCGAATTACTTTCTCGGCAATTATCCAAAAGCAGGGTTTTCCCGCCGATGGTCTGTCGCATGATAAGCGTAGGCGAACAGACCGGCCAGCTGGAAAAAATGCTTTCCAAAATAGCCGATTTCTATGATGAGCAGGTCGATGCCGCGGTGACCGCCCTGACCAGCGTTATCGAACCGGTGGTCATCGCCTTTTTGGGGGTCGTCATAGGCGGCATAGTGGTTTCTTTGTTCCTTCCGATATTCAAGATCACGGAATATATTGCTAAGTAGAACAGCAGGGATTAATTCGTACAGCGAATAAAAAGGCTATAATATAAACAACTTACGTCGCTTCTTCGAAGCTTCCGTAAGTTGTGTGCTCATTTAAAAAAAGTTCTTGACAAAAATCAATTTGTTAGTATAATTACCATACTCCTTGACAAAAGCAGGAATAGAGGTTATACTTAACTGCTGTGACAAGAAAAACAAAAAGTTTTATTGACAAGTTTAGTTGATTTTAGCCGGTTTCATCCGACGCTGTAAATTTTAAAGCGTCCCGGGATGTTACGGGGCGCTTTTTTTTGTCGCAGAAAGCGACCTTGTTCTTTGTAAATTTGGATAGCCAAGTCAGTTTCAAGAGGTAAAAAAAGAAATGAAGAGCCATTATACAAACTTCTCATAGATTTTCGGAGAGTTTGATCCTGGCTCAGAGTGAACGCTGGCGGCGTGGATTAGGCATGCAAGTCGAGCGATACTTTGGGCGGCAAGGTTGAAGCCGCAAGGCAGATGCCAAGTTGCCCGAAGATATAGCGGCAGACTGGTGCGTAACGCGTGAGTAATCTACCTTCAAGCCGGGGATAGCCTTGCGAAAGCGAGGGTAAGACTCGATGTGTTTACTCGGACATAAGTCCGGGTAAGTAAAAATGGCCCGCAAGGGCTATTGTTTGAAGATGAGCTCGCGTCCTATCAGCTAGTTGGTAGGGTAAAGGCCTACCAAGGCTTTTGACGGGTAGCTGGCCTGAGAGGGTGGTCAGCCACACGGGGACTGAGACACTGCCCCGACTCCTACGGGAGGCTGCAGTCGAGGATCTTTAGCAATGGGCGAAAGCCTGACTATGCGACGCCGCGTGAGGGATGAAGGTTTTCGGATCGTAAACCTCTTTCGATAGGGAAGAATCCCCTTTATCATAATACGGTGAAGGGTTGACGGTACCTAGAGAAGAAGCCACGGCCAACTCCGTGCCAGCAGCCGCGGTAATACGGGGGTGGCGAGCGTTACTCGGATTCATTGGGTGTAAAGGACAGGTAGGCGGCTATGTAAGTTGGAGGTGAAATCCTGCGGCTCAACCGCAGAACTGCCTTCAAGACTGCATGGCTTGAGGCTAGAAGAGGAGAGCGGAATTCCCGGTGTAAGGGTGAAATCTGTAGATATCGGGAGGAACACCAGTGGCGAAAGCGGCTCTCTGGTCTGGCTCTGACGCTGATCTGTGAAAGCTAGGGGAGCAAACAGGATTAGATACCCTGGTAGTCCTAGCCGTAAACTATGAGCACTAGGTGTTGGGGGTAACCCTTCAGCGCCGTAAGATAACTCGTTAAGTGCTCCACCTGGGGACTACGACCGCAAGGTTAAAACTCAAAGGAATTGACGGGGGCCCGCACAAGCGGTGGAACATGTGGTTCAATTCGACGCTACGCGAAGAACCTCACCAGGGCTTGACATGCAGGAAGTAAGAAGCGGAAACGTGGATAACCTGTCAAGTCAGGAGCCTGCACAGGTGTTGCATGGCTGTCGTCAGCTCGTGTCGTGAGATGTTGGGTTAAGTCCCGCAACGAGCGCAACCATCATCCTCTGTTGCTACTCTTGAAGCCGCAAGGCCTAGAGAGGCACTCTGAGGAGACTGCTCGGGATAACCGAGAGGAAGGTGGAGATGACGTCAAGTCAGTACGGCCTTTATGCCCTGGGCTACACACGTGTTACAATGCCCATTACAAAGCGTTGCCAAACCGCGAGGTGGAGCTAATCGCAAAAAAATGGGCTCAGT
>JAQUPI010000047.1 GCA_028716705.1 Candidatus Omnitrophota bacterium | reverse complement strand
TTGTTCTTTTTTTCAGCCAAATCATCATAGGCCACGTCTTTTGCGCCGTATATCTGTGTCGCAATTATCCTGATCTTCTCCTTGATCGGCAGGCCCAAGGGATAAAGGAACTTGAATTTCTTTGGCTGTTTAGAAGCCTCGATCACCGCATGGTCAAGATCCATCCCGCCTTTCGAGCCCTTAGCCCATACTTCGCTTACGCAGCAATCATACGCGCCGAATTCCTTTGCCTTATTCTTTACGAATTCTATCTCTTTTTCCGTATCGCAGGAGAACCTGTTGACCGCAACCACAACCGGAATGCCGAAAGCCATGACATTCTCTACCTGTTTTTGTAAATTACAGATACCTTCGTTTACCGCCCCGATATCTTCCTTCTCCAGGCAGGTGTCCAAAGGCATACCAGCAACGATCTTAAACCTGCCGCTGTGCGCCTTAAGCGCCCTTACGGAACAAACGATCACTGCCGCGTCAGGTACCAGGCCGCTTGCCCGGCACTTTATATCGAAAAATTTTTCCGCCCCGCAGTCAGCGCCGAAACCCGCCTCAGTGACCACGTAATCCGAGAACGCCAGAGCGATCTCGTCCGCTAAAATGGAACTGTTGCCGTGCGCGATATTGGCAAATGGGCCGGCATGGACAAAACAAGGCGTATTCTCTATCGTCTGGATCAGGTTCGGCTTTATCGCGTCCTTCAAAAGGACGCTCATGCTTCCGGAAACCTTGATATCCTCGGCGGTTACCGGCTCGCCGGAGGCATTATCGGCTAAAACTATCCTTCCGATCCGCCTTCTCAAGTCCGCTAAACCGCTGCTCAAAGCGAGTATAGCCATTATTTCGGAGGCGACGGTAATGTCAAAACCGGTATCGCGGGGGACGCCGTCTTCTTTTGAGCCCAGGCCGATCCTCACATTCCTTAAAAACCTGTCGCTGACATCGGCTACCCTGCGCCAATAAATTTTATCGGGGTCGATATTGAGCTTATTGCCTTTGAATACGGAATTATCAAGGAACGCCGCCGCCAGGTTATGGGCGATACCCACAGCATGGACATCGCCGGTAAAATTCAGGTTAAATTCCTCCATGGGCAGGACCTGGGAATAGCCTCCTCCCGCCGCCCCCCCCTTTATTCCGAATACAGGCCCCAGGGAAGGCTGCCTGATACAAGTTGAAGTAAGCTTTCCCGCCCTGTTTAAAGCCATGGATAACCCGATGGTCGTCACCGTTTTGCCCTCTCCCAGAGGAGTCGGGGTAATGGCCGTGACTAAAATATATTTCCCCTTTTTCTTATCCCTGATCTTATCTAAAATGCTTAAATCTATTTTGGCGATATACTTTCCGTGGGGAATGAGATATTTTGTACCGATCTTTAGCTTAGCGGCGATCTTTTCTACGGGTTCTTTTTTAGCCTTACGCACTATATCGATGTCTGAAAGCATGATCCTCCCTTTTAGTATGTAAAACTGCTGTCCAGTTCAAAGGCGTCCTTTATCAATTCTGGTTCCGGCCTGCCTTGAGAGTATAATATAGAAACTACATCAAATCTCGCGTTATTATCCAAAAGGTCATTTTCTTGCAGGTACTTTAATGCGGCTTTTGAGATCTGCCTTTTTTTCGCGGCTGATATTGCCTCCTCAGGCAAACCGAAACGGTCGCAGCGGCGTGCCTTTACTTCAACAAAACAGATCGTATCTTTATCGCGGGCGATTATGTCTATTTCCCCTGATCTCGTTCTATAATTCCTGTGGATTATCCTGTATCCGTTCCGCTTCAGGAGGCCGGCCGCTTCCTCTTCCCCTGTCTTTCCTAAATGTATGTTATCTTTTAACACCGCGAAAATGGATTCTGTGGATCGGGCACGGCCCCAACTTCTGTAGCGCCAAACGATGCCTCTCCGTCCCGTAACCTTTATGTTCCAAAAACCCGTATTGAGGGTATATTTTATCGTAGGAAGACATGATCCTGTCCCTGGTAACCTTCGCGATTATGGAAGCGCAGGCAATGCTCTTGGATTTCGAGTCGCCCCTGATGATATTCGTAAACGGCAGATGCGTAACCAATTTGATCTGGCCGTCTACAAGTATATGTATATCGTTTCTTTGGCTGGGGATTAATTTATTGATGAGGGCGGATACAGCTTTTTCCATCGCCAGGCGGGTAGCTACCGCGATATTCACGCTGTCGATCATACGCGCGTCGATCAGTCCGATGCCGAAAAGGCACTTTTCGACGATCTCCTTGAACGCCCGCTCTCTCTGAGAAGCGGTCAATTTCTTGGAATCGTCTATCCGATTTTTAAACCTGGATCTCTTAAGCGCGACCGCCGCCGCGGTAACCGGTCCGGCCAACGGGCCGCGCCCGGCCTCATCGACTCCCACGATCAAAGCGTACCCTTTTTTTTTGAATCTACGCTCGTAATAGAGCAATTCCTAAGCCTTAGCTGCTTCGCTTTCTATCTTTGTGGCCCTCTTGCCGATTTTTCCCCTGAGATAATAAAGCTTCGCTCTTCTTACCTTGCCGGTACGTATTACCTGAATGCGTTCGATGCTCGGAGAATGAACGGGAAAGACGCGTTCGATGCCTTCGCCGTAAGAGACTTTCCTTACGGTAAAATTTTCCTTGATGCCGCTTCCTTTTTTGGCTATGACTATGCCCTCGAAGGGGTGAAGGCGCACTTTATCCCCTTCCAGGATCTTTACCATTACCTTTACCGTATCGCCGACATTGAACGCGGGGATATCCTTCTTAAGCGATTCGGTCTCAATCAGTTTCATTTTATCCATTTTTTTCCTCCAAATAAATCAGGCCTTGATCTTTTAGTCCTTTGGACCGCCTGTTTCTTCCTCCACTCCTCTATTTTTCTATGATTACCAGATAGAAGGATCGCCGGCACTTTCATGTCACAAAAATTGGCGGGTCTTGTGTATTGGGGATACTCCAATAGATTACCTGCAAATGATTCAAAATTCAAGGAATTTTTATCTCCCAGCACGCCTGGTATCAGCCTGACAACGCAATCCGTAAGCACCATCGCGGGCAGTTCCCCTCCGGTCAAAACATAATCGCCGACAGAGACTTCTTCATCCGCCAGATATTTCCTTACCCTTTCATCTATTCCCTCGTAATGCCCGCAGATCAATATCAGGTGCCTGTTCTTAGCCAGCCTATTCGCCGTTTTCTGATCTAATTTTTTGCCTTGCGGACACAACAATATAACCTGCGACTTATGGCTTTGCCTATCGGAAGGCAAACCGCGGCCTTTCTGGCCAGTGGCTTGCGACTTTATCTTTTTCACTGCCTTAAATATCGGCTCGGGGCGCATCACCATTCCGGAACCTCCCCCGAAAGGCCGGTCGTCTACCTTTCTGTGTTTATCCGAAGAATAATCCCTGAGATCATGAATAAAGATCTTTACCTTGCCTTTATTCTGCGCGCGCTTGATGATAGATTCGTTCAGGACCGGATCGAACATTTTTGGGAAAATAGTAATAATGTCTATCCGCATATTATTTTATCCGGTTTTATTTTTTTTCTTTGATTACCAGTTACTAGTTACTGAATTACTAGTTACTGGTTCTGGTTGTATTTGCTTAGAAACTCTTTCTTAAATTCCATAAATCTATCCTGGGCGATCGCCTCCCTGGCATTACGCATCATCTGCAAATAGAAATGGACATTATGCAGCGAAACCAGCCTTAATCCCAGGATCTCTTCCGTATTGAATAAGTGCCGCAGGTACGCCCGGCTGAAATTCTTGCAGGTATAGCAGCCGCAATTCTTATCAAGCGGCGCGAAATCCTCTATATAAGGGGAATTTCTTATCGTCATTTTGCCTTCGCTGGTAAAGGCGGTGCCATTCCTGCCGTAGCGCGTCGGGACTACGCAATCAAACATATCGATGCCGTATTCTACGGCCTGGATTATATCCGGGGGCAGGCCCACCCCCATGAGATACCTGGGCTTGCTTTCCGGAAGATTTTGCGCGGTGAAATTCACAATATTATAGCTCAGGTTCTTCGGTTCGCCAACGGAAATTCCCCCGACGGCATAACCGTCGAATCCCATTTCCGTGAGTTTGACGGCGCATTCCCGGCGCAGGTCTTCATAAGTAGCCCCCTGCACTATGCCGAATAACAATTGTTTTTGAGCCGCCAGGCGCGAGCTGTGCGCCGATTTGGAACGGCTCGCCCAATCAAGCGTCCTGTTCATCGCCACGACCGCGTGATCTTTGGCGCAGGGATAATGCACGCATTCATCCAAAGGCATCATTATATCCGAACCAAAGTCCTTTTGTATCCCGATAACGTCTTCCGGAGTGAAGAAATGCTTCATCCCGTCTATATGGGATTGGAATTCTACCCCCTCATCCCTGATCTTCCTTAACAACGCCAGGCTGAATATCTGGTATCCGCCGCTGTCCGTCAGGATGGCGCCGGGCCAGGACATGAACTTGTGCAGCCCCCCGGCCTTCCTGATCACTTCCATCCCCGGCCGCAAAAAAAGATGGTAAGCGTTAGATAGGATAACACTCGCGCCGCTTTCTTTTAATTCCTGCGGCGAAACTGTTTTCACGGATCCCTGCGTCCCGACAGGCATGAAACACGGCGTCTGGATCTCGCCATGGGCCGTGGTTAAAACACCGTTCCTAGCCCTACTATTTTTATCTTTATGAATTAATTTAAACATTTGCGACTTGTGTCTTGCGACTTGATTAAAGTATCAGCATCGCGTCGCCGTAGCTGTAGAACCTGTATTTCTTGTCCACGGCCTGACGGTAGGCCTCTTTCGCCAATTTCTCTCCGGCGAAAGCGCAGGTTAACATAAAAAGCGTCGTACGCGGCAGATGAAAATTAGTAAGAAGGCAACCGGTCATCTTAAAGTCATACCCCGGGTAGATGAATAAATCGGTAAAGCCCTCGTTGATCCCTGAAGCGAAAGTTTCCAGGCTGCGGCAGGAAGTTGTCCCCACGGCGATTATCCTTCTGTTTTCTAAACGCGCCACGGCTATTTTCCTTTGTGCCTCCCGGCCAATGGAGAAATATTCTTTTTGCATCCGGTGCTCAGCGATATCTTCGCATTTTACCGGTTTAAAAGTGGCGTAACCGACATGCAGGGTGATATAAGCCGTCTCTACCATCTTTGTTTTAATTTTTTCCAGTAATCCGTCCGTAAAATGCAATCCTGCCGTAGGAGCGGCTATGGACCCGTCCCGGAGCGCGTAAACAGTCTGATAATAGACCCTGTCCGATTCTTCCGGATCCCTTTTAATATAAGGCGGCAGGGGCATTACGCCGAGATCATATACCGCCTCAGCGTTAAGGCCGGAAAAGACAACTTCATTCCTGGAGCTTACCTCGCAGCAAACCTTCCCCCCGTTAAATATTATTTTCTCATTTATCCGCACACGGGCCGGCTTGATCAACGCCTCAAAGGTTAACGCGGATTTCTGCCTTAAAAGCAGGATCTCCACTTTCCCTCCGGTTAACCTTGAGCCGACCAAACGGCTGGGAAGGACCTTGGTGTCGTTAAGCACAAGCAGGTCCGCCGGCTTCAAGTAATCCGTGATCTCCTTAAAAACACGGTGACTGATCGTGCCCTCGCCGCGGTCCAGCACCAAAAGCCTCGCCGCGTCCCTTTCTTCCAATGGATACTGGGCGATCAATTCTTTAGGCAGGGCATAATCAAAATCGGATAATCTCATATTCGCGATATCCCGGAACCGGGATAGTAGTATTCCAAGATCTGTTTGTATGTCTTTCCCAGCTTTGCCATAAAATAAGCTCCCCATTGGCAAAGCCCTATGCCATGGCCCCAGCCGAAACCCTCGAGGATCATGTCGCCGTTGGCTGTCTTTAACTCAAAATTCGTGCTTTTTACAATGTTAGGCCCCAGGATGTTCCTGAAATCCTTGGCCAAGATTTTCATTTCTTTTTTATCGCCTTTTATCTTTAGATCCGTAACGCGGCCGGAATGGTCCCTGCCCAATATCGATATTTCCTTTATCCCCGAGATCTTATGGCCCGCTTTTGTCAATGTCTTGGCGGCTTCGGCCAGATTCATGACTGCGTGCCATTTGAAATGCGGTGATTCGGCGCAAAACGGGCAGCTGACCCCCTTTAAGGGCTCGATATCTATATTCCAGACGGTGCTTGAGGCCGCTGTGTGCCCGGCGCAGGTAGCGTGATAAAAAGCGGGTAAAATCTTCCCTTTGTAAACAAGGGCGAGGCCTTGTGTCTGGTCTACCGCTTTATTTATGCGAAACCGTTCAGCGGCCACGCCTCCATACACCTGAGAGTAAACGTCGCTGGTCAGGTCGAAATCCTTGCCGCCGCTCTCCTGCATCTTATAAAGCGCGAATGTCCTGAATACTATCACCTGCGCCTTCAACGACTCAAACGGCCAATAATGCGAAGTTTCTCTTATGGAAACCCCTTTTACATAATCTTCCAAGCCGATAAAATTCACAACCAGAAGTTTATTGTTATCTTTTATCAGCTTTATATCTCCCCTAAGCTCCCGGCCGTTGATAGTGATCGATCTGGAAGGGTCCGTCCTGATCAAAAGCTTGTGCGTATTGCACCTGGTATTGCCCAATAGTATCCCGCCCCCGTAAACGGTTACAGTCGTATGCAGATTTTTCCCCCGGCCAATAATCTTGTCCGTGGCCGCGTCAAATGTTTCATATTGGCCGTTGACCTTCAGGCTTAAAGAGCCGAGATCCCGAAAGATCAAAACCCGGACATTTCGTCCCGTTTGGGCATAGCATAGGCGGCCGGTATCGCCCGGCAGGCGATAGGCCAAATATATAAAAAGACCCGGAACTAACAACCAGAAACCTATGACTTTTTTCAGCGGCGGGGCCATAACCAAAGAATTAAGGAAAGGATCAGGCTTATTAATATAGAGGTGGTTAAGGGAAAATAAAAAGAAAAGCTCTTTTTTTGGATATAAATATCTCCCGGAAGTTTTCCTAAAATAGGTATCTTATGGAAAAATGTCAGGAACAAACCCGCGATCAGCAGGATGGTTCCAAAGATGATCAGCGTTTTCCCGATTTCTTGCATCTTTCTATCTCCGAATACAAACAGCCGCAGTACTTTTGGCAATATATACCTTCCGCCTTGGCGGTATCGTGAGCTTTTCTAAAGCCGGGACGGAAATCCTCGTAATAAAACTGTACGCCTTCGGCTCGCGAAACCCCATCCCCGATCTTTTTCAACAATTTCTGGTCTTGATAAGGGCTCACCAATAACGTCGTAGAGAAAACGTCTGACCCCGATTCTTTCGCGTATTTTGCCGCGGCCCTTAAGCGTAATGTCCAGCAGAGCGCGCAACGCCCGGGATTTTTCTCTTTCTGGTTAACCTCTTGAAAATACTCCGAAGGAGCGTATTCCGGATAAAAGACGCTGATACCCGATTTCCTGCTTAGGTCCTCGACCGCCTGCCTCCTATTGTTATATTCGCCTAAGGGCTGTATGTTCGGGTTATAGAAGAATCCCGTAACCTCGTATCCCTTTGCCCTTAACTGTTCTAGCGGATATATGAGGCACGGCGCGCAGCAGGTATGTAATAATATTTTCATTTTCGGTTAAACATTTTACGGGTGAAGAGGCGTGTTTAAGCAGCAGGAAAATCTTAAAATAATTCTTCCTGTCTTTCGTATTTGATGCCTAAGTGCTCATAGGCGAGCTTTGTGGCGACCCTGCCGCGGGAAGTGCGTTTAAGATAACCTGCCTTCAATAGATAAGGCTCTATAGTGTCCTCGATCGTGTCTACTTCTTCGTTCAGGCTTGCAGCCAAGGATTCGATACCGACCGGGCCGCCGCCGAAAGAATCAAGCATCAGCTTCAAAACCTTGCGGTCTATCTGGTCGAGGCCGGCCTTGTCTATACGCAGATCGTTCAAGCTCTTTACCGTGACTGTCAGGTTGATCTTATTTATATTGGAAACCTGGGCGTAATCCCTGACCCGGCGAAGCAGCCGGTTGGCGATTCTGGGCGTGCCGCGCGCCCTTGCCGCGATCTCAGCCGCAGCCTCGTCATCTATGTTCACCCCCAGGGCCTTGGCTGAATGTTTGACTATCTTCGCCAGTTCTTCCACGCTGTAAAAATCCAGGTGATAAAATATGCCGAACCTTGCTCTTAAAGGCGCCGCCAATAAACCGGTGCGCGTAGTAGCGCCCACGAGGGTAAAAGGCTTAAGATTGAATTTTATGGTCCGGGCATATTGGCCTTTATCGATCACAAAATCTATCTGAGAACTCTCCATCGCCGGGTAAAGGAACTCTTCTACCACTTTGGAGAGCCTGTGTATCTCGTCAATAAAAAGGATATCCCCCTTTTCCAGGTTGGTTAATATACCGATAAGGTCTCCCGCGCGCTCTATCGCCGGGCCGGAAGTGGCGGTCACCTTGGTCCCCATTTCACGCGCGATGATATGCGCCAGGCTGGTCTTCCCTAAACCCGGGGGGCCGCTCAGAAGGACATGCTCCAGGGGCTCTTTCCTCTGCCTGGCGGCCGTAATACATACCTTAAGGTTATCGACAACCTCTTTCTGTCCTACAAACTCACCAAGCTTCTGCGGCCTCAAAGAGATGTTCAGGACAACGTCTTCTTCCGTCTCCTGGATCGCCTTTACGGCCTTGCTGCCTTCGAATATTTTATACCTTGTCTCTTCCGTCATAAGGGATAATGTTCTCCTTATTCCTGATGATCTCTATTTCCTGGAAGAGGCCCCTCTGCCGGGCCGCGATCTCTTTCAGTTTTATCAGTTCCAGGATAGCCAAAAAGGTGACGACTATCTCTATCTTATTTTTCGCCTTTATAAATAATTCCGAAAGCCTTAAGGAGGGGGCGATAAGGAGCATGTGCAGGATGTCATGGACCTTGCTCTCCACCGTGAATTCGTCCTTGATGACTTCGTAGAAGATCTCCTTGGGGACATTCTCCAGCGCCTGGGAAAACGCCGTGATCAGGTCAAAGAGGCTTGCCTCAAAATATACTTCCTGGCTTTCCTCAGGCCGCGGTTCCGGCTCTTCGGATTTCGGCCGTTTAAATACATCCCGCTGACCGGTTTCTCTTTCTCTTAAATTTTGCGCTATCTCTTTGAACTTCTCATATTCCAGGAGCCGTTTTACGAGCTCTGCCCGGGGGTCAAGCTGCTCTTCCAGCGTTTCCATCGACTCATCGACGGGCAGAAGCATCTTGGATTTGATCTGCATAAGCGTTGCCGCCATTACCAAAAATTCACCGGCGATGTTCAAATTAAGCAGCCGCATGATATCCAGGTACTTAAGGTACTGCTCGGTGACCTGCGCTATGGGAATATCGTATATATTCAGATGGTCCTTTTTGACCAGGTACAAAAGCAGGTCCATCGGCCCTTCGAATATCTGTAATTTTATTTTATAGCTCATTCAATGGGCGAATTAACCCCGCAAGGCGGGGTAACTACATTAAATTCAATACTTCTTTCGCCTCGTTCACGGTCTTTCGCGCGACCGCGCTCGCTTTTTCGGAGCCTTGCCCTAACATTTCGAGCAGGCCTTTTTTATCTTTGAGGAGCTCCTGCCTTTTCTCCTGGATGGGTTCTAAGAATTTGACTAGTATTTCCGCCAGCTCCCTTTTGCAGCTGGTACATCCTACTTTAGCGTTGCGGCAGAGCTCGTCGATCTCTTTCTTCCTTTCGGGGGCAAACAGCGCGTAGTAACTGTGCACGTTGCATTTATCGGGATGGCCGGGATCGGTTAACTTTACCCTTAAAGGGTCGGTAAACATGCCTTGGATCTTCCTGCGTATATCTTCCGGCTTTTCCGAAATCGCGATAAAGTTATCGTAGCTTTTGCTCATCTTGCGGCCGTCAAGCCCCAAGATCCTCGAGGATTTGGTCAGTAATGCCTGCGCTTCCGGGAAAACGCCTATTTTATAGAGGCTGTTAAACCTGCGCCCTATTTCTCTGGCCAATTCCAAATGCGGAAGCTGATCTTCCCCCACGGGGACCGCTTCAGCTTTATATAGAAGTATATCCGCCGCCTGAAGGACAGGATACCCAAGGAAAGCGTACGTGCTCAAATCGCGGTTTTTTACCTCGCGCAGCTGTTCCTTATAAGTCGGGCAGCGTTCCAGCCAGCCGAGCGGGGTAATAAAAGAAAACAGCATATATAACTCTAGGTGTTCTTTAACGTGTGACTGGATGAAAACCGTGGAATTGCGGGGAGAGATGCCGCAGGCCAGCCAGTCGGCGACATTACTGAGGATATTTTCTTTCAGGCTGGCGGGCTTTTCATATTCAGACATTAAGGCATGCCAGTCGGCGACCATGAAGAAGCATTCATATTCATCTTGCAGTTTTATCCAATTGTTCAACGCGCCTACCAGATGCCCTATATGCAGGGGTCCCGTAGGACGCATGCCGCTTAATATTCTCTTCTTCATAACTACAGCTTGCGGGCTATCTTCTCTATCTCATACGCCTCGATGACATCGCCTTCTTTGATATCGTTGAAACCGCCTATGGTCAATCCGCAGTCAAAGCCTTCGGCGACCTCTCTGACATCATCCTTAAACCGCTTAAGAGACGAAAGCTTGCCTTCAAAAACATCCTGGCCGTTCCTCACTACCGTCACGGAAGCCGCCCGGGTGAGCTTACCCTTGGTCACGAAAGAACCCGCGACAATGCCGGAACGCGATAAGTTAAATACCTTCCTTATCTCGGCCCTGCCCAGGAAAACTTTCTTTAATTTGGGCTCAAGCATGCCTTCAAGGGCCGCCTTTATATCATTGGCCAGTTCATAAATGATACTGTAAGTCTTTATATCCACGCCCTCTTTTTCGCTCAATTCTCTCGCGCCCTCTTCCGCGTCGACATGGAAACCCAATATAAGGGCGTCGGAAGCAATGGCGAGTATGACATCGGACGTATTTATGCTGCCAACCCCTTCATGTATGATGCTCCATTTTATTTCCGTGACATTGAGCTTATTTATTGTTTCCCTTATCGCTTCAAGAGAACCCTGAACATCCGCCTTTAGGATAAGCTTTAACTCCTTGAGCTTCCCTTCCAGTATCTGGGAATGCAGGTCTTCCAGGCTGATCCTTTTTACCGCCTTTATTTCTTTCTGCCTTTCATTCTCCTGGCGCTTTAACGCCAGGTCCCTGGCCACTTTCTCGTCATCTATGACATAAAACTGCTCTCCGACCGCCGGGATCCCGGACAGCCCTGAAACCTCGACCGGGGAAGAAGGGCCCGCGGTCGTAACCGCATGCCCGCGGTCATTCTGCATCGCCTTGATCCTGCCGTAAAACTTGTCGGCGATGATCACGTCGCCCAAATGCAAAGAGCCGTTTTGCACCAAAAGTGTGGCTACCGGCCCCCTGCCTTTGCTTAATTTCGCTTCTATAACCGCGCCGCGGGCAGGCTTACCGGGATTTGCCTTAAGCTCCAGCATCTGCGCCTCAAGCAGTATCATCTCCAATAAATTGTCTATCCCTTGTCCGGTTTTAGCGGATACCGGCACGGTAATCGTTTTACCTCCCCAGTCTTCAGCGGCAAGATCTAACCCGGAAAGCTGTTTCTTGACGCGGTCTATGTCAGCCGGGGGTTTATCGATCTTGTTTATGGCTATGATC
>JAQUPI010000046.1 GCA_028716705.1 Candidatus Omnitrophota bacterium | reverse complement strand
AGCGCCAAAGGAGGCCTTGCCCCAGCAAGGCCGACTGATGCACGGGGCACAACGCAGCGCCCCAAGGCGCGGTAAAGATAGATTACTTTTTAAAAATAGTTCGAATGGTGCGGTAAACGCACCGCCAGTTTTTGCTGGCGTTGGCTAGCGGAAAAACTGTCCCGGGTCGCCGTCGTTAGATGGCAGCGACGAGGGGCAAGAATGTCGCGAGTTCCTCGAGCGGAGTGTCCCAAAATGACACGTCCACAAAAATTCAGATAAGGAGATTTCCCGAAATGGACATTCCACGGATCTTCAGCATCAGCGAAAGTGCTCACCGCATCCATAACCCGTTCACACCCGAAAAGCTCGCCACTCTCGGCGCAGCGCTGCGCCTGGAAACGGGGACCCGGGTGCTCGACCTCGGCAGCGGTTCGGGGGAAATGCTGTGCACCTGGGCACGCGATTACGGAGTCATCGGCACCGGCATCGACATGAGCCAGTTGTTCACCGAGCAAGCGAAACTCCGCGCTGAAGAACTCGGTGTCGTCGATCAAGTCAAGTTCATCCATGGCGATGCTGCCGGCTACGTCTCTGACGAGAAGGTCGGGGTGGCAGCCTGTGTCGGTGCCACTTGGATTGGCGGGGGAGTCGTCGGCACTATCGAGCTTCTGGCGCGGAGCCTGCGCACCGGAGGGGTCATCCTCATCGGCGAGCCCTACTGGCGGCAGTTACCGCCGACGGAAAATATTGCCAAGGAGTGCCTAGCTCACTCAGTATCCGACTTTCTCATACTTCCAGAACTTCTCGCGTCTTTCGGTCGCCTTGGCTACGACGTCGTTGAAATGGTTCTGGCTGACCAAGACGGTTGGGACAGATACGAGGCGGCCAAATGGCTCACCATGCGCCGATGGCTTGAAGCCAATCCCGGCGACGAGCTCGCCAAAGATGTTCGATCCAAACTGACCTCGGAACCCGAGCGCCACGCCGCTTACACGCGTGAATACCTGGGCTGGGGTGTGTTCGCGCTGATGCCGCGGTGATTCGTTGGCGTATCTGGCGGATCGTCAACGGCTGTGCGGCGTAACAGCTGGTGGCCCCGCAAGCCGAGTGTTCCAAAATGATACGTCCTAAAAACCAATTTTATGGCGATATGTTGAAAACACCTCAATTCGCAGCTCTATTTCAAGGGGTTGTAGGGTTCGACTTTCGTCCACGACTACCCGTTAATAACTCTATCTAAATGGACCTGATCTCTACTGTTATTTTAGGTATCGTCGAAGGCGTTACGGAATTCCTGCCGATCTCCTCCACGGGGCATCTTATATTGGCCTCGTCGCTTTTAAAGATCCCGCAGTCCGAATTTGTGAAGACCTTTGAGATAGCCATTCAATTGGGAGCGATATGCTCGGTCATCGCGTTATATTGGAGATCATTGGTCTTGGACGCGCAAGCCATCAAAAGAGTGCTTACGGCATTCATTCCTACCGCCGCGGCCGGCCTTATTTTTTACAAGCTTATAAAGTCTTTTCTGGGCAGCCGGGATATCGTCCTCTGGTCGTTATTCATCGGCGGGATTGTGATCGTCATTTTTGAGTTATGGTATAAAAGGCGCGCGGAAAATAATGCGCAAACCGCCATTACTTACAAACAGGCTTTTTTGATCGGCGTCTTCCAGTCTTTCGCGATGGTCCCGGGAGTTTCCCGGGCAGCAGCAACGATAATCGGGGGGCTCTTGCTCGGCATAAACCGCAAGGCGATCGTGGAATTCTCTTTTTTGCTGGCTGTCCCGACTATGGCTGCCGCCACAGCCCTGGATCTGTTGAAAACAGCCGGTTCTTTCACAGGCGGACAGTTTGGCTTGCTTATCATCGGATTTATGGTATCCTTTGTTACGGCTATGCTCGCCATAAAATTTCTCCTTTCTTTCATAAAAAAGAACAGCTTTATATTATTCGGTGTTTACCGCGTGGCCCTAGTATTATTATTCCCATATGTCGCTTGAAGAGCTTATTGGCGCTAAAAGAGACCCGTTAACAGGGTGTTTTACCAAAGATAGCCTTGCTCCGCTTTTTGTGAAGCTCGGAGGAGAGTATAAGCTTGAGAATAAGCCTTTTTCCGTCCTGCTTATAGACCTGGACCGTTTTAAATCCTTTAACGACAAATACGGGCACCTTTTTGGAGACGAGGCGCTGAAATATTTTTCGAGCTCGATGCGCCTTTCTACGACTGAATCGGGTTCTTACGCCATACGCTATGGAGGCGATGAGTTTGTCATCGTCTTTCCGGGGAAGAATTCACCCGAAGCGTACGCGCTTTCCGTGAAGATGGAGAAGAATATAAAAGCGCGGCCTTTCCTCTTGAAGGGCCATTTATATAAGATGAGCTTCAGCGGCGGCATAGCCGCGTATCCTGAAGACGGCAACACCATAGAATACCTCATTGATAATGCCGATAAAGCGATGTATTTCTCCAAAAAACAGGGCCATGGCCGGATAACGCAATTCAACAGGATAAGGCGGATCAAATTCAGGCAGCTTGCGGTCTCCGCGGTAATATTGGCGGTTACGGTATTCATAATTTTCGACTATTATAAGGGCACCCATTATAAAAAACTCGTAAAAAAGATTAACAAGGCCATGGCCGTCAGGCAGATCCACGACGTGAGGTCATTTTTACGCGCCAGGCCCTTTTTGCCATCGAAGGCGGTATCCGCTCCGGTTGTGTCCGCTTCGGACGCGGTGTATCTTAAGAATGGCGCGGTACTTGAAGGCGTTATTGTCCGTGAGAATGAAAGAGCGATAGAGATCAAATTGCATATGGGCAGCGGAGAAGGTTCGATAGAGATACAAAAAGCGGAGATCAGGAAAATAGAGAGGATCGGTCAGGAAGGGGGAGGAAGATGAAAAAGGCCTTATTGTTTTTGGCAGTACCTATTTATTTCTCTACCGTCTTATGCGGCAGGCTTTTGGCTCAAATTGATCCCGCTGCCGATAAGGAACAGATCAAGAGCGAACGCGGGCAAATCAGCCAAAATGCCGAAGCGGCAAAGGCCCAGGAACAGGCATTAAAAGAGCAGATCCTCGCCGCCGAGCAGGCAGGGGACCTCGCGGCCGCGAAGAACTTAAGAGATCAACTCCACGCTATGCATCAAGAAAATGTCCGGCAGCGCCAGGAGGATTTACAGGCCCTTAAAAACCTGCGGGATCAGCTTAGGGAAGATAGAAAAGAAGCGCGCCAGGATTTAATTCGGCAAGAGGGCGCTGAAGGTTCTCCGGTGAACCCGCCGCTGCCTCCCAAGCCGCCGCTGCCTCCGGAAGCAAAACGCGAACAAATCTTAGACCGCAAGGAAGATATCCGCGATAGGCGTGAGAATATTAAAGACCGCAGGGAGGATATGCGCGATAGGAGAGAAGATATCCGCGACAGGCGCGAGGATATCCAGGATAGAAAAGAAGACATCTGGGACAGACGCCATGATACAGGACGTTCAGACAAGCTTGAAGATATACGTGACCGCAAGGAAGATATCCGCGACAGGCGCGAGGACAGGCGTGACCGCGCCGAGAACATTAAAGACAGAAGGGAGAACGCGAGCGATAGAGGGGCAGCCCCGGGAGCAAGCCGTGCCGGGGCCGGAGGAGGCCGCCGCTAAGCGGAAGAAATATGTCCTACATTGTTTTTGCTTTGAAATGGCGTCCTAAGAAATTCGAAGAAATCGTCGGCCAGGATACGATCGTCGCCACTCTGAAGAACGCTATACAAAAACAGAGACTCGCCCACGCTTATTTATTTTCGGGCCCGAGGGGCGTAGGCAAGACCTCGGCCGCGCGGATATTGGCCAAAGCCCTGAACTGTAAGGACGGGCCCACTGTAAGCCCATGCGGCGCCTGTCCTGCCTGTTTGGATATAGCGAACGGCCGCAGCTTGGATGTAATCGAAATAGACGGGGCTTCCAACCGCGGGATAGATGAGATCCGCGCGCTTCGCGAGAACGTAAAATTCGCTCCTACCCAAGGGAAATTCAAGATTTATATAATAGACGAAGTGCATCAGATCACCCCCGAGGGCTTCAACGCGCTGCTTAAGACCCTTGAGGAGCCGCCTCCTTTCGTTAAATTTATTTTCGCTACGACTCACCCGCACAAGGTAATCCCGACGATACTTTCGCGCTGCCAGCGCCTTGATTTTCGCAGGATCTCGGTAATAGAGATCATCGCGCAGCTCGAAAAGATAGCGTTGGATGAACATATCAACATTGACAAAAAAGTATTGTTCGCCATCGCCAAAAGCAGCGACGGTTCCCTGAGGGACGCCGAGTCCATACTTGACCAGCTGATGGCGTTCACCAAGAGCTCCGCTTCCCTGGAAGATGTTAATTCCATGCTCGGCCTGGTAGAGCAGGATACGCTTTTTGATATAGCGTCGACAATAATAAACAAAGACCCCAAAAGGGCGCTTGAGTTATTAAACCGGGTAGTGGACAGCGGCAAGGATATCGCTAATTTCCTGGTTAATCTCATCGAACATTTCCGCAACCTGATGATCGCCAAGGTTACCCAGGCCGATCCGAAACTGATAGACCTGCCTCAGGATATTTGCGATAACCTGCTTAAGCAGGCGCAGGCTTTCAGCATGGAAGAGATATTCGGCGCGTTTAACATTATGGTGAATACGCAGGAGATGGCCAAACGCCTGGATTCCTTACGTATTCCGCTGGAGATAAGTTTGGTTAAACTGGCCCACGATAAAAAGGCGGTAAAACCGGTTCCGGCCGCCAGGCCCAAAGAAGAGGATCCTCCTGTCAGGCTTAAAGACGAAGAGCCTCCCGCGCCCGAAGAAGATAAGAATGAGAAAAAACTGGAAATTGAGGAAGGGGCGCCTGTTTCCCATAGCGGTGGTTCTTTGGAGGCGGTTAAAGCCGTATGGCGCAGCGCCATAGACAATTTGTCTAAGATCAAGATCTCGGCGGCAACATATCTGGACGAAGGAACGCCTACAAAATTCGCCAACGGCGCCTTAACCATTTCTTTCCCCATAAACCATTCTTTGCATAAAGAGTCGCTTGAACGCAAGGAAAACAAGGGGGTAATAGAAAAAGTGTTATCAGAATTATTAGGTTTTAGCGTCAGGGCTAATTTTATCCTTTCCAAAGAAGTCCAGCCCAAGACCAATAATGAAACCAGCCCTTTCGTCAAATCCGCCCTGCACATGTTTAACGGAAGAGTGATCAAAGAAGAATAATGGCCGCGTATACCGAATCCATCGAAAAACTTATAGAAAGGCTGATGAAATTTCCCGGCATAGGCAGGAGGAGCGCCGAGCGCATCGTGGGATATATTCTCAGCGCCGGGCGCGAAGAGATCCACGGCCTGGCGGATATATTGTCCAAGGTGAAAGAAATCGTCCATTCTTGCCGCATTTGTAATAATCTTTGCGAGGGGCAAGAGTGCCGCGTATGCTCTGCCAGCCGCAGGCGCAAAGACATTATCTGCGTCGTGGAAAAACACAGCGATGTCAACGCTATAGAGAAGGCTGGAGCATTTGACGGCGTCTACCATGTATTGATGGGGTCGATATCGCCTTTGGAAGGAAAGGGCCCCAGCGACCTGAAGATCGACGGCCTTATAAAGCGGATAAGAGAGGACCATATTCAGGAAGTAATTATAGCTACCGACGCGGATACCGAGGGAGAGACCACCGCCCTTTACCTGGCGAAAATAATCAAACCTTTAGGGGTAAAACTGACCAGGATAGGCGTAGGGATACCCATGGGCTCTAACCTCGAATTCGCGGACTCCACAACCCTGTCAAAATCCATCGAATCCCGCCGCGCAGTGTAAACATAAAGTGATAACTATAACCAATCTGTCCAAGAATTACGGCAAAAAGGTCCTTTTCGAGGGTATCTCTTTAAGCATAAACCAAGGGGAGAAGATAGGCCTTATCGGGCCAAACGGCTCCGGAAAGAGCACGCTCTTTGAACTGCTGCTGAAAGAGATAGAGCCTTCCTCCGGAAGCGTGGTAGTAAATAAAAATACTTATATCGGATATCTTCCGCAAGAGATGGATTTTTCCTCCGGGCCCGGGCGCACGGTTTTAGCGGAGTTGACCGAAGGCGATGAAAGGATCCTGAGTCTTAAAGAAGAGAAGCAAATACTCGAAGAGAGAAACGAAGCGGGTTCAAAGCGTTACGGTGATTGCCTTCACGAGCTGGAAATCCTGGGCTTTTTTGAGCTTGAACATAAGGCCAAAAAGATCTTAATGGGCCTGGGTTTTAAGGAAAAGGATCTGGACCGGCGAATATCCGCGATGAGCGGGGGCTGGCAGATGCGCGCGCTTTTGGCGAAGCTTTTGACCTACCACTATGACATCCTGCTTTTGGATGAACCCACGAATTACCTGGACTTAAACGCGGCGTTGTGGCTTAAAGATTATCTGTACGGGTTTGACGGTACCTTTATTATGATCTCCCATGACAAGGCCTTCCTTAACGAGGTTACCAACTACACCCTTATTTTAGAAAACGGCTCGATCTTCAAAGTACACGGCAATTATGAGCATTACCGGAAGGTCAAAGCGGAAAGAAATACTTTTCTGCTCAAGCAGTTCAAAGAACAGGAAAAGAAACGGCGGCAACTGGAAAGGTTTGTGGAGCGTTTTCACGCGCAGCCGAATAAAGCCGCTTCTGTCAGGGCAAAACGCAGGGTTTTGGAGAAGATGGAGGATGAACAGATAACGCTGCCTGAAGACCCCAGGAAAAGTATCGGTAGTTTCCGTTTCCCTTCGGCCCAAAGAAGCGGCCATAAGGTGATATCCCTGGAAGGCGTGTCCAAATTTTATGAGGATATCCGGGTTTACGAAAGCCTGGATTTCGAGATCGTTCAAGGAGAGAAAGCCGTCCTGGCGGGGGAGAACGGCGCGGGTAAGTCCACCCTTTTAAAGATCCTTGCGGGCGTAATTAATATAGAAGGCGGATCGCGCTTGGTAGGGCATAATGTGGAAATCGGTTATTTTTCCCAGACGCGCACGGATGTGCTTAATCCGGAGAATACTGTTTTGCGGGAGGCATATACGGCGGCGCCGGGATACATGTCTGAAGAAGCGGTCCGCACCATCCTTGGGGCGTTTCTCTTCTCCGGAGACGACGCGAGTAAAAAAGTAGAGGTCCTTTCCGGAGGGGAGAAAAGCCGGCTGATCCTGGCAAAACTACTGATCAATCCACCCAATTTCCTGTTATTGGATGAGCCTACAACGCACCTTGATGTGGATGCCGTAGAGGCGCTGGTCAGGGCTTTGGCGGAATATGAGGGAACGCTTGTTTTCATCAGTCATGACATTTATTTTGTCCGGTCGATCGCGAATACCGTTTTTGAAGTAAAAAACGGCAGGATCAGGAAATTCCCGGGTAGTTTTGATTATTATCTGGAAAAGAAAGACGAGTCCGGGACAGGTATGGAACCGCCCAGAAATAGAACAAAAAAAGTTTATAACGACCCGGAGAAAGAAGCGGAAAAAGAAAGATTTAAGGAGCAGGAAAGGCAGCGCAAGGAAGAAGAAAGAAAGCGCAAGACACATAATTCAGGCTTGCGCAACAAAATAAATATCTTAAATAAAGAAAAAGAAAGATTGCGCCTGGAGAGTTATGCCAAGGCGCGGGCGCTGTCCGACCCGCGTATTTTCCGCGATGAAAATACGGCAAGAGATTACGGCCGGCGTATTAAAGATATAGAAAAATTGATATCGGAGCTGGACGGCACGATCGATGGGCTGGAAAAGGAAATTATTTAAATTGCCTTGCCCTGGAACTTTAAGCTGAGGGCATCCGAAAAATAATCTTCCTTCTTATTTTTGTTTTTCCTTTTGCATTCCCCGCATTTCTTTCCGAAATTCAAACACCTCAATTGATAGCCGCATTCCGCCACTGCTGACCCCCTCGCAGTTTTAAGACAAAAAACCCGAACTTTCCTTTTTCTGGAAAACTCGGGTCCTTGGCTGCTTTTGCCCAGTTTTCATTCCCATGAGCAACCCCGCTTTATTTTATTATTTAATTACCGTTTGTCAAGAGATAAAATCAGGTAGAAAAAAGTCAAAAAAAAGCAGAAGCCCGCTCTTTACGAAAAAAGCGTAAAGATTATAGTATTTATATACAAAGGGGGTGAGAAAATGTATAAAAAATTAGGGACCTTATTTATCGTTCTTTTATTATGTTTAAGCTCGATATCTTTGGTGCATGCCGCAAGTTGCCCTCTGCATAAGCGTGGTAACGATAAAAACTGCCCCGCGTGCAAGATGGAGAAGATGGAATTTGACGAAATGTTCTTCCACAAGCTCTATTTTATCGGCGCTTATTCGGAAGAGATCAAGCTTACAGATGAACAAAAAGAAGACCTAAAGGCGCTGAAATACAGGGTCAAGAAAGACCTGATAATGAAAGACGCCGATATCGATACCTACGCGCTCGAGATCAAAGAAACACTAGAGCAGGATCAGATCAGCAAGGAGGATTTAGCCAGGCTCAACGAAATGATCGACAAAAAATATGAAGTAAAGAAGGAAAAGGCGAAAGTCATCGCTTTGGCCTACTCGGACCTGAAAAAAGTGATCACCGTTGACCAGCTGAAAAAATTAAAAGTTATCTGGGATGAATGCATGAAAGAATCCGAAAAAGACATGCTTCATGAAAAATCCGGGTTATTGATGAAAAAAGAAATGACGAACGATAAAAATAAACGATAAAATAAGAAGTTACGCGAAAATAAATCAAGGCCGGGCGCGGATTGCCCGGCCTTTTATTTTTCTGTCCCCCAGCGTATAATACTATTGACTGGTATCCGATTTAGTGTAAAATATTCTCTACAATTCCCCCTTAGCTCAGTCGGTAGAGCGAGTGGCTGTTAACCACCAGGTCCGAGGTTCGAGTCCTCGAGGGGGAGCCAATTTTCTTAAGCTCTCTGTAGCAATTTATGTTGCAGAGAGTTTTTTTCGTAGTAAGATAACGATGAGAGGGGGTAATTATATGAGAAAGATACTTTTCGCATTAATTGCTGTGGCGTTTTCCAGTTCTTTATGTTTTGCGCAGGAGCCGTCAGCGGCGGTTGATGCAACTAAGACTGTAACGGGCAAGATCGAAACTATTAGGCGGGCTATGAAGAGCAGGCCGCCAAAGTGGGAACACGCTATGGTGACGGTTACTGCCGACAGCGGGGAAAGAACGGTTGTTTATGCGGTAAAGGCCACGCTTGTTACTGACGTTTCCGGAAAAGATATGTCCGCGGGCGGAAGGTTTGGCGTCTTTTCCCTTAAAAACGGACAGCGCGTAGAGGTTAAATATTTACCCGTTAAAAGAGACCATAACGAGGCTATCTCGATCCGCTGTCTTGACTAAGCTCCACGCCATTCATTTTTATTGACATTTAGTTGTTTGGGCGTACACTAAAAATGTAGGTACAAAGGCTAAAATATGAGTTCAAAACCCGGTGATTTTATAGCGCTTTCGAGAAGAAAGCGCTTTGTTATTTTAAGGAAGAGGGACTATGAAAGTATATGACCCGAATAAAGACCAGAAAGATTTTACAAAAGAAAGAAGGCAATTCCCGAGAGTAAATGAAGCGACGACGATCTTCTACAATATAAAATCCGGTAGAGCCGTTTTACAATACGGACGGGAAAATTACAACGCGATAGCCGTTGATATAAGCGAAGGCGGAGTGGGATTGATCACCGCTTATGATTTGCAGGAACATACGACCATCTTTATGCGCTTTATCTTATTTGGCGAAACATCGAAATCCATAGAAACAGACGGGGAAGTGAAGTATATCGTGTTTAATATAAAAGAAAAAGCCTACAGGATCGGCGTTCAATTTATCGGCCTGGCAAAGGAAAGTAAAGAATTTATCCGGGCGCTTGTCAAACAGAAACTGCTTTTCACTTAAGCGGAAGACGGGATTCGCCTGCTCCTTCGTTTACTTTTTCCGAGAAAAAATGATCGCCTTGTTTTGAGAAAATAAACCGCATGTAACGGCCCTCCATATCGCGGCAAGTCATTCCAATAGTGAAGGATACATTTACTAAGTGCCAAAAAATCCTTTCTGTGGCTTCAGGTAAGAAGTTCCTGCCTTTATCAAAAACCTTCAACCCCAGTTGAACGCTTTCTTTAGGACCAAGAAAGTTTATATCCTCGAATCTTAGGATAGAGATCACCTCAAAACCGTAATCGGCCACGCTTACCTCAGAGTCATCAAAATGTATATTTTGAACGAAGAAAGAACCTTCGTTCTTAAGATTAAAACACATGGATTTCTTATCCATCAATAAGATCAATTGCGGCGAGAGGTAGCGCTGGACCCCCTGGGCAATTGACTTTTTAAGATTATGAATACGGGAGACACATAAAAGAAGAACTAAGCAGGCAAAAACAATAAGCCATTCCTGTATCGTAAATACTATCGGCATAAATACCTCCCTTTACTTAAGAAGTATAGCATAAAAAGAAGACGCGTGTGCCGTTAGGCGGTTTTTAGGCATGCGGAAAAAAGTCCAAAAAAAGTGGACTTTGGAGGTTTATCCTCTAAAAATATACGGATATAATAAACTTTCAATATGGCTATTTCAAAAGAAAAAATGTTGATCCCCCGTTCGATCCGGCTGGAATCCTCGACAATATGCCAGTTGGATTGCCCATCCTGCCCGACAGCTTTAGGCCAGATCGCTAAAAACCTCGGGAAAGGGTTCCTCAGCTTTAGAAGTTTTAAAGAAATAGTCGACTCAAATCCCTGGATCATATCAATCGAATTATCTAACTGGGGAGAGATATTCCTGAATAAGGATCTGCTCAAAATAATGAAATATGCCTATAAAAACAATATCGCGCTGCATGCCGGTAACGGGGTCAACCTCAACAATGCCGCCGAAGACGATCTTGAAGGGCTGGTCAAATACAAATTCAGGGACATCTCATGTTCTATTGACGGAGTCTCCCAGGGGACCTACTCACTCTACCGTAAAAACGGGGACTTTAACGGAGTTATAGAAAACATCAAGGCCATAAATCATTTTAAAAATCTTTATAACTCCGAATATCCCGTACTGAAATGGAAATTTATAATTTTTGGGCACAATGAACAAGAGATCTCTAAGGCAAGGCAGATGGCGGAAGATTTAAATATGTCCTTTCACGTGAAACTGGCCTGGGAGGGTTTATATTCCGGCGAATCCTTTTCTCCGGTAAATAATAAAGAGCTGGTAAGGAAAGAAACCGGTTTAGGGGTAGCGGACAGGTCCGAATTCCGGGAGAAATATGGGTACGAATATACTTTAAGAGATTGCTGCCTGGAGTTATGGCGCACTCCGCAAATAAATTTTAACGGCCGGGTCCTTGGCTGTACGGTAAACTACCATAACGGTTTCGGTGACACCTTCAAAGACGGTTTGATCGCGGCATTGAATAATGAACGGATCAATTACGCCCGGGCAATGTTATTGGGGAAAAATGAACCGCGGGAAGATATACCGTGTTCTTTTTGCCGGTCTTATGATACGCGCAAGAAGAATAATGACTGGGTATCAGAATCAGAGATCGAAGGCCTGTATTTAAATGCCTTCGATGTTATCTTAAGGCGCGCGGTATTCGGCAATTACGCGGGCAGTAAAATATACAGATTGTTGAGAAGGGTAAAACAGAGATTAGGGCCGGTCCTGGCTGCCAGATCCGGGAGTAAGCGCGGTTTAAGCAGCCTGGTTTATCATCTTAATGTCCCGTTCGTGCCGGATACGCAAACTGGCTGGCAGGCATATCCGGTTTTCAGGGGTAAGACAAAAAAACTGCAAAAATTCTCTTGCCATACTTCAGTCTTGACAAATGGTTCTTGCCCGCATCCTCCTCACGCGCACCTGGAAGAAGAGGTGCTCTT
>JAQUPI010000045.1 GCA_028716705.1 Candidatus Omnitrophota bacterium | reverse complement strand
ACCAAAAAATCCTTTTTTAGGAAAGCCAGGGCTTGTTTAAGCATCTTATTTAAGTTTTACTCAATCTGACAAAAATTTCCCCCAAAGCGGCCCCGGGCCGGCCGGTTTGGCCGCGCAGTTCTTCAAGCGTGCCAAAGGCGCGGAGTTTTCCCTGATTCAGTATCATGAATAAGTCGCAGAAATCCAGGGCCTCATCCATATTATGGGTAGCAAAGACGACGGTTTTACCCTTTTTCGCCATATTTTCTTTAATAAAACCCCTTAAATCAAGGGCAGCGGTATAATCCAGGCTCTTGGTAGGTTCGTCTAAAAGTAAAAGTCTGGGGTCGTGAAGGAGGCCCCTGATCAAGGCGAACTTTTGTTTCATTCCGGAGGAAAGCCGGTCAAAACGCTTATCCTGGTAGTTTATCCGGAAAATGTCGAATAATTCCTTTAATCTGGCCTGGACATTTGTCAGGCCGTGCATGGCGGCAAAGAATTCCAGGTTCTGCCTCCCCGTAAGACGCCAGTAAAAACTTCTTTCCTGGGGGCAGACCAGGCCGACAATCGATTTTATCTTTTCATCATCGTTTCCCAGCCGGTAACCGTTTATGGATACGCTTCCTTTATCCGGAAGGATCAAGGTCGCGATTATCTTCAAGAGGGTGGTCTTTCCCGCGCCGTTCGGGCCGAGGACGCCGAGGATCTTTCCCGGTTCCAGGGAAAAAGAGACGTCCCTAAGCGCCCGGGCAGGCATCCCGCGCTTAAGATCAAGCTTGATCAATTCGCCAAAAGATAAAGGGGGGATGAAATCCTTGCTTAGTCCTTCAACTTCTAATATGTTTTTCACCGTATTGGATCCTCATTTGCCGTCATTCTATCACCTTAAAAAACTCTTGACAACTTTTTATTATAGCGATGTAATGGGGGCGCGTAAGTGTATCATGAAATTTATTCATAGGAGATGTAAATCATGAAAAGACGGTACGAGCTGTTATTTGAAAATTACGCCCATAAATATGATCAAGAATGTTTTGTGCAGGGGGCTCTTGGCGAGTGCTCGTGGTTGCGGAAAAAATGTCCCATAAAAATCAAGAGTGATCATGATGGCAATTGAAACAATCATATTATGGGCAGCAATTTTGACGCTTGTTAGCGTGCTGGCGAGTAAGCTATCAGACAGATTTGCTTTGCCTGCTTTACTGCTTTTTTTGATAATTGGTATGCTGGCAGGTTCTGAAGGGCTCGGTGGAATATATTTTGATGATTATAGCATTGCAAAATCAATCGGCCTCATCGCGCTTATCTTCATTATTTTTTCCGGAGGCTTGGATACATCATGGAAATCTGTCAAACCCTTATTTATCCCGGGGTTGGTTTTGTCAACCGCGGGAGTGCTTATTACGGCTATTATTGTCGGCATATTTGCCGTGGTAATCCTGAAATTCTCATTGCTTGAAGGATTATTGCTTGGTTCTATTGTGTCCTCGACTGATGCCGCCGCTGTTTTTACTGTCCTCAGATCAAGAAGAATAGCTCTCAAAGGGAATTTAAGGCCTCTTTTGGAGCTTGAATCAGGAAGCAATGACCCAATGGCTGTTTTTCTTACAATCGGCTGCATCGGGCTTTTGACTACTGCTAACTCTTCTGTTGTGAGCCTGATCCCAGCGTTTGCCGTAAATATGGGTGTTGGATTGTTATCGGGGTACTTAATGTCCAAAGCAAGTGTCATTCTTATCAATAAGATCAAGCTTGAATATGAAGGGTTGTATTCGGTTTTGACGATTGCTTTGGTGCTCTTGACGTATGCCGTTACCACATTAATGAAAGGGAATGGTTTTCTGGCGGTTTACCTGCTGGGCTTAATGATGAGCAGAAACGATTTTGTAAACAAAAGAACAATAGTCAGGTTCTATGAAGGGATTGCCTGGATCATGCAGATTGCTATGTTTTTGACTCTTGGTTTACTTGTTTTCCCGTCTCAAATAATCCCTATAATCGGAGTCGGCCTGTTGATAGCAGCTATACTTATTTTCCTCGCTCGCCCCATAAGCGTATTCTTATGCCTGATGCCATTTAAATTCAATCTTGTCGAAAAGACAATGATATCATGGGTAGGGCTAAGGGGTGCCGTGCCGATTATCTTGGCTTCATTCCCGCTACTTGCAGGAATAGCTCAAGCTCATTCAATATTTAATATCGTATTTTTTGTTGTATTGACCTCGGTATTGATCCAGGGGACATCTATTCCATTTATGTCAAAGATACTTGGAGTTAATGTTCCGCTTGATGTAAGAAAAAAATATCCTATTGAGTTTGAGTATGCAGAGGGCATAGATGCATCGCTTACCGATATGATTGTGCCATATAATTCAGATGCGGTAGGAAAAACGATTGCCGCGATCAACATTCCTCCCAAAGCCCTTATTGTTCTTATTTCGCGTGAAGATAAGTTCATCGTGCCAAATGGTTCTACGGTAATTGAAGAAGGCGATGTTTTCTTGGTGCTGGCTAATGCGGAAGATTTCTCGACTTTACATCAAACGATGGCAAAAATTAGAAAAGAGGGCGCGTAAATTATTATGAGCGTAACGACATCGATCACATTAAGCAATCTTGAATTGACGAGATTTTTCTTCGCCATAACATCGTTGTTAATTTCAGCGCATTTTTTCGGTTATTTTTTCCATAAATTTAAGCTTCCGAAGGTAATAGGTGAAATATTCGGAGGATTTTTATTAGGGCCTACCGTGCTAGGCCATTTTTTCCCAAATATTCATATTTGGTTGTTCAATGCCTTTGCCGAAGAAGGTAAACTGATCTCGATTATTTATTGGTTTGGATTAATCCTACTGATGTTTGTTTCAGGTTTTGAGATTCAGAAAAAATTCAGCAGGGAGGATAAAAAAATAATTTGGGCGGTTATTTTAGGGGCAACGGTCATTCCTCTTTTTGCCGGTTGGATTGCTCCGTATGTATATGATTTTTCGCCGTATCTTGGTACCGAGAACAATATGCTGGCATTGAAGATAGTGGTTGCCGTGGCTGTGGCCGTGACCTCAATCCCTGTAATTTCTAAAATCTTTATTGACCTTAATGTTATTAATTCAAATTTCGCTAAAGTCTTGTTAGCGGCCGCAACTGTGCAAGATATTATATTGTGGATAGCGCTGGCTATCGCGACTGGACTCGTCAGCGCAACGGCGATGTCATTCTTGGGCGTAATGACCGCTGTTTTAGTTACCATTGCTTTTTTTGTGTTAGCTCTTACTTTGATGCCCAAGATAATAAAATTAGGCAATACCTTTAAGTATAATCTTTTAATAAAATCATCGGTTGCAGGTTATGTATTATTTATTTGCTTTCTTTTTTCAGCACTTGCCAGCATCTTAAACGTTAATATAGTTTTTGGGGCATTCCTCGCGGGCATAGTGATCGGCTTGATGCCTAATGAAAAATTCGAGAAAGAAAAGAGCCAGATCAAAGAAATAGGGTTAGCTTTTTTTATTCCGGTGTATTTTGCCGTAGTCGGATTGAAGATAGATTTAATCCGGCATTTTGATTTAGGATTTTTCCTCTGGTTTTTGCTATTTTCATCGGCGTTTGAGATGTCCGGAACAATGATGGCCGCAAAAATTATTAAGAAGGACTGGTTATCAAGTTTTAATCTGGGAGTGGCCATGAATACGAGAGGCGGCCCCGGTATAGTTCTTGCCACCGTTGTTTTTGACCTGGGTATTATTAACGAAAAATTCTTTGTAACGTTAGTCTTGGCGGCTATAGTCACGTCGCTTGCGGCAGGATATTGGTTTAAATACGTATTATCGAGAGGGTGGGATCTTTTAAAGGTAACTCGTTAGTTAATAGTTGACATCTTCTTGACAGATGTCAACTATAAGTATATAATGTTGACATCTGTGAAAATGTCAAATAGGAGATTTGGATGTTAACCATAGGAAAATACATTCAACAAAAGGCTGGGTATAAAGCTTTTGTGCCTGAAAAGTTTCCCCCGGCTGGTCTATTTCTTAATGATTCAAAAATAGTAAAGCTCCTTGCTAATGCCAATCTGCAACTAGGTAAATTAGACGGCCTTACCAAGCTTCTGCCGGATATCGATTTCTTTATTTTTATGTACATTAATAAAGAAGCTGCTTATTCAAGCCAGGTAGAAGGTACAAGGGCAAAACTTACCGATGCGCTACAGGCCAAATTAGAGCGGACACCCGATTTACCTAAGGACGTCGATGATATTTTGCATTATATTCAAGCGATGAATGAAGGGTTGAATCGACTGGATAAACTGCCGCTATCATTACGATTAATTAAAGAAGTTCATGCTGTTTTGCTTACCAAAGCCAGAAGCTCTGCGAACCCGCACCCCGGCGAATTTAGAAAATCACAAAACTGGATTATGGGGACGAATCCTCAAGACGCCCGGTTTGTTCCTCCGCCTCCGGAATATGTAATGGATGCCATGGGTGAGCTTGAAAAGTTTTTTTATTCTCGCGAGGATTTGCCCATTTTAATAAAAGCCGGCTTGATACATAGCCAATTTGAGACAATACATCCTTTTTTAGATGGAAATGGTAGGACGGGGAGATTACTCATAACTTTTTACCTTTGTCAGCAAAAAATATTGGAAAGGCCGGTGTTATATCTCTCAGAACACTTCAAAAAACATAGAGACGTTTATTTTTCTATGCTTGATGAGTACAGAAAAGGGAATGTTGTTTCGTGGCTGGATTTCTTTTTAAAAGGAATTGTTCGGGTTGCCAGTGAAGCGATAGAAACTTCTAATAAGGTTATTGAGTTGCGCGAAAAAGACCTGCAGAAAGCATCCGAATTAGGCAGGGCAAGTAAGAATGCTATAGTATTGCTGAAAAACCTATATAGAATTCCGATAATAAATGTCAGAAAAATCGAGGAAGTTGCTGATTTATCGCGAGAGGCAGCGAATCAGTTGGTCGATAGATTTGTAAAATTAGGGATTTTAGCTCTTAAAGATAAAGGCAAGAAATATGGCCGGCTGTTTGTTTATAAGGATTACCTCAAGTTATTTGAAGAGAAGTGATTTAGAGAGAGCCGAAACTGAAACCATATGATTAATAACGAGATAAAGAAAAATAAAGTTTTTCTGATGACCTTTGGCTGCCAGATGAACGTCCGGGATTCGGAGGTTATCGCCGGTATTTTGGGAAAAAGCGGGTACCGGATAACCGATAAAGAGGACAAGGCGGACGTGGTCATCCTCAATACCTGTTCCGTGCGGCAGCACGCGGAAGATAAGGTGTGGTCTGCGGCGGGGAGGTATAGCAAGCTCAAAGTGAAGCCATTAATGGGTATTGCCGGATGCATGGCGCAGAATTACAAAGAGAAGATATTTGAACGCTCGCCCGGTGTGGATTTTGTGGTAGGGCCGGGAGATATTGCGAAGATACCGGAGATTATAAAATCGCTTACAGAAACAAGAATAGGGACAGTCCCCAAAGAGCGGGGACAGTCCCTGTTTTTGAGAAAAATATGGGAGACGGACGCAAAGAACCGGCCCGATGAAATTTACCATACCGGATTTTATGAAGATAAGGATCACGCTTATGTGGTGATTTCAGAAGGCTGCTCGAATTTCTGTTCTTATTGCGTGGTTCCATATGTGAGAGGCGGTCTTCGCCACCGCGATCATAAGGATGTTTTGAATGAAATAGAAGATGCGGCGCGTAAAGGCATAACCAGGATAACCTTGTTAGGGCAGAATGTGAACGCCTACAGGGACTTTGTCGGGCTTTTAACGCTGGTTAACGGCGTAAAAGGTATAAAAGAATTCAGTTTCATCACTTCCCATCCCAAAGACACGTCTGTGGAACTGTTTAAGGCCATGGCTGAGCTGGAAAAACTGAAGAAATACCTGCATTTGCCCGCGCAATCGGGTTCGGACAGGATACTAAAACTGATGAATAGAGGATACACGAGAAAGTTTTATTTGGATTTGGCGGATAAGTATCGTAAAATGGTAAGAAATGCCGTTTTGACCGCGGATATAATAGTGGGGTTCCCATCGGAAACAGAGAACGATTTTATGGACACTTACAACCTGGTGAAGGAAGCGGAGTTTGACGCGGCGTATATATTCAAATATTCCCCCCGGCCGAATACAGAGGCGGCAAAACTCCCTGATGACGTGGAGAAGAAAGAGAAAGAGAGAAGGCACAGGCTGATATTGGATTTACAGAAAGAAATCTCAAAAAATAAAAAACGGTGAGAGGATTTATTCGGGATTTGGCAGTATTTGGCTTTGGGGTTTATCTGGTTATGCTAATTTATTGCACGCCCGCTTACGCCCTGAACATTGACAAGGTCAAAGCCGGATATCTGAGCGGCGACTATAAGGCAGCCATAATTGAGGGAGAAAAGATACTGGCAGGCGCCAGCCATGACCCTGAAGCCGACGAATTATATTATTTTTTGGGCCTAAGCTATTTGAAAGATGGGAATTATCTCCGGGCATCCGATATCTTTGAGATAATAAAGGATGAATTTAAGAGCAGCAGGTTTAAGGACGAAGCCGGTATGGGCCTGGCCGATGTTCTTTTCCTGAAAGGGGATTATGACAAGGCCCAGGAGCATTACAGCGCACTATTGAGAAATTCCGGAGCCAAGCTTAAGGCCCCGCTGTATTACAGACTCAGCCAAACCGCGTTAAAGAGGGGGCAAACACAGGCAGCCAAGGAATACCTCGATAAGTTAAAGGATGATTTTCCTTCAAGCCCCGAAGTGAAATTAGAGAAAGATCTATATGCCTTGTCAGACATCTATTATACCGTGCAGGTAGGCTCTTTTGCCAGCTATGCCAACGCGTCAACTTTGCGGGATAAATTAAAGGCAAAAGGCTATGACGCATACCTTGAGGAGACAAGCGTGAATAATTCCGCGAAAATACACCGGGTAAGGATCGGCAAGCTTCAGTCGCGCAAGGAAGCGGAAGGATTGGAAGAAAGGCTTTCATCCGAAGGTTACCCCACAAAGGTCTTTCCCTAACCCTGAAATGAGACCCCGCATAATCTTCCTGGTCGGGCCAACTGCCTCAGGTAAAACCAAAACAGCCGTGGAATTGGCGAAAAAGCTCAAAGGAGAGATCATCTCCTGCGATTCGATGCAGCTTTATAAAGGCATGGATATAATCACCTCGAAACCAGACCGCGTTTTAATGAGAGCGGCCAGGCATCATCTGATCGGCTCGGTCTCTCCGGAAAAAGAATATAATGTTTCCAGATACTGTAAAGACGTGAGGCGTAAGATCAAGGATATCCTTAAGCGTAAAAGGATGCCCCTGGTTGTGGGCGGGACAGGCCTTTATATGTCAATATTGGTAGACGGGCTTTTCAAGAGTATTTCCCCGAAACAGGGCGTTCGCGCGCGGCTTTATAAAGAAGCGGAGGCCAAAGGGAGCGGTTACTTGCATTCAAAACTTAAAGAGGTGGACCCGCCAGCCGCCATGAAAATCCATCCCAATGATACCAAACGCATTGTCAGGGCGCTTGAAGTCTTTGAATCTACGGCGCAGCCGATCTCCAAGCTGCAGAAAGAAAGGAACGGCCTTTCTAAGGAATACGAAATTAAAATATTCGGCTTAGATATGCCCAGAGATGAGCTCTATAAAAGAATAGATGATCGCGTGGATAAGATGTTCAGCTCGGGGTTAGTTGATGAAGTAAAACGGGTTTTAAAATTGAAATTAAGTAAAACTTCCGGTTACGCGATAGGCGTAAGAGAGATAAAAAGCTATTTAGGCGGAGAATATGATTTAGAAGAGGCCAAGCGCCTTATAAAGAGAAATACGCGCCAATACGCCAAGCGGCAGATGACCTGGTTTAGAAAAGATAAGCGCATAGATTGGATCCGGATAACCGGCAAAGAAAGGCCGGCGGTAATAGCGGATAAAGTAAACATTAAGCTATCGTAATTCTTTGAAGGCGCATAGCTTGTGAATCGAGGGAGCGTCCCTATGGAAAAAGCTTTATTAGTGACTATAAAATTACGGACGGAAAAGGATGCCTGGCGGCTGGAAGACAGCGCCGAGGAGTTGGAAGAACTGACCGGCGCCACCGGCGTGGAGATCGTAGATAATATTACCTGTGTATGCGATAAGCCGACCGCTAATTATCTTATCGGGAGCGGCAAGGCGGAAGAGATAGCGGTATTGTCCCAGGAAGAGGGCGTGGATACGGTAATATTCAGCCACGATCTATCCGGAACACAGCAGCGTAACCTGGAAGACCTGATAGGCAGAAAGATCATTGACCGCACTCAGTTGATCCTGGATATCTTTGCCAGGCACGCCAGAAGCCCTGAAGGCAAAACCCAGGTAGAGCTGGCGCAGCTGCAGTATCTTATGCCGCGGCTCGTAGGTAAAGGCATAATTTTATCCAGGTTGGGAGGAGGTATCGGTACGCGAGGCCCGGGTGAACAGAAGCTCGAAGTTGACCGGCGCCGGATCACTAAGCGTATCGATAGATTGAAGGACGACCTGGAAGGCCTTATGACGCACAGAATGACCATGAGGAAAAAGAGGAAGGAGAACGCTGTTCCGACCGCGGCGCTGATAGGTTACACCAACGCGGGAAAGTCCACTCTTTTAAATGCCCTGACCGAAGCCGGACAGGTGGTGTCCGACAGCCTTTTTACCACTCTTGATCCGCTGCATAAAAGTTTCGTCCTGCCCGACGGAGAACATATAGTCATCTCCGATACCGTAGGATTTTTGCACAATCTTCCGCACCATCTTATTGAAGCGTTCAAGGCCACCCTTGAAGAGGTGCGCGAGGCGGATCTGTTGATCCACGTCATTGACGTCAGTCACCCCAAGGTTTACGAACATGGAAAGGCGGTATTCCAAGTCTTGAAAGAGTTGGGAGCGGATAAAAAATCGATCATAACCGCGTTGAACAAGATCGACTTACTGGACGACAAGGCCTGGCTGGAAAGAATGAAAGCGGATTTTCAAAATCCTGTCCCCATATCCGCTAAACACAAAGAGAACTTTGACTCCTTCCTGCAAAAAATACAGGAGAATTTCAGCGCGCGATTATCACACTTGGAGATCATCATTCCGCATTCGAGGATGGACCTGGTCAATTTATGTTACCGGGAAGGCAAGGTAAAAGAAGCTGAACACTCGCAAAAGGGAGTAAGGATCAAAGTAAGTTTGTCAAGAAAAGCCGCAAATAACCTTTTACATAACAAAGAGATAGAAGAAGTCAGTTAGAATATCTAACAATTTTTATTAGTTTTACTTGACAAAATAATCATGTCATGCTAAACTTAAACCAGGTAAATTAGGAGCCTGACCGTGCCAATTTTCGATATAAATATCAGCCCCGATGAACCGGTGTATATTATAAGTGTGGTCAGTAAGCTGGTAGATATGCCTATCTGGACGTTAAGGCAATTAGATAAGAAGGGGGTAGTGCGGCCTAAGAGGATAGGAAAGAAGAGCCGGCTTTATTCCTTAAAGGATGTCAAAAGGCTGGAGTATGTGCACTATCTGATGGAAGACAAGCATGTAAATATCAGCGGGATAAAAATTATTCTTGAGATGGAGAAAGAATAATTTTTTTTCTTTCTTTATTAGCGCTCCATCGCGAAGAGTGCCAATAAATTACAGAGGAGATGCAAATGAGGTTAGATAAATTAACCATAAAATTACAGGAGGCGCTGCAGGAGGCCGTAAGTTTCTCGCAGGAACTGGGCCACCAGCAGGTCGAGCCGGAACATTTAATTTACACGTGCTTAAAACAGCAGGAGAGTATCATCTCCGGCGTATTGGAAAAAATAGGCGTTCCCTCGGCTTCTATGATCAAAATTGTCGAAGAGGCGCTGCACGATATCCCGTCCGTAACCGCCATAAGCGCCCAGGCCTATTTGTCCTCAAGGCTGAATAGGCTCTTGAATAATGCCGCTAAAGAAGCGGCATTCTTGAAAGATGATTTTATATCTTCCGAACATATATTGCTGGCGTCTTTAGCGGATAACGATTCCATTTTCGCCAGGGAATTGAAAAAACGGGGTATCGATAAAGAGCGCATCCTTTCCGCCCTTACCCAGGTGCGCGGAAGCCAGCGCATAACCGATGAAAATCCGGAAGAGAAATTCAACGCCCTGGAAAAATACGGCCAGGATATCACGGGCTTAGCCGAGGGGATGAAGCTTGACCCGGTCATCGGCAGGGATAAGGAGATACGCAGGTTGATCCAGGTTTTATCCAGGCGTACTAAAAATAATCCCGTCCTTATCGGCGATGCCGGCGTAGGCAAGACGGCAATAGTCGAGGGGCTGGCCCAGAGGATAATCGCCGGCGACGTCCCTGAAGGCCTGAAAGAAAAGCGGATAATCTCGCTTGATCTGGGCAGCCTTATCGCCGGGACAAAATTCAGGGGAGAATTCGAAAACAGGCTTAAGGCGGTGTTGAAAGAAATACAGGGCAAGAACGGCAAGGTGATATTATTTATAGATGAATTACACACTATTGTCGGAGCCGGAGCCGCGGAAGGCGCCATCGACGCTTCCAATATGCTCAAACCCATGCTCGCCCGCGGCGCTTTACGCTGCATAGGGGCGACGACGCTTGATGAATACCGCAAGTATATCGAGAAGGACAGGGCTTTGGAGCGCAGGTTCCAGCAGGTACTCGTGGACGAGCCCAAGGTAGAGGATACTATCGCCATTTTACGCGGCTTGAAGGAAAAATATGAAGTGCATCACGGGGTGCGCATCAAGGATTCCGCGCTTATCGCCGCGGCGAACTTTTCTTTTCGCTATATCAGCGACAGGCGGCTTCCGGACAAGGCGGTAGACCTTATCGATGAGGCCGCCTCGAGGCTAAGGATGGAGATAGACAGCGTACCGGTGGAGATCGATGTCGTGCAAAGAAAGATCATGCAGCTGGAAATAGAAAAACAGGCGCTTTCGAAAGAAAAAGACAGGGCCTCGGCAAACCGGCTTAAGAAGATAGAATCTGAGCTTGAAGGCCTGAGGAAGGACCTGGAGGCGAAAAAGAAAGAATGGGAGAGGGAAAAAGCTATAATATCCGGGATCCAGGAGATCAAGGCCAGGGAAGAGCAGCTGAAAAACGAAGCCAATCAGGCGGAAAAATCCGGGGACCTGGGAAAAGTAGCGGAGATAAAATACGGCAAGCTCGCCGAATTAGCCAAGGAATTGAAAGACCATAATGATAAACTGCAGTCCCTGCAAAAAGGTACCTCGTTACTGCGCCAGGAAGTAGATGAGGAAGATATCGCCCGGGTGGTTTGCGAATGGACGGGCATCCCGTTGTCTAAACTGATGGAGGCGGATGTCGAGAAACTGGTCAAGATGGAAGAGCGCCTCAAAAGCAAGGTCATCGGGCAAGGTGAAGCCGTAGAAGCGATATCCAATTGTATCCGGCGTTCCCGTTCCGGCCTGGCGGATGAAAATAAACCGATGGGGTCGTTCATTTTTATGGGCCCTACGGGCGTAGGTAAGACCAAGCTCGCCAAGGCGCTCGCCTGGTTCTTATTTGACGATGAAAACGCCATCATCAGGGTGGATATGTCCGAGTACATGGAAAAATTCAGCGTCTCGCGGCTGATCGGAGCTCCGCCGGGATACGTGGGCTATGAAGAAGCGGGCCAATTGACCGAAAAGGTCAGGCGCAGGCCTTACGCGGTCATACTGCTGGATGAGATCGAGAAGGCGCACCCGGAGGTATTCAACGTGCTTTTGCAGATATTGGACGACGGCAGGCTTACCGACGGTCAGGGCAGGACGGTTAACTTCAAAAATACGGTGATCATCATGACCTCGAACATCGGCGCCGAGCTTATCCAGAGCCATGGGTCGATCGGTTTTAAGGCCCCGCGGGAGGACATCGATTACATGAATATGAAACAGAGGCTGCTTGAAGAAGTAAAGAAGACCTTCAGGCCGGAATTTTTGAACCGTATAGACGAGATAGTTATATTCAATCCTTTGACTAAAGATGATATTAACAATATAGTGGATATGGAATTAGACCCTCTCTATAAGAAGCTTTCCGGGCAGGGGATAAAGCTGGAAGTAACGAAGCAGGCCAAGGGTTTTCTCGCGCAGAAGGGGTTTGACGCCAATTTCGGGGCGCGGCCTTTAAAAAGGGTTATCCAGAAATATATCCAGGACCCGCTCTCCCTGAAGCTTCTGGATGGTTCTTTCAGGGAAGGTTCAAAAGTGACGGTAGACCTGAACGAGCGCAAGGAGATCGTTTTCAGATAAGAGCTTGACGAAGCATTAAATTATGTTAAAATAAAAGCTCTTTAGTTCTAGCACTTTAGACCTGCGACTGCTAAAAAGGAAAAACTATGGTGAAAACAGTCGACTACGAATCCAGAAGAAAG
>JAQUPI010000044.1 GCA_028716705.1 Candidatus Omnitrophota bacterium | reverse complement strand
GATAACCGGAGAAAAGGTTGTCCCCGATATCGCTCCCCTGCAGTCAAACCCCCTCGATCATAACGAAGTGAAAGAAAAATTCCTCCAGGCCTTAAGGTGGACGGTTAAGACTTATGTGGAAGCGTTAAATATCATCCATTGCGCGCATGATACCTATTATTACGAGAGGGCGCAGATGGCGCTATTGGACACGGAGCTTACCCGTTACATGGCTTTCGGGATCGCCGGCCTTTCCGTAGCCGCTGATTCATTAAGCGCCATACGCTACGCGAAAGTGAGCGCGGTCCGGAATAAAAAAGGCATAGCCGGATCATTTCAGATCGAAGGCGACTTTCCCAAGTTCGGGAACGACGACGATAGAGTTGACGGGAGGGCGGTCGATCTGGTGCATCTTTTCCTTTCCGAGCTTAAAAAACACAAACTTTACAGGAGTTCGGTTCCCGCCATATCCATACTGACCATAACCTCTAACGTGATGTACGGCAAGAAAACAGGCTCCACTCCGGACGGAAGGCAAAAGGGCGAGCCCTTCGCGCCGGGGGCTAACCCTATGCATGGAAGGGATGAAAACGGCATCATCGCTTCGCTTAATTCTGTGGCCGCCATACCGTATACCGAATGCCGTGACGGCATTTCCAATACTTTTTCGGCGCTTCCCCAGGCCCTGGGCAATACCCCTGAGGCGAGGGTGAAGAATTTACGGGCTTTATTGGACGGTTATTTTATGAAAGGCGCCCACCATCTTAACGTCAATGTCATTGACCGGCAAACCCTGAAGGACGCGATCAAAAATCCGCAAAAATACCCTCAGCTTACCATCAGGGTCTCGGGATACGCCGTGCATTTCAATAAGTTATCTCCTGAACAGCAAAGAGAAGTATTGGCAAGGACTTTCCATGAAAATATGTAAGCACCGGACAACCGCAGGCAATATCCATTCTATCGAAACCTTTGGCACTCTCGAAGGCCCGGGGATAAGGCTTGTGGTTTTTACGCAGGGTTGCCTGGGACGGTGCCTTTACTGCCAAAATCCGGATACCTGGAAAGAAGATGGCGGGCGGGCCATGGAAGCCGCGGAAATAATGGGCAAGATCGACAATTGCCTGCCGTATATCCGGTCTTCCGGCGGGGGAATAACCGTTTCCGGAGGCGAGCCGCTCTTGCAAATGGATTTCATACTGGGATTATTCGCTTTATGCAAAGAAAAAGATATACATACCGCCATAGATACCAGCGCGTTTTACAGGGAAACTGACGAGCCGGAGCTGAGCGCGTTGTTTGATCTAACGGACCTTTTCATTGTGGATATAAAGGCGATGGATGCCCATCTGCATGAACGCCTTACCTCAAGAGGGCGAGAGCAGGTGGTCCGGTTCATAAACCTGCTTGACGACAATAAAAAAGAATACTGGCTGCGGTATGTCCTTGTGCCGGATTTGAATGATTCCGATGAGGCCTTAAAGAAATTAGGGGCCTTCGCGCGGAGTTTGAATTATTGCCGTAAATTAGAATTCCTGCCGTATCATACGCTCGGAAAACATAAATGGGGGCTGCTTGGGATGGATTATCCGCTTGAAGGTAAGAGGATAGCCGCGGATAACGATATAAAAAGGGCTAAAGGTTTAGCCATGCGGGGCCCCGTTTAGTTCTATAACTTGTTTCCATCGAAAATTGGTGAGGGCGGGCGAATGCCGGCCAAGGCCGGCATCCACCCGCGTTGGGGGAGTATATGAGGACGATCTATCTCATGTATTCGCCGCGCCAATCTTCCCAAACATATTCCGGATCGATTATGGGAGCCCTTGCCTTATTGGGAAACTTCGCGGGGAATGTTACTACGTCAATGAGTCCTGTGCCTAACCGCAACACTGTCCCGGCCATCCCCTTGATAAGGCCTAATGTCCAGCCCGTAAGCGCGCCTTGTTCTTTAGAAGTCAGGTCGATGCCCCTGACTATTTCAACGGGGCTGGTTACTACGTTGATCGCTCCCCGGGCCAATTTGTCATGCCACCTGTAACCGGTTATTACTTCCTGGGCGAAGGAATTCGCGCAAAAAGCCGTCAAAAGGACCGCGGTCAATATCAATATAGATAAGATTTTCTTCTTCATGTGTTCCCCCTTTCTTTATTCGTTTCTTTAATTTAACAGAAATAGAAAGAGGGGCAAGGTGTTCTTTCTGCTTTTTTCTGATTTTTTTCTACGTGGGCAGGAGGGAACCCAGGATGGCCGGATAAGCTTCGCAGGCTGTCCAGCAGCCCGGGCACTCTTTATTCCGGATATTATTTTCTATGCCGGCTAAGTTTTTCTTATCTTTCCAGGCATTTGCCAGCCGGTAATCGATCTGGCGTATATTTGCTAACTTTTTGTCGTAAATGCTGCAGGGGAAGATATTCCCGCAGGGATCCATAAAAACAGAAGCGCGCAGGGCCCGGCATTTTATGGGCATTTTTTTTGTGGCGAGATAACCCGGGATCAGGCCGGCATACCGCTTTTCCAAAAGCCCTTTGATCCCTTGATCTTGTTTTTTCTGCATGACCATTTTGAATTCTTCCATTACTGAGCTTTCCGGGAGGCAGCGCATAAGCGCGTTGTTCAGGTAATGACCGGAATTGTGAAAGAAATTCATGTGCAGGTCGTCATATTTAAAGCCCGGGTATTTTTCTTTGACCGCTAGAAATGTTTCATCGATTTTGCCCCGGTTATACTCTGACAGCGTATAACCGATATAGACATTTTTCAGCCCCGCCTCTTTAAGCCCGGTAAATGCCCTCACCGCTTTTTGCCAGGCGCCGGATGAGCCCCTTATCCGATCGTGGACCGCTTCGGGGCCGTCTAGGCTTACCGTGATTATCAGTTTCGCCTTGTTTCTCCCCCGTATTTTCCCCGCCAGGCTTATAACTTTCTCAGGCAGCTGGCCGTTAGTCGGAAAATGCAAAACGCAAAGCCGCCTGCAGTAAAAAAAGGCGGCATTTATTATATCTTCCAGGTCCTCCCTTAAGAAGATCTCGCCTCCGGTCAAGTCCAGCCAGGAAAAAGAGTTTGAATTCTTGAAAAACCGCGTTATTTCCTCAAGGCTTAATTCATTCTCCGGCTGCCTCTGCCATATGCCGCAGATCACGCACTTCAAATTGCACTTGTAGGTCAAGGCAAAGGTCAGCTTGTACGGAAACCCCCTGGAAAAATTCGAGGCTAGTATCCTTTTTAAAAAAACCGCCTCGTTAATTTTTGAAGAACTCATCCGATATACCTTGCAGGACTTCGTCCACTGTAATGCCCTCCAAGCACTTGGGACGAGCGCAGAAACTCGTTTTCCCGTTTAAATCGGTAAGGCAGGGGCTGCATTTCAACGGTTTATAAAAAGAAAGGCTGTTCTTATTAAGCGAGCCGTATTGCGCCGGGTTCATCGGGCCATAGATGCCCGCGGTATTGATCCCAAGCGATATGGCGATATGCAAAGGGCCGGTGTCATTGGAAATAAAAACATAACAATTCCCGAGGAATTCTGTTAATTCCTGTAAATCAAGCCGGCCGCAGAGATTCACGGCGCCATGCTTCATCTTGGCGATCGCGTCTTTTATCAGCGGGCATTCTTTTTTTGTGCCGGTAAAGACTACGCTGACTTTATGCCTTTCGATCAACCTGTCGGCTAACCGGGAGAAATTTATATGATCCCAGCGTTTCCCTTTGAAGTTTTCCCCGGAACCCGCGTGCAACGCCGCGATCCTCTTGCCTTCAAGGCCAAGTTGCAGCCTGACCTCTTTTACCCTTTCTTTAACAGCCGCGTTTACAAAAGGCGGCGAATACCCATACTTTTCTATTTTAACCCGCGCCTCACGGACAAGGTTCATGAAATTTAAAGATACGTGCAAGCCGGGGTCATTTTTTACGGTTTTAGTATAAAGGCAGTTATAAGCGCATTTCGATATCTCAAACCCCAGGCGTTTTTTTGCCAGGGTCAGGTAGCTGAAAATTATAGAAAGCCTGTTGCATTGCTCAAAATTCAGCAGCAGGTCGATTTTCGACCTCCTGATCCTAGCGAGGTGCTTTATAAAATCCGCCGCGATAACCAGGATATTTTTACTGAACTTAAAATACATGATCCCGGAAAGGTAAGGAGACCCTTCCGGAAGGCCTCTGTTCGAGTCAAGGGTAAGGAGGTATATTTTACACCCGCTGTAATGCTCCTTGATCCTTTTGATCACGGGAAAAAGCAGGACCAGGTTGCCTATGCCCCAGAATTTGATCAAGAGGATATTTTTTACGGGAAGGTCATCGTCTTCGCCGCGCATCCGGCCGATAGCTTGATGCAGGCGCATCGCGTAGGAAAACGCGTCACCGATGATGTTCCCCGCGCATTTCAGGAGATAAAGGGTTTGCATATTCGAATGCTATTATATATTCGCGCTCATACAAAGTAAACATTTTAGATATCGGTTTCGCTACGGGCTTTGCTCGCGTGCTGAAAACTTTTTCCGTGCACTACGGTTTACTCGTCGCTTCCGCAACGACTTACGCGGGTAAGATACTGCTCCAGCGGCTCGTAAATCCTTGTGCACTTTTGTAAAAAGTTTTCTAACGCACGCTCACAAACCCTCTGCGAAACCGTATCAAAATAATTACTTGTATTAGCAGCAGAAATCTTTTTGAAATAGCCTTCTTTAATGTTAGAATTATTTAAGCATTTTGGAGGTTATTGTGGATATTGAAGAGCTTTGGAGGAAGGGCCGGGTCTCTTTTATCATTATTTCTCTGTCATTTCTTTACCTGATGAGCTTTAGCTGGCTCAAGTGGGGAGATTTGATAGTTGACGTCGGCCGGGAGATGTATGTTCCCCTGAAGCTCTTTGAGGGAAAAATACTATACCGTGATATTTTTTATATATACGGCCCGCTTTCGCCTTATTTCAACGCCCTGCTTTTTAAGATATTCGGCCCGCACCTGTACAGCCTTTTTTTAAGCGGCGCCCTTACCGCCGCCCTTACCGCCTTCTTTACCTATAAGGTCTCCAGGTTTTTTTTAAGCGTATTTTTTTCCACCTTTGTTACTGCCGCCTTTTTATTCGTGCTGGCGTTTGGCCAGTATGTGTATTTTGGGAATTATAATTTTATCCTTCCCTATAGTTATTCTTCTGTCCACGCCGCGGCCCTGAGCCTGGGCGCTCTGTATTTATTCTTTATTTGGGTTAAAGATGGAAAATATGCCTGGCTATGCGCTTTATTTTGCGCCCTTACATTATTATCAAGGTTAGAGATGGGGCTCATGCTTATTTTTTCCATATTGGCAACCCTGGCCGCGTTTTCCGTTGACTCATGGTTTAAACTTGTGTCACGCCTGTGTCTAGCCTGTGCCGTTTCGGCGCTGACGTTCATTTTATTTTTGAGCGGCAAGACGGTCCTGCAAAAAAGCATCCTTGATATCTGGATAAAAAGCACCTTCCCCAATTTCACCTTTACGGGATGGCTTTCGGGGGCCAGCGCGTTAAAACCGAATCTTATTGTTTTGCTGAAAAATATACTGCATTACGCGGCCCTTTGCGGCATTTTTTACGCGGGAGGATACGCGCTGGGCCTCGCCAAAAAGGTCAAACCCCTTTTTGGCAGGAGGTGCCTGTTTTTTCTTGCCGCCTCGATTTCTTTGGGGGCCGGTTTTCTTTTTTATAAAAGGTTTTTTACCTATGACTTGCAGTTCCGGGGCCTTCCGGTAATTTGCCTGGCGGCAGGGGCCGTCTCCTTGGTAAAAAGAAAATCCGGGCCTGAATATCTATTTATTTTCACTCTCTCGCTTTTTTCCCTGCTCTTGACGTCCAGGGTATTGCTGCGTGTCTGGGCGGGCCATTACGGTTTTTATATCCTCGTTCCGGGCCTGATAATATATTACGCGTTCTTCTTAAGGATCTGCGCGGATATTTTAAAGGCGGGTACCGCCAGGAACTTTTTCAGGTCAGCTTTCACATTCATACTCGTCCTTTTTATAGCGGGCCATTTCGCGGTATCGAGATATTGTTATAACAGGCGCACCTTAAAGGTTTCTTCCCCGAAGGGCAGTTTATACGTTTTCGACAATCTCAGAGAAAGGGGCCTGAAAGATTTATTGGGATTTTTGGATGAAAATACGGAAAAAGATGAAACCCTTGTAGTTTTCCCCGAAGGAGTGACTATAAATTTCCTTTCAGGCAGGGAAAACCCGCTTTATTATTACAGCTATCATCCCGTAGATTTGGCCGTGCCTGAGGCGGAAGAGCGGGTAGTTTCCGAAATGCGGGCCAATAAAGTCGATTATGTGGTTCTGACGCAAAGGATGACAGAGGAATACGGCTACCCTGTATTCGGAAGGGATTACGCCGCGAAGATATTGAAATATGTGTCGGAAAACTACGTTTTATACCGGCAGTTCGGGCCATTCCCTTTTACGAGCGGCGAATACGGCACCGCGCTCTTTAAAAGGGTTTTACCGGAAGGGGGCGCATGAAAAGCAGGGTTTATTTTATAGCGGTGGGAAATGAAGAAGAGGCCTCTTCGGTAAATAACAAACTAAACGCGCTGCTTAAGGAAAGCAAGGTACTGGATTTTATCCGTCCAGGATACAAGGTAGCGGTAAAGATGCATTTCGGAGAAGAGGGGAATACCGGATTCGTAAATCCCGCCTACGCCGCCGTCATATGCGGCCAAATACTTAAAAAAGGATGTGAGGCGTCTTTGTCGGACACGAATACCCTTTACCGCGGGAGGCGTTTAAATTCCGAAGACCATCTGAAGTTAGCCGCGGAACACGGCTTTACAGAAAGCTCGATGGGCGTTAAAGTCGTTATCCCGGATGATACTAACAAGGAGAACGTATCAAGCGTGGATATCGGCCAACAGCTGATCAAATCAGCTAAGGTCTGCAGGCTCTATATTGACGCCGACGCCATCGTGGCAATCAGTCATTTCAAGGGGCATATGTTGACCGGTTTCGGCGGCGCGATAAAAAATATCGGCATGGGGTGCGCCAGCCGGGAAGGCAAGCTCGCGCAGCACTGCGACGTCTCACCGGTTGTTTATGCCGATCAATGCGAAGGCTGCGCAGAATGCGAAAAGGCCTGCCCTGCGGCGGCGATAAGTATTATAAATAACAAGTCGGTCATAGATCGCTCAAAGTGCGTCGGGTGCGCGAGCTGCATGGCGGTTTGCCCTACTATGGCGATGTTTGTTGACCTGGGTTCAGGCATAAAAGTGCAGGAGAAGATGGCCGAATACGCCTATGCCGTGATCAAAGAGAAGAAAAACAGGTCGGCGTTCATAAATTTCGCCCTTAAAATAAACAAGGAATGCGACTGCTGGGGGGCGGAGAATCCGCGGATAGCGCCGGACGCCGGTATATTTATTTCAAACGACCCGGTCAGCGCGGATAAGGCAACACTGGATCTGGTGAATAAATTGAGCGGAAGGGATGTTTTTAGGGAGGCCCATCCCGATCATGAGGGGATAAGGCACCTGAAGTATGCCGAAGGGCTGGGCCTGGGAAACCTTGATTACGAATTAATAAGCTTATAAGCGCGCAGGATGGCCTTTAGCGAGTCATCGCTTATCTGGCTGCGGATGCGCGCTAATCCGGGATCATAGGCGCGCATTTCTATTTTAGGATGAACGGTTATCGTCGCCTCGACGCTCCTTTGTTTAAGGACGCCTGAAATGTGCTCCATTAGGCCGGCCTGCCCATACCAGCAAACCTTGTCCCTATTTTTTAAATTGAGATTTTCGGAGTTGATCTTCGTGTATTGGATAGTAACGGGAATGACCGGTGTGCCTGAATTGATGGGGGCCTGGAAATACCCCTGCTGGAACGGAAGTATCCTGCTGCCGTCCGTAGAGGTCCCTTCGGGGAAGAAGATAACATTAAGCCCCTCGTTTAGTGCCTCGGAGATCCTGGCCACGGTCTCTTTAGCGCCCAATTTCTTTTTACGGTCGATATATATCGTGCATCCGGCCCGCGACATCCAGCCGAATACCGGCCAGGACCTTACCTGGGATTTAGTCACAAAGATCGAAGGAAAGAGGCTGGAGAGGATTATCCCGTCCAAATACCCGAGGTGGTTGGAGACGATGAAATTGCCTTTTTCTTTAAAATAAGAGAGCTCTCCCCTAAGGTCTAATTTTATCCCTAAATTACTTCTTATCGACCTGCTTAGTACACGCGTGAGACGGCTGATGATCATCCGGCGTTGCCCGCGCCTGAAGAGCAGGGAGAACATATGGGTAAATAAACCGCAGATGATATATAAAAAAATGGAGGAAAAGATCAGGATGCCTTTGACAGCCGGCATATTATGGCTCGAAGAAATGTTTTCGATAGGAGGGAGTCATTTCATTGATATCGAGCATGATAAAGAAGACAACTGATTCCAGGTGCCTGTCCCATGCAGGTTCGCCGCAGACTTTCATACCCAGCCTGAGATACCCTTTTAAAAGCGCCGGCAGCTTCAGGAAAGTTTCTTTTCCCGAAGCAGCTTCCGGCTGAGGGTTTAGCCCCTCAAAAACGGATTCTTTTTTGGGCACGACCCTCAAGTGCTGAGCCGAGTAGTATTTTTCTTTGATCATCCCGAAAATCTCGGTTATCTCCCCGGGATCGGTAGTGTACAGCCTTACGGAACCGAACAGGTACCTGGTATTATTAGCTTTGATATAATCGGCTATACCTTTCCAAAGCAGGCTGATGATCAGGCCTTCGCGATAATCCTTGTGCACGCAGGACCTGCCCACTTCCGCGATATCCTTGCCCAATCCTTTTATTTTACCGATATCGAATATTTTTTCGGAGTAAAAGCCCGCCCCCGTATAGGCATTTCTTCCCGGAAGCAGCCTGTATGTCCCAACGGTCATGTTATTGCTTTTATCGACCACGATCAAATGGTCGCACCACCGGTCGTAAATATCCGTTTCTATCTTTTGCGCGCAGAGAGGCTGTATGCCCTGCCCGAGCTCATTTAAGAAAACCTCGTACCTGAGCTGGTAGGCTTCTTCTTTTTCTTTCTTTGTCTGGGCTAATTTTATGATGTAATCCGCCATTTTTTACTTAAATTATAGGGCAATTATATTCCGATCGACTGTCCCTTTTCCGTTTTTTATAGACTTTTTTCTTCTTTTTAGAAGAGATGATGGAAAAAAGTCCATAAAAAGAGCGCTTTGCGTATTAACAATTACCCTTGCCGTGATATAGTTCTTTAAAAAAGCGGAGGCAAAAATGAAAAAATTCACTATATTGGCGGTTATCGGGATCTGTTTGATCGCATTAAACGGATGCGTTGCTGTAGCAGCCGGAGTGGCAGGAGGCGCGGGCGCCGCGGCATGGCTTTCGGGAAAGTTGGGCCAGGATGTAACCGCTTCCTATAGCCGGGCTGTGTCTGCGTCGAAGTCCGGATTGGAAACCCTCGGCCTTGAAATCACCAAAGAGACCGCGGACCAGAGCATCACACAATTAAAGAGTGTTTACGAGGACGGCAGGGAAGTATGGGTAGATATAAGGCCGATCACCGATACCACTTCCAGGATAGAAGTCAGGGTCGGTGCCATGGGGGATAAAGAGGCGTCGGAGAGGATCATGACCAGTATTTTGAGTTATTTATAATTTAAATATTGCGAACGGATTCGATTTGAAGTAAAATTGAAACAATGAATCCGTTCATCGGCGTTATCGTTTTTATCAGCGAATACCTTGATTCGGGGCTCGGGATGGGTTATGGGACGGCTCTTGCGCCTATCCTGATCATCCTCGGGTACGATCCTTTGAAAGTAGTCCCCGCGATCTTAGTCTCCCAATTGTTTACAGATATAGCCGCCTGCATTTCCCACCATAGCATGCGTAACGTGAACCTGAAATTCAACTCCGCGGATTTCAAAGTAGCCATGCTTTTAGGCTTGGTCAGCACGATCGGCGTGGTGGCGTCTGTGCTTGTGGCGGTGCGGATCCCGAAATGGCTGTTGACGCTTTATATAGGTATCCTGGTATTGGCGATGGGAATTGTTATATTGGCCACCATCAAAAGGCCGGTATTTTTTTCATGGCGGAAGATAGCCGGGATAAGCCTGCTGGCGTCGTTTAACAAAGGGATCTCCGGAGGGGGTTACGGCCCCTTGGTAATGGGCGGGCAGTTAATCTCGGGGGTAAATTCAAAAAGCGCCGTCGGGATAACCGCTTTCGCGGAGGCGTTCACCTGCCTGATCGGTTTTATTGTTTATCTGATCAAGGGTAAGGCGATAGATTGGCGTTTGACCGGGACGCTGGTCCTTTTTGCCACCCTGGCGGTGCCTTTTGCCGCGCTGACAGTAAAGAATATTTATTCTGACAGGCTAAAGAAACTTATTGGGGTCTTTATAGTGATCTTGGGCTTGATGACCATTCTTAAAATAGCCGGGGGGTAATTTTTTGCGCAAGCGGTTGAAATTCAAGCCCAAGGCGGTCATTTTTGACATGGACGGCGTGATCATCGACTCCATGCCGTATCATTTTATTGCCTGGTACGAGTCTTTAAGGAGCCTGGGTGTCAGGGTAAGCTGCCTGGATATATATAAAAATGAAGGGGAGCGCTGGGATAAAACATTAAAGGGCCTTTTAGCCGGTTCGGGCATAAACCCGGCTCCGGGAGTATTAAAAAAGATTTTTTTCAACCGCCAGAAGATATTCAAAAAATATTTCCGGCGGTTTATTTTTAAAGGGACGCGGGAATGCCTGGAATGCCTGCGAAAAAAAGGTTACCTCCTGGGTATGGTTACCGGAACGCCCGGGGTCGAGGTCAAAAGGATCCTGCCGGAGAGCTTAAGGAAAATATTCCATTGCGTGGTGACGGGAGAACAGGTAAAGCAGGGCAAACCTCACCCGGAGCCTTACCTGAGGGCGGCGAATATCCTCAATGTGCGGCCTAAGGAATGCGTGGTGGTGGAAAACGCGCCGCTTGGCATAGAGTCGGCTAAAAAGGCAGGGATGTTTTGCGTGGCGCTTTCCACCGGCCTGCCTCCGGAATACCTTAAGGGGGCGGATATGGTCCTCGGGGAATTAAATGAGCTGGGCTTGGTAATTGAGAGGGTTTGTGTGTTATAATATATGTATGGAGATAAAAGCCAGGCAAAAAGGCAAAATTGTGATACTCGACCTGTCAGGGAATATCGACGTAAATTCCGCTAATTTCGTGGAGATAGTAGGGCAATGTTTACGCGACGGATATTCGGACATACTTTGTAATTTTGAATCCGTGGATTTTATAGATTATATGGGCGTGTCCGTGATAGTCATCGCTTATAAAGAAGTAACCAATTCCAGCGGCAGGATGAAATTTTGCAGCATACCCGCGCACCTTAGAGGGGCTTTCTCGATTTCCGGGTTGGACAGGGTCATAGATATCTATTCCGAGGAAGATTCCGCGATGAAAAGCTTCAGGGATGATAAAATAATCGAGAAGATAAAGCGGATGCAGCTGCGCCGCAGGTTTAAGCGGCTGCCGATCGATATCAAGATAGAGCTAAAACCGAAATATGAACAGAGCGCTGTCTGCGTTACCGGAGAATTGGTGAATTTAAGCGGTGTGGGCGCGTTTATTTTCGGATGCGGCCAATTATTCAAGCTCGGAGACGAGCTTATTATTAAGCTCAAGCTGCCCCCCAAAGGCGAAGAGATAGAAATAGAATCGAGGGTAGTGTGGCTGCCTGATAAACAAGTGCAGCCCCATGCCTATCCGGGGATGGGAATTGAATTCCATAATATTTCCCCGTCAATCCAGCAAAAGCTCGTCGAATTCGTCGAAAAAAACCTCTCCCTCGCTTCCTCAGATAATTAAAGCAGGGACGCTCCCTTAATACGCAAGTTTCACTTTAATCCAGGGTTATTTCGAGGGTAATGGCACCGGAAGAAGCTAAGAGCGTTCCGCGCGGAATTAAAAGACGCGGGGTTTTTAGGTTTTTGGCGATTTGCTTACCATTGAGAACCGCGTTTTTTATAGAATAAACCGCAAAATCCTTCTTTAGCGGATTTATGAATTTTACCTGGATGTCTTTGCCGGCAAAATTAGCCGAAATGCTTAACGTATCGTCGTTCCTGAACTGATCCCCGCTCAGTTTCGGCTCGATCAAAAAGTCGCCATATTCCCCTCTTACGCCGAATACCTGGGTCACCAGCGTTAACATAAACCAGCTTGCGGAGCCGGTCAAATAGCTGTACATCCCCCGGCCTTCGGCATTGAAATATTCCGGCAGGCATGGGTAAATCTTGCTGTTTTTTGTATTCAGCGCCATCCTGTAAATTGAGTCCAAAACTTCGTAACCCTCCCCGGCAAATCCCTGTTTATAAAGAGCGTAGGCGAACATTACGATCATATGGTTGAAGAACGCGCCGTTCTCCTTATCTCCGTAAATAAAGGAAAAGGCCCGCCCCAAGTTCAACTGCTCATCCTTAAAGTCGGTATTCAGGTGAAAGCCTTTGAGTTTTTTGTCCTTTAAATATTTCCGGCAGCTCGCGAACAATTGTTTTATTTGAGCGTCTCCGGCGATCGCGCTCATCACCGGGAAGACCTGGCCGGTCAAGGTCATGCGCACAACGCCCCGGACCCTTCCTTCGACGCGCTCTTTATCGTTATTGTAATAGCCGTTAAAGAACCCTTCCGGGAGCCATTCCTTTTGGCGTATATGGGCGCTGATCCATCCGGCTTTCTTTTTAAGATCGTCGATCAAATCCGTCTTCTTGAGGGATATTTTCTCTCCGGAGACCTGCCGGCAGGCGCTTTGGAAATATTCACGCAGTATTTTATTCTTGGCGCCCATGTCGGAGTAATCCATGGGCGTGATAATTTCCAATAAAAGACCCAATTCTTTCAAGACGCTTATTTCCTTAACCGGAAGCCTTTCGATGATCTCCGAGAGGCTCATGAGATTTTGAGCGTACATACAGCTGAACGCGACGCTCTCTCCGTATTCCGGAGCCATATCCAACCCGTCGTTCCAATCGGCGCCTTCGAGCCGGATATGGTTATGCGGGCCGACATTGAAAAATTGCACTAAATTCTGGATCAATATATGCTCAAGGATAGTACCCTTATACACTTCCTTGTTTTTGGCTTTAAGCGATTTTCCGTCTTCGGGTTTCCATCGCGTGTCTATTTCCCCGCTCCTGGATAGTTGGTGGTCCCGGAAGTAATCCGTTTCTTCGAGCAGGATCCCCAGGTCGCCGGTTTGATGCATATATAGCTGCGTTGTCAAAAGCGGCCAAACTCCATGGTCCATCCAGACGCGGCTGATATTATTACGGTCGGCGATGAACTCGCCAGGGTCCTTGCCTATAATTGTAGCGTTGGATCCGTCTACGCGCACGCCCCTGAAATTATTCATCAATAAGGGCCTTACTTCTTCGGGGTCATTCAAAATAAGGGAGAGGCAGTCCTGCCAAAGGTCGCGCCAGCCCTTGCCTCCTTTACCGTAATCAAAATCAGGGAGGAAGGAGCATCCGAAGATCTTTCTTAACGCCGGCTGGGTGTTTACCCATTTTACCCAGTTATCGAAATTCCTGTCGCCCGTATTTATCCTGATCGAGGATATCCTGTCCTGCCAAAAGGACCTGTTCTCCATGAGGGCTTTTTCCGTCTTGGTTTTATCGTTGAATTTAGCGCAGATCCCGGGGATTCCCGCTCTATCGTTTACTATACCCATGACCAGGGTGTAATGCGCGCTTTCTTTCGGTTTCAAGATACGGGATCTGAAACGAAAAGCGCCCATAGGTTCCTTG